>DASSGK010000416.1:0-2436 GCA_035693505.1 Vicinamibacterales bacterium
ACGAACCCATCCGCGCTCCAGCAGTTCGTGTATCTCAAAGGCTGTCAGCCCACTCGCGGAGCACCGCGTTCAGGCATTACAGGTGGCTGCGACGGCACCGGAATGTCCGGCGGCGGAACCGGCTTGATGTCGGGCGGCGGGCTGTCGATGGGATCGATCGGCCGCGGCACATCGGGAATCGGCTTCGGTGGCTGCTCAATGGTCATACCCGGACGACCTGCAATTACACGTCCAGACCGATCGCACGCATGAGCGCGAGCGCATTGCTGTGCTCGACCACACCCGGGCGCATCCGGTAGTCGAAGATCATCTTCCCGTCTTCCAGCCGATCTTCGAAATGCATGTTGACGGCTGAGCCGAGCGTCGCCGGCAGCTCGGTGAGGGCGAGGTCGTGCGTCGTGACCAGGCCGATCGCGCCGAGACCGACGAGCGCGCGCACGATCCCCTCGGCGCCAATTCGGCGATCGTGCGAGTTTGTGCCGTGGAGAATCTCGTCCAGCAGGAAGAGCAGCGGCACGGCGCCGCGCGCGGCATCGGCAATCGTCCGAATGCGCAGGATCTCCGCGAAGAAGCGCGAGTGGCCGGCCTGAAGCGAATCTTCGATGTGCAGCGTGGCGCCGAGCGAGAGCGCCGACACGCGCAGCCTGGTGGCGGTTACCGGCGCGCCGGCCAGCGCGAGGACGACCGAGACGCCGACCGACCGCAGCAGCGTGCTCTTGCCGGACATGTTCGAGCCGCTCACGATGATCACGTGCGGCGCGGCTGCGCCGAGCCTGACGTCGTTGCGCACGCCGACCGTCGACGGGATCAGCGGGTGACCGAGACCGTCCGCTTCGTAGACGGGGCCCGACTCGACCAGTTCCGGAAAGGGGTCGTCCGGCCGTTCGTACGCGAAGGTCGCCAGCGCCGCGAGCGCTTCGATGTCGCCGACCGCTTCCAGCCACGTGGCGACGGCGCCGCCAAACGACGCGTGCCAGCGATCGATGGCAATCGCCAGCTGCGGACGAAGCATCAGGACGAACGCGATCGGCGCGAACATCATGTTGTGCGTCGCGTCGAGCCACGACACCAGCGTTCTCAGCTGCGCGATGCGCCGTGACGGCGGCACACCCGCGGTCAACAACGCCTCGTGGAGCCTGACCAGGCGCGGGGACGTGAAACGTTCGGACTCGATCCGCGCGAGAACCCCGGAGAGGAGCGCGAGATCTCGTTCCGGCGTGTCGATCCCATGCAGCGCCCGATGAAACTCATGCCGCCACAGGGCGGCGAAGGCCGCCTCCAACAAGAGCCAGGCAAACAGCCACTCCGGCGCGATGAGGTCACGGTAGACCACGACGGCCAGCACGACGGTGATGACGGCGATCGCGGCCAGCGCCGCTCGCAGCGTCGGCGCGAAACCGACTCCGGGCGACGCGGCCCACACCGCCAGCAATCCCGTGCGGCCGACCGGCGACTCGGACGCCAGGACCGCGACGTCCTCCTTGAAATCGAGCATGGGTCGCAGCTCGTCGATCGCCGCCTGACGTGCTCTGACTTCCGCCAACGGCGCGGGCGCGCGCAGCCACTCCGCCAGCGTCAGCTCGCCGATCTCGGTTCGCGTCGTGTTGAGCAGCTCGAACAGCGATGCCGGCCCGAACAGATCGAGATCGCCGGCGTACGGATGATCCGTGAGAAACGGCGCGCCGTCGCGGCCACTGCCGGTCCAGCGGCCGTCGAGGCGATCGAGGCCACGCATGTAGACCCGCTCGGCCGCCTTCGCGCGTTCAAAACGCTGCAGTCGTTTGGCGTGGATCACGGCGAGCACGGCGAACGCGAGCCACGCCGCGAGCGGCCAGAAAGGCGAGATCGAAAAGCGCACGAACGCCATCCAGAGCAGGACGGCGCCGATAAGCGCGATCACCAGGCGGACGTTGGAAATGATGAAGTTGATGCGATCGAGCTCGGCGATCCGCTGACGCCAGAGGTCGAGACGACGTTGGTATTCAGCGCGAGGGGCAGTCACCGGACCGGAATTGAGTGTAACGCAGGCGGCTGACGCTCAGAAGCCACCGCGGAGACCGCAGAGACCGCCGAAGACCGCGCCCTCGATGTGGCGCAGCGCTTCAGCGCTGCGTCTGCAGGCCTGAAGGCCTGCGTCACTATTGAAAACCTGGGTTACGCTCGTGGGAGCGAACTCTAGAGACGAACATCATGCCTCAACACATCGGCATCGTGGGCTGCTCGGCCGAAGGAGCAGCGCTCTGCTACAAGACCATCTGCGTCGAGGGCGCACAGCTCCTGGGACCGCACGCGCATCCCGAGGTCTCGATGCACACGCACTCGCTCGCTGACTACATGACGCGCATCTATCGAAACGACTGGCAAGCGGTCGGCGATCTGATGCTGGCGTCTGCGAACAAGCTGGCGGCGGTCGGCGCCGACTTCCTGATCTGCCCC
>DASSGK010000417.1:0-13141 GCA_035693505.1 Vicinamibacterales bacterium
CTGGGACATGCTGCTGCACGGCTACGGCGAGGACGTCGAGTTCATCGGGCTGGCGCTGAAGGACACCTACGCGCGCTGCAACGTCGATCGCAAGCGGATGGCGATCGCCGGCCATTCCGACGGCGCGTCCTACGCGCTATCGCTCGGCCTTGGCACCGGCGACACGTTCGGCAGGATCATGGCGTTCTCGCCCGGCGTGATGCAGCCGGCGGAAGTGCACGGCAAGCCGAAGATCTTCATCTCGCACGGATTGAGCGATCCGATCATGCCCATCGACGTGACCAGCCGGAAATTCGTCCCGCGGTTGAAGTCGCTCGGGTACGACGTGACGTACCGCGAATACGAGGGCCGCCACGGCGTGACGCCGGCCGTCGTCCGTGAAGGCTTCGAGTGGTTCATGAAGTGATGTGCGACGGGCTCTGACGTGACGAAGGAGAAGAAGAGGTCGAAGACGAAGGAGACGGCCGCGCGGCCGCTGCTGACCCTCGCCGGGATGCCGCTGGTTGGTCACCTGGCGCGGTCGCACTGGAAGCCGCTGGCGCTGGCCTTTGTCGCGGTGATGGGCGAGACGCTCGCCGACGTGCTCGAGCCGTGGCCCATCAAGATCGTCGTCGACAACATCCTGCAGGGCAAGAAGCTGCCGCCGCGGCTCGAGGCGATTGTGGCCCTTTTCCCCAACAACGCCTTCGCGACGCTGAACTTCGCGCTCACCGCCGTCCTCCTGATCGCAGTGATTGGCGCCATCAGCTCCTACGGCGAAAAGGTGCTCACGACGAGCGTGGCGCAGTGGGTGGCGCACGATCTGCGCCGCATGGTGTATCAGCGGATCCAGCGGCTGTCGCTCGCCGAGCACGGAGAATCGCGCGCCGGCGATTTGCTCACCCGCGTGACTAGCGACATCGACGCCGTGCAGGATTTCATCACCTCGGCGCTCCTCGGCATCGTCATCAGCGTGCTCACGCTCGCCGGGATGCTCGGCGTGATGTTCTACATGAACTGGCGCTTCACGCTCGTGGGACTGTCGGTCGCGCCGGTCATGTTCCTGTTCGTCTACGTGTCTACCAAGCGCATCAAGAAAGCGTCACGGCTCGTCAAGAAACGCGAAGGCGAGTTGATGTCAGGCGTTGCCGAAGTGCTGACGTCGATCCAGGTCGTGCAGGCCTACGCGCGCGAGGATTACGAGGATCGGCGGTTCGACTGGGAGAGCCGGCAGAACGTCGCGGCCGGATTGCGGGCCCGCAGCATGAAGGCGCGGTTGTCGCCGATGGTGGATCTGCTCGTCGCCGTCGGCACCTGCCTCGTGCTGGGCTATGGCGCACGGCTCGTGATGGCCGGGGCGCTCAGTACAGGACAGCTGATCATCTTCCTGATGTACCTCGGCAAGACATACAAGCCGATGCGCGACCTCTCGAAGATGACCAACACGGTTTCGAAGGCGGCCATCAGTTTCGAGCGTATCCAGGAACTGCTGGACATGGAGAGCCGCATTCGGGATCTGCCGGACGCACGGCCGGCGCCGCGATTTGCGGGCGGCCTCACGTTCGACCACGTCACGTTCAGCTACGACGGCACGACGCCCATCCTGAAGGACGTCTCGATTCGCATCGAGCCCGGCCAAGTAGCGGCCATCGTCGGCCCATCGGGCACCGGAAAAACCACGATTGCAGGGCTGATTCCCCGCTTTTTCGATCCGCAGCAGGGACGGATTCTGATCGACGGACACGACATCCGTGAGTTCACCCTCAAATCGCTTCGGGATCAGGTCAGCTTCGTCCTCCAGGACACGCTGCTGTTCCGCGGAACCGTGTGGGAGAACATCGCGTACGGGAAGCCGGACGCGGAAATCGAGGACACCGTGCGCGCGGCGGAACTGGCGAACGCGCACGAGTTCATCGTGAAGATGTCAGACAGCTACGCGACGATGGTCGGCGAGCGCGGCGCGACGCTGTCGGGCGGCCAGCGCCGCCGCATCTCGATCGCGCGGGCGATCGTGCGCGACACCCCAATCCTCGTGCTGGACGAGCCCACTGCCGGGCTCGACGCGGCGTCCGAGCGATACGTGACTGAAGCGCTCGACCGGCTGATGAAAGGGCGCACGTCAATCGTGATCGCGCACCATCTGAACACCATCCGGAACGCCGACATCATTTTCGTGGTGAAGGACGCAGAAGTCGTCGAGCAGGGAACCTACGAGGAACTGCTGGCGAGGGGCGGCGTGTTCGCCGGCCTGCACGCGATTCAGTCGGCCGGCGCGGGGCGGCAGGGGACCGCGGCCGTCGGGAATTAAGAAGTAAGAATTAAGAATTAAGAATTAAGAAGGCCGCCCCGTCGGAACGGAGGCGGCCCAGAATTCTTTTTTCTTAATTCCTAATTCTTAATTCCTAATTCTCAATTCTTACTTCTTGAGCGCCGGGTTGACGTAGCCGGCCTCGAGCACGCGCGCTGACGGGCGGAAGCTCAGATAGTCGACGTGTTCCGGGATATCGGACCAGCCGTGCGGCACGCCGGCCGGGATGATGATGATGTCGCCGGTCTTCACGACCTTCTTCACCACGTCGGCGCCTGTCGTCGTTCCGCTGCAGGATGGACCGTTGAGGATCTTGGTCACTTCGCTCTCGGCCGGGGATCGCCGTCCGTTGACGATTTTCCCGCCGGTGACGAGCGTTCCGGATCCCGAGACGATCAGATACCCCTCGGTCTGCTGATCGTGGGCGATCGCGCCAGGCGTGCCGGTGACCGGTGCGGTGGACTGTTCGCCGCACGGCTCGGCAGCCGCAGCAGCGCCGCGTCCCGCCGCCGCGCCGGCTCCGGCGCCGGCACCTGCTCCCCGACCCGCACCCGCGGCTCCAGCCGCTCCCGCAGCCGCGCCCCGCGCCGCCGCACCGGTCGCCCCACGATGAATGATGCCGACCGCGAAATTCTCGGGACCGATGTCGACCACTCTGATCGTCCGGTCGATGCCGGGCAGAGCGTTGACAGCCTTCACTTCTTCGTCGCTGATGTAGGTCGCCGCTGAAGGCTTCATGCCCGATTGCGCCAGCATCACAGCGGGCGCAAGAATGAACGGAACCGCAAACACACTCAGGATTACCTTTTTCATGAGGTCTCCCCTTTCGCCGGATACTATAGCCCCACTTTGAGGAGCCGGACATGACATCACGAATAATTGCCGGGGTCGTGCTCGCGTCGGCCGTCGCGCTCGGCGCGCAACCGGCCGGGCGCGCGCCGCGCAACGCCGCAGAATTCGACGCGCTCTTCCAGCAGGTCAAGAACTGGGGCCGATGGGGACCGGACGATCAACTCGGATCGATCAACCTGATTACGCCGGCCACGCGCAAGCAGGCGATCGCGCTGGCGAAGACCGGTGAATCGGTATCGCTCGCCCACACGCTCCTCACCGAAAAGGCCGACGACAACGCGAGCCCGTTCGAGCACACGATGCTGCGGGGCAACAACATGGATCGGTACGCGATCCAGTATCACGGCTACGCGCACAGCCACATCGACGCGCTGTGTCACATCCTCTACAAGGAGCAGACGTACAACGGCTACGCCCGCGCCGACATCAATACCGACAAAGGGTGCACCAAGCTCGGCATCCAGAATCTCAAGGCCGGCCTCGTCACGCGCGGCGTGCTGGTCGACATTCCGCGGCTCAGGAACCTGCCGTACCTCGAGCCCGGCACTGCCATCTACGTCGAGGATCTGGAAGCCTGGGAAAAGAAGGCCGGCGTCAAAGTCGGTCCTGGCGACGCGCTGCTGATCCGCACCGGCCGCTGGGCGCGCCGCGAGAAGCTGGGGCCGTGGAACGTCGGCCAGAGCGCCGCGGGGTTGCACGCGTCGGTGGCGCCGTGGATCAAGGCGCGCGGGGTGTCGCTGCTTGGCAGCGATGCGGCGGAGGACGTCACGCCGTCGATGGTCGAAGGCGTGGCCCTGCCGATCCATACGCTGATGATCACGGGCCTCGGCGTGAACCTGCTGGACAATCAGGATCTCGAAGCGGTCGGCGACACCGCAGCCCGTCTGAACCGCTGGGCGTTCATGCTCACGATCAACCCGATGCCGGTTGCGGGCGGGACGGGATTCCCGTTGAACGCGCTCGCGATATTCTAGGAAGCCGATCGGATTCACAGGAGATTTCCATGATGATGTCCCGACGAGACGCAGTCGCAGCCTTCGCGGTGTTCGCCGATCTGATCGCCTCTGGCCGTGAAACCGCGGCGCAGACCCAAAGCACGCCGGCCGCCGCCGCGCCGCGGCCCCCGGTCTTCGTGCAGGAACTTCCGAACGTGACGCTCGACGGCTGGGAGGTCACCGTCAGCCATGTCGACTATCCGCCCGGGCGCGTCGGCACGATGCATCATCACGCCGGGTTCGTGCTCGCCTACGTGCTCGAGGGATCGATCGTCACGAAGATCTCCGGGCAGGGCGACGAGAAGACCTACAACGTGGGACAGATGTTCTACGAGCAGCCCGGCGCTACGCACGAGGTGTCGAAGAACGCGAGCCAGACGCAGCCGGCGAAATTGCTCGCGATGATCTTCGCCAAGAAGGGCGCGACGCTCACGACACAGGGACGCGCAGGCGGCGCATAGACCGGTTCCCGGCTGAGCGTGCGCGATGAGCGCCGGCATGAGACGCATGTCGACCCGAACGCTTCTGTTGATCGGCTTACTCGCTCGTCTGGCGGCGTCGCCGGTATTCGCAGCGCCGCAGGATGAAACGGTGGCGCGCCGCGATAGCCGTGCGGAAAGCCCTCGCATTGTCGCGCTCGGTGACAGCCTCACATCAGGCCGCGGGATTGGCGCCGACAAGGCCTATCCCGCCGTGCTCCAGAGTCGTCTCGAAGACAACGGGTATCACTACAACGTGCTCAACGCGGGCGTGTCGGGCGACACGTCCGCGCGGGCGCTCCGCCGCTATCGGGACGTGCTGGACGACAGCGTGAAAGTCCTGATCGTGGCGCTCGGAGCGAACGATGGATTGCGTGGCCTTCCGGTCGAGCAGCTGACGTCAAATCTGCGCGCGATCATCGAAGAGGCTCAACGCCGCGACATCGCCGTGGTCCTGGTCGGCATGGATGCGCTGCCCATGCACGGCTGGCGGTACACCGTCGCGTTTCACAAGGCGTACGAGGATCTCGCAAGCCGCTACAAGGTCCCGCTCGTCCCGTTCGTGCTGATGAAGATCATGACCGACGCGTCGCTGATGCAAAGCGATCGCGCCCACCCGAACGAGGCCGGCGCGCGCGCGATCGCGGATCTCATCTGGCCGTATCTCGAACCGCTGCTGGCGAAGACTCCGTAGACGTCCCCCGGTCCTGCCTATCCCGCCGATCCTGCCCTTCCTGCCCTTCCTTCCTATCCTGCCCTTCCCGCCTGTCCTGCCCATCCTGCCTTTATATGCCTTGACAGGCATATTCCATGTGAGGCATATTCAGGGACGTGGAATCTGTCTTCGAAATCATCGCGGAGCCGAACCGCCGGGCGATCCTGAGCCTGCTGGTGTCGGCCGAGCAGTCGGTCGGCGAAATCGAGCGTCAACTTCAAATGTCGCAGCCCACGGTGTCCAAGCACCTGCGCGTGCTGCGAGAGGCAGGGTTCGTGGAATCCACGGTGGATGCACAGCGCCGTCTCTACCGCCTCAGACCTGAACCGCTCCAGGAGGTCGATGCCTGGCTGGATCCCTTCCGCCGGTTCTGGTCCGCCCATATCGATGCGCTCGAGCGCCATCTCGACCGGATGAATCGATCGACGCGAACACCCAGAAAGAAGACGAGGAGAAGAAAATGATCGACAGTCAGCCGTACACACCAGGTCCGGCCACCGGCGCGCAGATCCGGAAGGACGGAGAGACATGGACGCTCGTTCTCGTCAGAGAGCTCCGTCATTCACCGGAGAAAGTCTGGGAGGCGCTGACCGACCCCGCGCACCTGCGCGAGTGGGCGCCGTTTGATGCCGATGGGAACCTCGGCACGACTGGATCCAAGGTCAAGCTCACCACGATCGGAGCGCCGAAGGAGATGATCTCTGAAACAACCGTCACGCGGGCCGAAGCGCCTAAGGTGCTCGAGTACAAGTGGGGCGGCATGGACATGCGATGGGAGCTAGAGGCTCTCGGGTCCCGCACGCGCCTGACGCTGTGGCACAACATCGATCGCCGGTTCATCGCCATGGGCGCGGCCGGGTGGCACATCTGTCTCGATGTCATGGATCGCGCGATCAGCGGAACTCCCCTCGGACGCACGGTCGGCCCCGATGCCATGAAAGTCGGCGGTTGGCAGCGCTTGCTCGCGGAGTACGCCAAGCTGCTCGGCGTCGAAGCGCCCAGCTGGCCGGCCAACGCCCCGAAACCTTAAACAGGCAGGAGGAAGATCATGGAATCCACTCTGCAGAAGCCGGCGCTCCTCGTCGGCGACGCCATAGCCAGCACCAGGACCAACGTCGAGAACCTGCGCATCTCCCGCTCCAGGGGAATTACGATCGGGTTCTGGATCGCCACTGCCCTCTTCAGCTTGCAGATGGCGTTCACGGCCTACGCGCAGCTGCGTTTGCCGCAGGTGGCGGAGATGTTCACGCACCTCGGCTTCCCCGACTACTTCCGCGTGGAGCTGTCCTGGGCCAAGCTGATTGGCGTCGTGCTGCTGCTTGCGCCGGTGTCTGCACGACTCAAGGAATGGGCCTACGCCGGCTTCGCCATTACCCTGGTCTCCGCGCTCATCGGCCACTTCGCGCTCGGCGATCGTCTGGAAGTGTGGATCTGGGCGGCGCTGACCGGCGTGCTCTGGGCGGCCTCGTACTACTTCTGGCGCCGCCTCCAGACGACGCCGGCAAGTGCATAAGGCGCTTCGGAATATCGTCTAGCTGCGGCCTAAACTGGTTCGAGCGTGGAGTTGACATGACAAAGTCCGTCCCGGCGGAGACTGCTCCGGCATCTGCCGCCATCGACGACAGGATCAGGAAACTCGGCGACTGGCGCGGGAGGACGCTCGCAAAGGTGCGAGCGCTCATTCACGAGGCCGATCCCGAGATCGTCGAAGAATGGAAATGGGCGAAGGCGACCAACCCCGGGACGCCGGTCTGGTCTCATGCCGGCATCGTCTGCACCGGGGAGACATACAAGAGCGCCGTCAAGATGACGTTCGCCAAAGGGGCTGAGTTGAAGGACCCGTCGCGTCTGTTCAACTCCAGCCTCGAGGGAAACGTCAGGCGCGCCATCGATATCCACGAAGGCGAGAACATCAACGAGGCTGCTCTGAAGGATCTGATCCGCGCTGCCGTGGCGCTCAATCTCAAGAGCACGATCGCACCAAAGGCCAAACGAGCGACCAGCAGGCGGCCCGTCAAGGCGCGAAAGCGTCGCTGAGCGAGGTGGGTCGACTGAACGTTTGCGCGCGTGTACGATGAGACCGGCCGCGGACCTGTCTCAACGTTCATGTCACTCACTCTCGACGATCTCCGGCGGTTCGCCGTCGCTCGCAGTCTGTTTCAACCGACGACGCTCAAGCGCGCGCTCGACAGGCTCGGCTTCGTGCAGGCGGACCCGATTCGGGCGCCCGCTCGCGCGCAGGACCTCACGCTGCGGCACCGCGTCGACGGGTATCGCGCAGGTGATCTCGAGCGCCGGTACGCCGCTCTCGGCATCGAAGAAGATTTCTTCGTCAACTACGGCTTCGTCACGCGCGCCGTCTACGAGTTGATGCACCCGCGCGAACGTACGAGGCCGCGATCCGGCACGCGGCAGAAACGCATCGAGGCCATCCTGCAATTCGTGCAGGCACGGGGCACAGCCCACCCGCGCCAGGTCGACGATCACCTCGGCCACGGCACGGTCACGAACTACTGGGGCGGTTCCTCCAGCGCGACGACGCACCTGCTGGTCGGGATGCACTATCGGGGACTGCTGCGTGTGGTACGGCGCGACGCCGGCATTCGTGTGTACGGTGTCCGTGAAGCGTTGCTGCCGCCCGCTGACAAAGCCGGCCGCTCGGCGCGGCTGGACGCGCTGGTCGACGTCGTCGTACGCAAGTACGCGCCGCTGCCGGCACCGAGCCTGTGGAACCTGGTACGGCGGCTTCGCTACGCCGTGCCTCAATGGGAGCGCGAGCTGCCGGCCGCGATGAAGCGCGCGAAGCAGCGCCTCTCGCACACACGCGTCGAGACCATCGATTGGTATTGGCCGTCCGAAGAGGCCGCCGGCGAGGACGCGCCCACCGATACCGCCCGCCTTCTGGCGCCGTTCGATCCGGTCGTATGGGATCGGCGGCGGTTCGAGATCCTGTGGGGCTGGCCCTATCGATTCGAGGCGTACACGCCGGTGAAGAAACGGACACGCGGCTACTATGCGCTGCCACTGCTCTGGCGCGATCGTGTCGTCGGCTGGGGCAATGTCTCCGTGAACGATGGCGCGTTGGCAGCTGACTTCGGCTACGTCGCCGGCCGGGCGCCGCGCGACCGCCGGTTTCGCGACGCTCTGGAGGCAGAGCTCGACAAGCTGCGCGTCTTTCTCGACATCGGATCGCCGAGATCGTGAGAGCCAAACCACAGCTGTCCGACGAGGTCGAAGACTATCGTGACCAGCGATGGTGTCGCGAAGGAACCCGGCAGATCCAGACGGCGCTCGATGCCGAGCAGTTCGTCGAACAGATCGGATTCACCGCGTGCCTGACCGATTCCCGCCGGCCGGGTCCGTCGCTGTACGTCGCGGTCTGTGGACGCCGTGATGCGGTCCTGCCTCGCAACGTGCAGAAGGACGAGGAAGCATCGCTGACGTGGGTACTGAAGGACGAGCTCGTCAATCGCGGCAAGGTCTACTACGCCAAGCTTGCTCGAGGAAAGGCGACGTTCCTGGCGCCCCGCATGATTCCCTACTTCCACGCGATCTGGGGCGTCCGGAAGTCTGAAGAAAAGCGCCGGTTGAGCCGGCATGCGCAGGCCGTGTTGAAAGTGCTTCGCAAGGAATGGGAGATGAGCACGTCGGATCTCCGCGATGAGGCCGGCGTGAAGGATCGGCATGCGTTCACCAAAGCCATGGACGAATTACAGGCGGCGATGATTGTCGTCCCCAGCGAGGTCTGCTATCTGCCGAAGTTCACCTACATCTGGACGCTCGGCATCAGCCGCTTCCCCGACGCGCTGCTCAAACGCGTGAAGCGTGAGATCGCCGTGAAGGAGATCGCCCGCTGCTTCCTCGCCGGCGCCGGCGCGACGCTTCCCGGCGAGATGGCTCGCGTGACGGGGCTGTCCAGGCCCGAAGCCGGGCGGGGCAACCGCGCCCTCGTGGCCGAGGGTTACGCCACGATGACGGCGCCGGGAACGTATGAACTGGCCGGGTCGGCTTTACGGCAGCTGACTACGGCTGCCTTGTGACTGCGAAGGCGACGTCGTAGGTATTCCCGCCCGACTCGCCGCTGCCGGCGAGCGAAAACGTTCCGGTCGCCGCGAACCTTCCCGCGATTTTGATTCCCTGACCAGCCGTGAGCCCGTGATACACGCCATCGTCGGTCATCGACGTCTGCGTCAGATAGCCGCACATGTCGAAGACGAGGTTGTTGGCAACCGTGATCCTCTCGAGGGAGGGACACGACGCCGTCGAGGGCAAACTCGCGCAGTCGCTGCGCCCTCGGCCCGATGTGCACTTGAAGCTGACCCGGGCCGTGTACGTGCCGTCGAACGGATAAAAAGAACGTGCCTCCGTCCGTTCGAAGATCGTGAAGGCCGGTGCACCATCCGGTTCAGTGATGCGCTCCACGACGCGCACAGCGTCCAGCTTCACAAACGAACGCTCGACCGGATCGTCGGTGCCCGTGAGCATCAGACTGCCGCGTGCCACGCCAGCCAGGGTCAGATCCTGCGAGAAGAACACCGTGCGTCCGAGCAGATCCTTGCGTCCGTGGCCGAGCAGATACAGTTTCCAGTGTTCCTTGATGCGCGGCAGCCCGTTGCTGAGGTAAATCAGCCGCCGATCGTCCCGGGGATGCTGCCGGACGAGGACCTCGAACGCGCCGGGATGATTGCCGTCGAACCAGGAGGAGGCACGCACGGGATACTGGGTCATGTAGTCGCGATAGAAATCTTTGAACTGAACGGCCATCCACACGCATAAGGCGGCGCATGCGGCGCGCGCCGCCCAGGTGACGGCCCACTGTCGCGGAATCAGCAGCCAGTCCACGCCAAAAGCACCGATGAGCGCGGCAGTGGGCAACAACAGCAGGGCGCGATCGATCGCGTGGGGTTCAGGAATCAGGCTGGCAGCGACTGGCGACACGACAAAGAGCGCCAGGAGCAGAAGCGTAAAACGTGTGCGGCGGTTGCGCAGGATGTGATAGATGCCGAGAGGAATCAGCACCTTCATCGCCTTCAGAAAGATGCCCGTCGTGTAGGTGGAGCTCATCACGTGCGTCTCGGCACGCTCGAACAGAAAGTAGGGTTCGAAAAAACTCTTGTACGTCGTCCAGCGCTGGGCCATGGCCGTCAGGTCGAACAGTCCCCGCGGATGGTGAACGACGTCGAGATTTGCGCCGCCGTACCGCTCTGTAAACCCGGCGTACACCTGGGGCGTCGCCAGCAGATAGCTCGCCAGCGGCAGCAGCAGCAGAATGAATCCTGCCGTAACCGCCGCGTACGGCCAGAGACGCCGATCGCCGCTGAGCAGAAGCAGTGAATATGTGAGGAGAAGACAGACCGGCATCATGACGACGGAGGCGATGTACGTCGAGAGCCCGAGCCCGAGAAAACCGCCGGCGGCGACGTAGCGCCATGGAGACGAGGCTTTGTCGGCATCGATGAGCAGAATGAACCACAGCAGGATGCAGGGCAGCGGGAGCAGATAGTCGGCCGCGAATCGCCCGTGCAGGAGATGCGCTGGCGTGAGCCCCAAAAGCACCGATGCGCTCAGCGCCGCGGCGTCCGATGCGCCCAGGCGGCGCGCGACGATGAAGACCAGCAGAATGTCGAAGAGCGCAACGGCGACAACCGGCGCTCGAACGACGGCTGGAAGCGGCCGGAAGACGGCAAGAACGGGTGCCATCAGGTAAACGAGCCCCGGATGGAACCAGACGTTCTGCATCATCTGGAAATAGAGCGGCATGAACCGGCCGTTCGTATCGTGCGCAGTTGTGGCAATCGACTGCGCCTGCAGCGCAAATGCGGTTTCGTCGCTGCTGAGGAAGCTGGGAACCTGACTGAGGTGCACGATGTAGAGCGCCGCCATGATCGTCATCACGACGATCATGGCGACGGCACGAGTCCGAGACGGCATCGCCGCAGTGTAGCCGATCGATGTTCGCTGCTGGCGGAAGGGTCGCAATCGCCGACGAGTCAGGCTCAGCGATCGACGACGACCGTGACGTCGGTGGGCGTCCGAAGGAGACCGTCGGCGGCGAACGCGCGAAGCGTATACGTGCCCGGCCGGCTGAACGTCGCGGCCACGTTCACCTTTCCGTCGGCGACCTTGGCATAGCCGTCGGGATCGAACGCGACGCCACCAGGTCCACGATAGACCATCCACAGCACCGACAGACCCTGCGGCATCTTGGGCCGGGCCGGCAGCGGCACGTTGACCGGCGAGGGTGGCGCGCCGGCCAGCGTCGGTTCAACGGGACGCGGCTTCCGCGGTTTGCTCGGCCCCGGCAGACCATCGTCGGTGACCGCGGCGCTCAACGTTTGCGGTACTCCAGCCTTCACCCGGCCGATCGGAGCGACGGTGATGACCGGCGGCTGATCGCGCATGATCAACTCGTTCGTGATCTGCACGCCCCCGTTGTTCGACACCTCGACCTTGCGGTCGATCTCCCACACGTCCATCAACGTCGCCCGCGCCGTCTCGGTCTTCCCGTTCGCCGTGATCGACCAGATCACTTCCTTCTTCCGATCCCAGTCCTTCGGCACGTTGACTCTGAAGATGAAGTGATTCTCGCGCGGGTAGAAGTATGTCGGCTGACCACGATCCGCGGGACCGGGCTCGAAGCCGTTTTGAGGACCGATCGGAACGTTCAGCTCCTCGACGTGGTTGCGGTTCAAGTACCCGAAGACCATGTTGAAGCTGCCGTCGGGTACGCGCTCCCATCCTTCATAGACAGGGACCACACCCTGCCCAGACTTGAACTTGGTGTGGAGCTCGGTGGACTGCGATTGCGCGAAAATCGACGCGCTCGTCAACGCGAGACACAAGGCAGGCCCGAAGGCCTGCACTACAAATGAGCGCGCCTTAGCGATCGTCCGCAACGCTTCAATCCTCAAGCGGAAGTGTTACTGAGGCTGTCCCTGGCTCGTGCCCGTCTTCGCGACGCCTTTGCGCGCCTCGAACGCGGCCTTGTATTCGTCGTCGGTGAAATCGTGCCAGGTGATCCACGCGAACCCCATCTCGTCGATCGTGCGCTGACCGCTGCCGACCCAGTTGCGCGGATCGGGATTGGCCTTGTTCGCGGAGTTGTCGTGCCACGAGATCACGTGCAGCACCGTGCCGGCCGGATAAATCGGCGCGACGTCGTCGGCATAGACCGAGACGATGTGCCAGTTGAAGCTCCAGTCGGCGCAGTTGAGCTGTTCCGTCTTGTTATCCGGATAGATCAGCTCGATGCACTGCCGCTTGCCGCGGGTGTGCATGTGCGGCTGGAATGCCGTGATCTTGCCGGCCTTGTTGAAGCGCGTATACCCGTCGCTGCGGACGTAGGTCGATCCGCCGGGGATGTCGAGCGGCTCGGTAGGCTGTCCGAGCTGCTTCGAATAGACGACGTGCTTCGGCGTGTAGCCCTTCGGGTAGAGCACGATGCCGAGCTGCGACTGGTCGGTGATCTCTTCACCCACCGAGTGATAGTGGAAATCGAACTTGATCTTCGATCCCGCGCGCAGCAGACGGCCGGTGCCTTCCGGAAACAGATCGCCGTTCTTGCCGACCGCGAACTCGTTCAGGAACTCGCCCGACGCTTCCGGATTGCTGTCGTCGCCGTTGCTGTCACCGGTCATGTCCGCGTCGACCGCGTACGTCAGCAGGTGGTGTACGACGGCGGTCTTGCCCGGCTTGCTCTCGATCGCCTTGATGTAGCGGTCCTCGGTGAGACCGGCATCGACGTAATAACTGCCCCACCAGTCGGCGGCCTCGGCCGGCACGACGTGCTTCGGCGAGGTGACGATGATGTCCG
>DASSGK010000418.1:0-13853 GCA_035693505.1 Vicinamibacterales bacterium
CGCCTCTGCGCTTCGTCCCGGTCTCGCCGTCGCTCCGTCGACAATCGTCGGAGCAAAGGCGGACAGGCGGACCTGCGCGGGTCCGGCTAAAGCCGGACACTACCTGGTCCCGAATCACAACGAGCAGATGTAGGATTCACCCATGACGCGATCAATTCACGCGCGGCTGCTGGCCGTGCTCCTGCTGGCCATTGCTTCCGGCGTCTCCGTGCTGGCGCGCCTGCAGCCCGCCGTGCCGCCGACGCGTCCGCATCATCCCGATATCCCGTATCAGTCGCCGGCCTCTCTCGGTGCGGCGAGCTACGCCAAGATTCTCTGTTCCGCGGTGTTCGTGTCCGGCCGCGACGCGGACGAAGCGCGGAAGAACAGCGCGTACTTCCTGATGGCGGAGCCGGATCGCGCGCGCCCGGTCACGGTGGACGTGGATCGCCAGGCTCGGCGCGTGCGCGTGACCTTGAAGGACGTCACGCGCACGGCGGCTTTCTACGGCGATCAGGGATGCGTCATTCACCCGGAGGGACAGGAGGGCGTGCACTTCACTCCGGTACCCGTGCGCACCACGCTGCCCGATCCTGCGTCGCAGGCGTGGCCCGCGGGCGACGCGCCATCGAGCGAGCCGTGGCCATCGCGGCTCGATCGCGCGAAAGTCACGTCGGCGGTCGACCTGGCGTTCGCGGATCCCGAAGGCCTCACCGCCGCGATGGTCGTGCTCTACAAAGGCCAGATCGTCGGCGAGCGCTACATGCCCGGCATCACGAAGGACACACAGCTCGAGAGCTGGTCGATGGGGAAGAGCCTCACGGCGACGCTCGTCGGCCTGGTGGTGAAGGACGGAGCGTTCACGCTCGACGATCCCGCGCCGGTCCCGGACTGGCGGCGCCCCGGCGACTCGCGCGGCGCGATCAAAGTGCGCGACTTGATGCGCATGTCGAGCGGCCTGAGCTTCACGGGCCAGGACGATCGGTGGATGGATCCCGCCACGCAGTACCACGATCACTTCTTCATCTATGCCGGCGCTGTCAACGCGTTTGCGTACTCGATTGCATCGCCCGTCGAGTTCGCGCCGAACACCGTGGGGCGGTATCGCAATTCGGATCCGATGACGCTGGGGTTTCTCGTGCGGCAGGCTGTCGAAAAACGCGGTGAGGAGTATCTCACCTATCCTCAACGCGCGCTGTTCGATCGCATCGGCATCCGGCGTCAGGTGCTCGAGCCCGACCCGTGGGGCAACTTCCTCCTGAGCGGATACGACTATGGAACCGCGCGCAACTGGGCGCGGTTGGGGCTTCTCTATCTGCGAGACGGCGTGTGGAACGGCCAGCGCCTGCTGCCGGAGGGCTGGTCGACATTCGTCAGCACACCCGCACCGGCGTGGCGGCGGCGCGAATACGGCGGCATGTTCTGGGTGAACGGCGAGGGGCAGTGGAGCCTGCCGCGCACCGCCTATTTCATGGCCGGCGCCGGCGGTCAGTACACGTTCGTCGTGCCGTCGCACGATCTGGTGGTCGTGCGCATGGGGCACCAGCGCGGCTCGGCTGCAGGGGCGAAATCGCTCAATCAGTCGCTGGCGGCCATCGTGGCCGCGGTAGATGCAGCTCGCTGATCTCTTCCAGGCTGACCGCGATCTTCTCTACCTCGCGACGGCGCGGGAACTCGTCGCCAGGGCCGCAGCCATCGCGAGCCTGTGATCCTGGTTCCACGGCGGACCGACGGCCCTTCGCATGTCGAGAAAGTGCGCGTCGATGTCGTCGACGTGCAGCGCCTCTCGCGCCGCATCGAACACCTTCCTCGAGTCGAACCAGTGGACTGGCCAGCCGCGGGCT
The DNA here is from genome assembly GCA_035693505.1 of Vicinamibacterales bacterium. GTDB lineage: Bacteria > Acidobacteriota > Vicinamibacteria > Vicinamibacterales > CAVVIG01 > CAVQFC01. The sequence goes on from DASSGK010000418.1 coordinate 1,824, forward strand.
TCAGCGGCCGACGCGAGAGCCTTGCGGTACATCACCCAGTCGGCGACGTTCTGCGCGCGATAGTCCTTGATGCGCTCTTCGATCGTGAGCGGGAGCGGCGGGCAGTCGCGAAGGGCGATGCCGAACACATCCGGCACCGCAGCCGAGAGGGCGTCCAGCGCAAGCGTCGAATGCTTCTCCGCGGAAGCTCGTACGCGTTCGACCAGCGCCACGGCGCGCTCCGGCGAGAGCCGCTGGCCTTCGGAATGATGAGGAATCTTCGGCAGATTCGCGTCCACCAGCTCGACGCGGCGGCGGTCCAGGAGCGTTCCGTCCTGCGCCACCGTCACGAACACCGCCCAACCGCCGTGATCCGATACCCCGACAATGGCGTTCTTTGATGCGCGTGTCGTGTTCCTGGTTCGCACGGAGAAAATCATAGACAAAATGGCGCCGACGCGCCCGCCGCTCGTTGCAGCACCCCACGGTATTGGGTATGCTCAGCCCCTATTCATTTCCGAGCGATGGAGCTCGCATGAGGTTTACATTGATGCGTTTCCGAAATCTGTTCATCTGCACTGCCGTCGTCGCCGCCGCCCTCTTCTCCGCGAGCCCGAGCTGGGCACAGACCGGTGGAAATCGCTTCGGTGTGTGGGATAACTCGAAGGACCCCAACAACGTGATGACATACGAGGCGCTGCCCAACAACGGCAGCAAGCTCACCGTCAGCAATCCCAGCAAGCCGGGGACGGAGTGGAGCTACGAGACGTTTTTCGACGGCAAGTTCCGTCCCGTCGCCGGTCAGAAGAACTCCGAGACGGCGGTTGAGATCATCAACGACAAGAGCATCCGCATCTACAACAAGCGGGACGGCGTGGTGTACCAGGTGGTGATCAACACGTTGTCGGACGACAACAACACGATCAACAACGAGTACATCCGCATGGACAAGGACGGAAAGATCACGGGCGTCACGCACGTGACCTACAACCGCCGCAAGAAGTAACCCCGCTTCCCAAACGGGCTGGTCAACGGCCGCCGGATCGTCGGCGGCCGTTTCGTGAAGAATCGCTCCGCTGAAGGCGTGGCTGCGAGGCCCTGGGCCGACTCGATCGGGGACGCCTCGGACCACGCCTGAAGCAACGTCGACGTTCCTCGCAGGATGTCGTGGTCTGCCGCCATCGCCCTGGCCTGCCTCCGCATCGTGCTGAATCGCTCGGATTGGACGAGTGCGCGCAGCGCGCCAAAGAGCTCTCCGTCGAACGCGTCAACCACAACACCGCTTCCGTACTGCTCGATGCAATCCGCTGCAACCGTGTTGCGCAAGGCAACGGCCGGGATTCCACACGCCGCGGCTTCGAGCAGCACCAACCCGAGCGTGTCCGACTCAGCGGGCAGCAACAGCAAGTGCATCTGGTTGTACATCGCGACGAGCTCGCGACCGCTCTTCCAGCCGGCGAACGCGGCCTGGTGACGCGAGAGCGTCGAACGCTCGGGACCGTCACCGACGATCACCAGTCGACACCCCAGATCCTTGATGCGATCGGCGTGGCGCAGGATGCTCGTCAGGTTTTTCTCTCGTGCGATTCTGCCGACAAATCCGAACACGACTTCCCCCGGCGTTCGATCCCGGTCGGCGGCGCTTTCGTCCGCGTGAAAACGCCCGCAATCGACGAACTCTGACGCTCGCACGATTCGCCCCTTCAACGCGGGCGGCAGCCACTGCTCGCTTCTCGCCGTGTGGACGACAATCGGATTGCACCGCCCGTACACGAGCTGGTCCCATCGCCGAGCGAGCATGCGGCCCAGCGGCTGCCGGATCGCCGAAGGCACGGCCGTCGGGAGGTAGGCCGACACGTATGCCGGCCAATGCGTGTGATAGAAACCGACGCACGGCTTGCGGCGCAGCTTCGCGTATCTCGATGCCGACAAACCCACGAGTCCCTGGGTCGCCACGTGCACGACGTCGATGTTCCCGTGCTCCCGTTCGATCTTCGCGAACTGCGCGCGGCTGATGTAGCCGGTCAGAAGTTCCGGGTATTGCGGAACGCGAAATCTGATTCGGGGTGCGACACCGACCACGCGGTGCTGATTGCCGATAACCGTCTCGCGAGGAGCGTCGGCCGCGTGGACGATCAGCAATCGACACAACCCGCTGAAATGCTGATCGAGCGTTTCGATAACTGCGCGGTACAAGGTCGAGATGCCGTTGATCTGCTCCCAGGAGTCGGTCGCGAGCAGCACCAGGCGGGGTCGAGCGACGGTAACATCGCTGGTGACCACGGCGTGTTACTCAGACGGCGTTTGCCGCAGACAGGTGCCGTGTCACACACGCACCGGTCGTTTCCGCATGCCGCGTGGAGAGCATCGTCAAGTGCGTTCCCGCTGTTTCGACGAGGGTGACCGTTCGAGCGTGGTTGCGCCAGACGGACTCGAGCGAGGGGAGACAGGACTCGCGCTCCGCAGGCGAGAACAGCGTGAGCGTCCCGTGATAGAAGCCCGGGTGATAGCGCGCGGATGCGATGAGCGCGCTCGCCGCGACTTTGATCGCGATTGGAGGCGCGTTGCCGCGGTTGCCGCACCACGCGCGAAGCTGCTCGGCCGAACGACGCAGCGTGGCGGCACAGGTGTCGAAACGCATCGCTCGCAATGCGGCGCCGAACAGCGCAATTCGATGGACGACGAGGGAGACCCACGTCCGGAGCGGCCATCTGATGGGGCTCATGGTCGTATCGAAGAGGCCGACGAGGCCGACGGCGTCGCCCGAATCGGACAGGCGCCGCGCGATCTCGAATGCCACGAGCCCTCCGGACGAATAGCCGCACAGGTGGTAGGGACCCACCGGCTGGCGTTCCTTGATCGCTTCGAGATAGTCCGCCGCCATGGCCTCGATGCTCGTGTGCGGCGCTTCTCCGCGGACGACACCGCGCGCCCGAATGCCAATCACCGCGCCGGAGTAGGTCACGCGCCGCGCCGCGGGCAGGATCTCGACGACATTGCCGCCAACGCCGTGGATGAAGAAAAGGGGCGGCGATCCGTCTCCGTCCTTGAGCGTGATCAGCGGACTCGAGCCCGGTGCGCGCTGGTCACTCAGCGCCTGACACAGCTGATCGAACCTGGGTGTCTCGTTGATCAGCGTGAGCGGAATCTCGAGCCCCAGTGCCTGCTCGAGCTCGAGCACGAACGCGATGGCCTTGAGCGAATCGCCGCCGCTGTCGAAGAAGTCCTCGTCCGCCGCGCGAACTGGTACGAGCAGCACTTGGTGCCAGACGCGGGCAACGGTCTGGGAAATGTGATCGCCGGCAATCGGCGCGGGCGTGGCTGCATCGACGGCCTCGGCACGTTCGCTCAGAACACGCGCCTCGTCCATCGCCGCGAGCGCGCGAACGTCCAGCTTCGAGTTCGCCAGGCGTGGAATCGCGGGTGCAAGGTAGAAACGCGCCGGGCGCATCGCCGGCGGCGCGGAGCGCGTCATCAACGCTTTCAATTCGTCGATCAGTTCGCGAGGCGCTCCGTCACGCGCGGTCACATATGCGACGAGCATCATCGTTCCGCCGGCGTCACTCGGGCGTGCGGTCGCGGCGACATCTTGCACGAACGCGTGGCCGCGGAGCATGCCTTCGACGCCGTCGAGATCGACTCGTGCCCCGTGAATCTTGACCTGCCTGTCCTTCCGGCCAACTCTCTCCAGCAGGCCATCAGGCCTCTGCCGTCCAAGATCCCCCGTCCGGAAGACACGCCATCCGTGTCCGTCGCTCTCGCCCGCACAACGGCCACTCGTCCAGCTGCCCAACGACACGTACGGGCTCGCGGCGATGAGCTCACCGACCTCGCCAGGCGGCGTGGTGTGACCGTGCTCATCGACGATCGCGAGATGGTTGCCGGGCAGTGGATAGCCGATGGGAATCCGGACCTCGTCACGCTTGCAACGGTCGTCGACGAACCACTGCAGCATCGGCGCTTCCGTTGCGGCGTAGATCAATTGGATGGCGGCACCGGGTGCGAGCCACGCGCGAAGCGTGTCGATGTCGGTCCACAGCATCGTGTCTCCGCCCACGCGGACCAGCCTCAGAGAGGCACCCGCTCGTTCCCCGCGAGCCGGAACGACGGACCGCAATAGAGCCGGGAACGCGAACAGGATGGTGATGGACTCCGTGCGGATCACGTCGAGTATCTCGCGTGCGCCGGCGTCGAGCGGGTTGAGGAGGTGAATGCTGGCGCCTGCCAGCAGCGCGGTCATGACGTCGCGAACACCGACGATGGTGCACGGCGATGCGAGCGTCAGGAATCTGTCCGACGCGTTGATATGCGCGGCATTGATCGATTGAGCCACACGCTGCAGCAGGTTCCGCTGACTGTTCACGATGCTCTTCGGCCGTCCGGTGCTGCCGGACGTGAACAGGACGCACGCGGGTTCGTCCACGTCCATGACCGCAGGCCGCCAACCCGGGCGCCCGGATTCAGGCACGCCCGTGAGCCGGATCACGCGCTGCGCCGGCAAGCGGGTTTCGATCCCGGGGAATGCATCCTCCAGGGTGACGATCAGCGCCGGGCGCGCATCCTGCAGCACCTGGTCGAGCCAGTCCTGCGGGTTGCGGGTGTCGAGCGCGACAAACGGGCGTCCTGAAGCAAGGCACGCGAGCATCGCAACCGGAAACATCGGACAGGCCGGCAGCAGGATGCCGATCAGGTCGCCCGGCTTTGTTTCCGCATTCAGTCGTTCCGCCAGGCCCGAGATGCCGTCCCACAATTCGCCGAAGGTGAGCGCAGTGTCTCCGTCCTTGATGGCGATGCGGTCTCGCTGCCTCCGGGCGACACGCTCGAACAGCTCGATGATTGGCCGCTGCAGATCCTGATCGAGAAATCGCGTGAAGGGCCGATCGACGGGCCCGTTCCAGTCCAACGGACGCCTATCGTCGGCCAGCCAGGCACACATCCGGAACGCGTGCGGGGCTTCGTCCTGATGCGTGTCGGCGCGCGTGGAGTGCAGGCTCATTGGTCTCGGAAGTCTGGTGTCTAAGACGTAGAGAGTCTACGGCTTGTTCCTCGACCGGTGGCAGGTCGTTGGCCCGCCGCCCGATGACCTATGCCCAGCCGTACAGCTTCGCCGGGTTGTGCACCAGGAGCTTTTCCCGCTGCACCTCGTCTGGGGCGATCTCGGCGACCAGATCCACCAGATCACCGTCGTTCGGCATGAAGCGCCCGACGTTGGGGTGAGGCCAGTCCGTGCCCCACAGCACGCGGTCTGGAGCCGCGTCGACGATCGCCCGCGCGAACGGCACGGCGTCGAGAAATGGCGGGCCGGCGGTGGAGACGCGCTCGGCGCCGCACACCTTTACCCAGCAGGTGTCGAGCTTCATCAACTCGAGCAGCGCGCGGAACGGCCGTTGCTCCAGCCCGCCGTTCGCCTTGACGCGACCCATGTGATCGATGACGAACGGGAGAGGAATCCGGCGGAGCAGGGTCGAGATCTCGGGAATGTCCACCGCGTCGAGGTGCACCACCAGATGCCAGCCGAACGGCCGGATGCGTTCGATCACCTGGTGGAACAGCGCCATGTCCGGCCTGCCGCCAAGATGCTCGACGAAGTTGAAGCGGACGCCCCTGATTCCGCCGTCGTGCAATGCGGCGTAGTCCGCCTCCGTGACGGAGGAATCGAGAATCGCGACGCCGCGGTAACGTCCGCCGCTCGCCTTAATCGCGTCGAGCATGGCGCGATTGTCGGTTCCGTGGCAGCTCGCCTGAACGAGAACGGCCCGTTCGATGCCGAGCACCGCATGCAGCGCCGAGAGCGATTCTTTCGGCGCATCCGGAGGCGTGTAGGCCCGATCGGGCGCATATGGGAACGTCGCCGCAGGCCCGAAGACATGGCAATGCGCGTCGCACGTGTGCCGTGGCAATCGGAACCGCGGAGTTCTCGTGTTCGGATCAGGTGCGTCGCACGTCTTCACAAGGATTCAGCTGATGAACGGGTCACCGCGGAAGGAAGCGGCCGCATTGTAGAATCGCCGTCGAAATGCCGTCAAACCTCGATGCCGTAGAAACCAGGACTATGCGCCGGGTGACGCTGCGGATCGTGCCGTTCCTGATGGTCTGCTATTTCGTGTCCTTTCTCGACAGGGTCAACCTCGGATTCGCCGCGCTTCAGATGGTCCAGGATCTGCATTTCTCGGCGACGGTGTTCGGGTTTGGTGCCGGCATCTTCTTCCTGTCGTACTTCATGTTCGAAGTGCCGAGCAACCTGCTGCTCGAGAAGGTCGGCGCCCGCCGGTGGATCGCGCGAATCATGATCACGTGGGGAGTGCTCGCCGGCGCGATGGCGCTGGTCACGGGCCCTCGCTCGCTGTACTTCGTGCGATTTCTCCTCGGGGCCGCAGAAGCCGGATTCTTCCCCGGCGTGATTCTCTATCTCACGTACTGGTTTCCCGTGGAGTACCGTGCGCGGATCGTCGGACTGTTCACGGTGGCGATTCCGGTCTCGAGCTTTCTCGGATCGCCGATCTCGGCGGCGCTGCTCGGCACCGACGGATGGTTGGGTCTGCGCGGCTGGCAGTGGATGTTCATCCTCGAAGCGGCGCCGGCGGTGCTCCTCGGGCTGGTGTGCCTCGTTGTCCTTCGCGACGGGCCGGCCGACGCGGACTGGCTTGATGCGGAAGAACGCCGGTGGCTGCTCGAGAAGCTCGAGGGTCAAGCCGGCCGGCAGCGCCGCGTCGGACAGTTGAGCCTCCGCCAGGTGCTCGTGAACAAGCACGTGCTGGTGCTCAGCGTCGTCCTCGCAGGAAGCACCGCGGTGAGCAGCGGTCTTCAGCTCTGGCAGCCGCAGATCATCAAGTCGTACGGCCTGACGAACATGCAGACCGGGTTGCTGAACGCCGTTCCGTTCGCGCTCGCGTCCATCGTCATGATCTGGTGGGGAAGCCGATCGGATCGGACGGGCGAACGGATCTGGCACGCGTCGGCGCCGCTGATCCTCACGGCGGTCAGCCTCGCGTCGGCGCTCGTGTTCACGTCGCTCTTCTCAATCATCGTGATCCTGTGCCTCGCGGTGATCGGCATCTACGCCGGCAAGGGGCCTGTGTGGGCGGTGTCGACGGAGTGGCTGTCGGCGGGGACGGCGGCCGCCGGCCTTGCGCAGATCAACGCGATCAGCAATCTCGCCGGATTCGGCACGACGTACGTGATGGGGTTCATCAAGGATGCGACCGGAAGCTTCTCGCTCGCGCTCGTGCCCCTGGTCGCGCTGGCGGCGACGGGCGCGTGGGCCCTCGTGTGGATCGGCCGCGATTTCCCGCGCGCACGCGATTCGCAGACGATGCTCGCGGCACGCGACGCCTGAGTGAAGATCGAGCGACATTCGCGATGGAGCGCGAAGGCTTCAGCCGAGCGTCAGTACTCAGGTTGACATTCGACCTGAGCACGCGTATCCTCCGGTCAGATGTCTACCAAACGCCGCGAACCGCTCGATCTCCTGCAGGGCACGCTCGATCTCCTGATCCTGCGCACGCTGATCTTCGGCCCGCAGCACGGCCACGCAATTGCCCGCGCGATCAAGCACACCTCCGACCACGAGCTCCTCGTCGAACACGGCGCCTTGTATCCGGGGCTGCAGCGACTCGAGGAGCGGCGGTGGATCACCGGCAAGTGGGGCGTCTCGGACAACAATCGACGCGCGCGCTTCTACTCGTTGACCGCGCTCGGCCGCAAGCAGCTCGCCGCGGAAACGAGCAAATGGAAGCGGCTGGCCACTGCGATCACCCGCATCCTCGAATCAGAACCGGCCGAGGGGTGAACGGTGTTCCGACGCAGGCGCCCGGTCGAAGATTTCGCCGCCGAGCTCGAGTCGGACCTGCAGCTGGAAATCGATCGCCTGCAGGAAGAAGGCATGAGCGCCGACGAGGCGCGGGCGGCCGCGCGCCGGGCGTTCGGCAACACCACGCTCGCCACCGAGCGCTTCTTCGAATCGCACCGCTGGCGGTGGTGGGATCAGCTGACGCAGGACGTGCGATACGCCGTGCGCACGCTGCGCAAGGCGCCGGCCTTCGCCGCCGCCGCCATCCTGACGATGGCGGTGGGGATTGGGGCGACCACCGCGATTTTCAGCGTGGTCGATGCCACGCTGCTGAGGCCGCTGCCGTATCCGGATCCCGGGCAGCTGGTGAGCGTCATCGACGATTTGACCGGCGTCGGCTCGCGCGACGTCGGCCTGTCCCAGCCGGAGTGGCTGGATCTCGAGCGCTCGGGCATCTTCGAGCACATCTCGCCCGCGTGGTACGACGAGAACAATCTCACCGGTGCGTCGCGGCCAACGACCGTTCGCCTGACGATCGTCGCTCCCAACTACTTCGCCTTGCTTGGCGTGCAGCCGCAGTTGGGCCGCGCGTTCCCGCCCCGGGATCGCAATCCCGGTTTCACCGGCGACGCGGTCATCAGCGACGGCATGTGGCAGCGCGGGTTCGGCCGCGATCCAAACGTTCTCGAGAAGAGCATCCGCCTCGACACCGACCTCTATCGAGTCATCGGCGTCATGCCGCCCGATTTCCGTCCGCCGGGACTGACGCCTGACGAGCGGAGCGTCGATGTCTGGGCTGCGACCAGCTTCTACGGACCGCCTTTGCTGATGCATCCGCCGCGCAACGTCCGCAACATTCCCGGAGCGATCGCGCGGCTCGCCCCCGGTTTGACCGTCGCGGCGGCACAGGTGCGCGTCGACGCGCTCGTCGCGGCCCTCCGGCAGGAGTATCCGGCCGACTATCCCGCCGCGGCCGCGTGGGCTGTCCGGCTCGTGCCGCTGCGCGATCGCGTGATGGGAGGGACGCGGCAGCCGCTGCTCCTGCTGCTTGGGGCCGTCGCCGTCGTTCTCGTGATTGGGTCGGTGAACGTGGCGAACCTGCTGCTTGCGCGCGCGAGCGCGCGAGGACGCGAGCTCGCGGTTCGCGAAGCGCTAGGTGCCGGTCGCGCGCGCCTGGTCCGGCAGCTGTTGACCGAAAGCCTTGTGCTCTCGTTCGCGGGCGCCGTCTCGGCGGTCGTGGTGCTGTTCGTCGCGCAAGGTGTGCTGATGCGGCTCGTGCCGGCCCAACTGCCACGGCTGCACGCGATCACCATAGACTGGGCGGTGCTGCTGTTTGCGTTTTCGGCGGCACTTCTGTCCGGCGCCATCTTCGGCCTCGTGCCCGCGCTGCACGCGGGGCGCGTGGACGTGATTCCGGCGCTCAAGCACGAAGGCAGGGGGATGACGAGCTCGGCCGGCCACGCGACGACCCGCCGTCTGCTCGTCGTCGCGGAATGCGCGTTGTCGCTCGTCCTGCTGGTGGCCGCCGGCCTGCTGGTCCGGAGTTTCTGGAGCCTGCTCCATGAGCGGCTCGGGTTCGATCCGGAGCGGGTGGTGACCGTCCGTACGCGCTTGCCGTATCCCAACGACACGAGCGTCGACAAATATCCGACCATCGCGCAGGAGGCGCCGTTCGTGCGCGAGGTCCTTCGGCGCGTCCGAGCGTTGCCTGGCGTCGACAGCGTCGCCGTCGGCAGCAGCGACGCCATTCCGCTCGATCCGGCACAGCGGATCCTGGGGCTGTTTCCGATGCTCATCGAAGGACGCGGAACCGAGGCGACGCAGGCGCCGCTCGTCGACGGCACCGTTGTCACGCCGGGATATTTCGAGCTGCTCGGCAGAACGCTCGTTCGCGGGCGCCTGTTCACCGACTTCGACAGCGAGACGGCGGCGGGCGTCGCTGTGATCAACGAGGCGGCGGCGCGGAAATTCTGGCCGTCCGAGGATCCCATCGGCCAGCATGTGAAGCTGTCGCGATCCGCAACGGCATGGACGACGATCGTCGGCGTCGTGACGGACGCGCGGACCGAGTCGCTTCAGGATGCGAACGTGCCGGTGATCTACGCGAGCGCGTATCAGCGTTCGCAGAAGCACCTCGCGATATTTCTGCGCGGTCACATCGATGTCGCGACGGCCGCCGATCGGGTGCGTGAACAGGTGCAGGCCATCGATTCCACGTTGCCGGTGTTCGGCGCGCAGGCGCTCTCGGAAACGGTTTCGACATCGCTGTCCGATCGCCGATTCGCGATCGAGGCCGTCGGCCTGTTCGCCGTGACGGCACTGCTCCTGGCGGCTATCGGGATCTACGGTGTGATCGCCTATCTGGTCAGCGAGCGGACGCACGAAATCGGCATCCGTCTCGCCCTTGGCGCCGACAGAAGAACGATCCTCAGGGCGATTCTGGGTCAGGGACTCGGGCTCGTCGCCGCGGGTCTGGCGCTCGGACTCGTCTGCGCCGTCATCGTGTCGCGCCTGATGTCCGGCCTGCTGTACGGCGTCCACCCCGCCGACCCGGCGACGTTCATCGTCGTTGCCGCCGCGTTGACCCTCGTCGGCTTCTGCGCCTGCTACATTCCGGCGCGCCGCGCGATCCGGATCGATCCGAACCTCACGCTTCGCAATTGAAGGTCAGCTCGTTTCGGTAGTGTCTGCCTTCAGGCAGACCATCGTGGTCCGGCTGAAGCCGGACACTACCTTGATCTGCGTTGCTGGGCCTTCATGTAGGACTGACACAGCACGACCAGATGATGTCGCAGGTTTCGAATCATCGCAGGCGACGCCCCCGACTCCAGGACGTATCGCGTCGCGCCGGCCATCGACGCAAACATCATCTCGACGGCGAACGAATCTGGCGCTGAGACGAGATCGGGCGCTGTCTGCAGCGTCGCTTCGAGCGCCTTGCGTGATCGCTGGCCCATGCGCCGGGCAAGGGCCGGTCCTCCTACGTCGGCTGCGATTTGGTAGAGCGAGACCGACACGTCGATGCGCGTCATCTTGGCGTCCACGAACGCTTCCACGACCGTCTTCATCATCTCGGAGAGCGGTGTGCCGCGGGCACGGGCGCACGCGTCTTCGACGGCGGACGCGACATGGTCGAGGTGGTCAGCCAGCACGGCAAACAGCAGCGACTGCTTGTTCGGGTAGTACTGGTAGAGCGTGCCGACCGAGACGCCGGCCCGCTCAGCGACGCGCGTCGTCGTCAACTGGTTTATGCCGTGTTTCAGCAGAACCTGAATAGTCGCTTCAGAAATCGCGTCGACGGTGACGGCCGCCCGCCTCTGGACCGGCGTTTTCCTTGGCTCGAATGGCCTCAGCGCGTGCGCGGGCATGATGCGAATGCCAAATCTGAAGAATCCTTCATAAACTGATCTTAGAACATTTCCAGACGGCAGACCTGAAGGTCTGCACTACAAGAGATGAAAGTGCGCCAACCTGAAGGTCTGCATTACGAGAGACCAAAATGCGCCGATATGAATGCGGCGCGACGGAGGAGTCGTGATGGCGAAAACGATCGATCGCGCCGGCAGCTTCACGCTACCGGGAACTTCGCTGACCGTGAACCGGATGGGCTACGGGGCCATGCAGCTGGCCGGCCCGCAGGTGTTCGGACCTCCGCGCGACGTCGACGCGGCCCTGGCCGTGCTGCGGGAGGCCGTCGAGTCCGGTGTGAATCACATCGATACGAGCGACTACTACGGTCCGCACGTGACCAATCAGCTGATCAAGCAGGCGCTCCATCCGTATCCCGAGGGGCTCGTGATCGTCACGAAGCTCGGCGCTCGCCGGGGTCCCGACAAATCGTGGCTTCACGCGCTCTCGCGCCAGGAACTGATCGACGGCGTCCACGACAACCTCAGAAATCTCGGGCTCGACACGCTCGACGTCGTCAATCTGCGGGTCGGCGGCATCCAGAAGCCATCCGAGGGATCGATCGAAGAGCCGCTGACGGCGCTCGCCGAACTGCAGCGTCATGGGCTCATCCGGCACATCGGCCTGAGCAATGTCACCGCGGCGCAGCTCGCTCAGGGCCAGACGATTACCACGATCGTGTGCGTGCAGAACTTCTACAACATGGCGCACAGAGACGATGACGGCTTCATCGATGCACTTGCCGCGCAACAGATCGCATACGTGCCGTTTTTTCCGCTCGGCGGGTTTACGCCGTTGCAGTCGTCGATACTCGACTCCGCGGCGGCGTCGTTGCAGGCTACGCCGATGCAGGT
>DASSGK010000419.1:0-15273 GCA_035693505.1 Vicinamibacterales bacterium
ACCTGCGGACCCAGGACGAGTACCTGCAGGCACGGGACTACATCTTTGCTCAAGGCCGGCAGATCGGCGTCACCTTCTAGGTTCCCGGGTGCGTCGGTCTATTGAACGGTCATCCACCCTGCCAGCTCGCGAGGTATCAACCCTGTCTATCCGCCGAGCGAGGAACGTGTGCAGCTGCGCGACGACCGCGGCCCCCTCGCCGATGGCGGCTCCCACTCGCTTCACCGAGCCGCAACGCACGTCGCCAACGGCGAAGATCCCGTCGACCCCTGTCTCCAATGGGAGCGGTGACCGCTCGTTTGAACCCGCGTCCGCACCGGTCCGGATGAACCCTTTTTCGTCGATGGGGATGCCGCAGCCGTCGAGCCAGGCTGCCACCGGATCGGCGCCGGTGAAGAGGAACAAGTGCGCGATCGCGTGGTGTTCCTCTACCCCGGTTCGTCGGTTGCGCCACCGGACGCCCTGCAGACCGACGTCGGGCGTGCCGAAAAGCTCGACGATCTCGGTCTCAGCGAGCACGGTGATGTTGGCAGCGCCTTCGATCCGTTCGATGAGATAGCGCGACATCGTGCTCGACAGGCCGAGCCCGCGCACCAGCACGCGCACGTGACGCGCGTGGCTGGCGAGAAATACGGCCGCCTGCCCGGCCGAGTTTCCTCCACCCAGCAGCGCCACTTCTTCATTGCGGCACAACCTGGCCTCGACCGGTGAGGCCCAGTACGAGACGCCGCGGCCTTCGAACTGCGCGAGGTTCGGAATGTCCGGACGGCGATAGCGCGCGCCGGTGGCGACGACGACCGTGCGTGCCCGCACGCGCCGGCCGTCGCCAAGCTCGAGGATGTGCACGGGGTCGTGTCCAGATCGTTCCGAGGTGCAGTCCAGCCGCGTCACTTCCGTGGACAGGCTGAACTCGACGCCGAATTTCTGGGCCTGCGTGAACGCGCGGCCCATCAGCGCTTGTCCCGACACGCCTGTCGGAAAACCCAGATAGTTTTCGATGCGCGCGCTGGCGCCAGCCTGCCCGCCGAACGCCACCGCTTCCAGCACGAGGACGCCGAGACCTTCCGACGCGGCATAAACCGCAGTGGCAAGCCCGGCGGGGCCGGCACCGACGATGACAACGTCGTACGCGTCGGCGCGGAAACTCGTCGCCATCAGGCCCAGCGCCCGGGCCAGCTCCTGCTTCGTTGGGTTCTTGAGCACGGTGCCGTTTGACAGGACGGCGATCGGGAGCTCGTCCTGATTGGGCGCAAAGCGCGCGAGCAGTGCCGACGCATCGCGATCCGCGTCGGGATCGACCACGCGGAAGGGAATCGCGTTGCGTTCGAGGAAATGGGACAGCCGCGTGACGTCCGGCGATTTGAGCGATCCGACGAGCACCGGACCGCCGAAGCCCAGTTCAATCTGCGCGACGCGGCGGAGAATGAGTGCGCGCAGGATGCGTTCGCCGAGCTCGGCCTCGGCGACGAGGAGCGCGCGCAGTGCTTCCATCGGAACGACGATCGCCTCGACGTCGCCCACGGCTCGAGCGTCGATCACGCTCAGGTCGGGTCTTCCGGAAAGCTGACCGATTTCAGCAATGACCTCGCCCGGAACGACCTCCGCCATTTCCTCGACCGGCGCTCCGATCAACTGTGCGAACGCGGCCACGGACACGCTCTGTCCGAGCCCGTCGCGTGGCACGATCGCCACCCGGCCGGAGAGGATCACGTACATCCCCGAGACGGCCTCTCCTGCCTGGAACAGGAACGCTCCGGCAGGGAACCGCTTGACCTCGCCGAAACGGCGGACACGCCCAATCTCGGTCTCGGAAAGGACCGGGAACATCTGATCGAAACGCGACCCCAACGCAGCGTTGCCGGCGGCCGATTCTGCCGGAATCGAGTTGTCCACTATTTCGTGCCGGTTCTGTTCGTCGTCGATTGGCATTCCCTGACTCCGCGGCGCGTGACTCCATCTCACGCAACCTCGAACCACGCTATGCGCGCGCGGCGTCGCAGTCAAGGGCAGGCAGGGAAGACGTCTACGTGCTGGACGGGGATCGCACGAGAGGTGAACTGGCCCTTGGTCGACGCGAAGTTCGGAGCGATGATGATTACGGTTGAGGAGGAGGCATGCAATCGAGAATCGACGATACGGCGTTGGATACCCTCTTTCGCGAAGCGCGGACGTACTCGAAATGGCAGTCGCGGCCTGTGCCCGATGAGACGCTGCACGATCTCTACGACCTGCTGAAGATGGCGCCGACGAGCGCGAATGGCTCTCCGGCGCGGTTCGCGTTTCTCCGATCGAAGGAAGCCAAAGAGCGGCTGCGTCCGGCGCTCGCGCCGCTCAACGTCGAGAAGACGATGACCGCTCCGGTGACCGTCATCATCGCGTACGACTTGAAGTTCTATGAACAGTTGCCGAAGCTGTTTCCACACAGCCCGGGCATGGCGGCATTGTTCATGTCGAATCCTGAGCTGGCTGATGCGACTGCGAAACGGAATTCCAGCCTGCAGGGTGCGTATCTCATCATGGCGGCTCGAGCGCTCGGCCTGGATTGCGGCCCGATGTCCGGTTTTGATCCGGCGAAAGTCGATCAGGAGTTCTTCGCGGCGGGCAAGCCGTGTTTCGGCTGTGATCAGGAGTTCTTCCCCGAAGGGCACGTGAAGACGAATTTCCTCTGCAATCTTGGCTACGGGGATCCCGGCGCGCTGCACGACCGTCTCCCGCGCCTGCCGTTCAAGGAGGCCTGTTCGATCCTGTGAACGTTGGTTCACCAGCCGGATGGGATAAGCGACGCTCCGAAGTCGACATACACTGGAACGGTCTCGATGACGCAGGTGGCGCACGTCGCGGTCGCTGTAGTGAGCGTCGCACTCATCGGTGCGGTCCTGTGGGACGCGTTCGAAACCGTCATTCTCCCTCGTTCGGTCGTGCGCCGCTTCCGTCTAGCACGCGCGCTTGTACGCGGAATCTGGTTTCCGTGGCGACTCATCGCGGCGAGAATGCGTCCAGCTCGCAGCGAGCGGTTCCTTGCGTTCTTCGGACCGCTCGCGCTTCTCGCATTGATCGCCATCTGGGCGATGTTTCTGGTCTTCGGCTTCGCCGGGCTACAGTGGGCTGACGGCTCCCGTCTTTCATCGCTGACCCCCAACACGTGGTTCATTGATGATCTCTACATGAGCGGAACGACATTCACGACGCTTGGTATTGGCGACGTGCATCCCGTCGGTCGTACCGCGCGGATCCTGACGGTTGTCGAAGCCGCAACGGGCTTCGCGTTTCTGGCCATCGTCGTCGCGTACCTGCCGGTGCTCTACCAATCGTTCTCTCGCCGCGAAGCGCAGTTGACCGTCCTCGACGCCTGGGCGGGATCGCCTCCCGCGGCGGCGGAAGTGCTGCGGCGCCTTGCGACGCGGTCAGAGTTGCCGTTGCTCGCGGGCTTCCTGAAGGATTGGGAATTCTGGTCCTCGGATGTGCTCGAGAGCCATATTTCGTACCCGACAGTCGGCTTCTTTCGATCGCAGCACCAGAAGCAATCCTGGGTCTCGGCGCTCGCGTGCCTGCTGGACTTGTCGGCGCTCATCGAAGTCGGCATCGACGGCATTCCAACGTGGCAGGCCCACGTCACGTTTGCCATCGCGCGCCACACGGTAGTCGATCTCGCTCAAGTCTTCCGAGTGTCGATCGCTGCTGGCGAGGATCGCCTCAGCGACGCCGAGTTCGATCGGATGTGCGATCAACTCGCCGCAGTCGGTGTCCGCGTCCTCGATACACCAGACGCGCGAAAGCGGCTACGCGCGATCAGGGAATCCTACGAGCCGTATCTGTTTGGCCTCTCCCGGATGTTGATGATGCCGCTGCCGCCCTGGTGGAACGAGCGACCACCGAGGGACAATTGGCAAAGCAGCCCGAGAGGACTTGCCGAGGCGCACCTCTAACGGGGGTTCGAATGAACGCCAACGGCCCTCTCAGCGATATCGGACACGTCATCCAACTCGCGATCGCTCCGGTGTTTCTTCTCACCGCGGTCGCAACCCTCATCAACGTGCTCATCGGACGTCTCGCGCGAGCCGTGGACCGGCGACGTTCGCTGGCGGTCGCGTTACCTAAGCTCGAAGGGTCTATCGCGGCGCTCGCGCAGCGAGAGTTTGACTTCGAGGTGCGCCGCAGCCGGATCATCTATGCGGCCATTGCCATGGCAGTCACGAGTGCGCTGCTTGTCGCGTCGCTCATCTGTCTCGCATTCATCGACGCGTTCGTCACCGTTGGTCTCGGAACACTCATCGCGGTGCTGTTCGTTCTGTCGATGATGGCGTTGATGGCGAGTCTTGTTGCGTTTCTCCGCGAGATCTTCTTAGCGGTCAACAGTCCCCGTGCGCCGATTCTGTAGGACCAGCCTAGGGTTCGCGTTCGCGACGTACGTACAAGATGGCGAAACCACCCGGCACAGAAGTGACCGCGACCGGGAACTCCCGGCCGTGCCGTGTCACGGTCCGTCCAGCGATGATCCCCACGCTCGAACCGAACACGACGTCGCTCAGCCAGTGCCGGTTGTCGGGCAGGCGTGAGATGGCGACGTAAGACGCGAAGATGTACGCCGGGACCGCGCCTTTCCATCCGAGGTGTCGTTCGAGCGCTGTGGCAAAGGCGAATGTGTCGGCAGCGTGACCCGATGGGAAGGAGTATTTGTTACTCCCGTCGGGTCGTTCCCGCTGCGTCGAGAATTTCAGCGCGTTGACGATCGCTTCACTGACGGCAAGGGCCTGCAGCAGGTCCATCCCGAGGTGCGACACCTTCGGTTGATCCTTCGCGCGACCCACGGCGTAGACGATGACCGACGCAGGAAGCAGCGTGTAGATCTCACCCAGGTAGCTGCCCAGCCTGAAGAAATCGTGAGCGAAGTCGCTGTTCACCATCGCGTGATTGACATTGTCATCGGCGGGATGAACCGCGAGCGCCAACCCTCCTCCCAGGCCCGCCCAGAAAAGGTTTTCCTTCGACGGCAGGTGTAGGAAGTCGTCGCCAAGGTCTTTGATCATCGCCTTCACCCCCGTATGCCGGGGAGTCGGCGGTGGTCCCGCAGGTTGTTCAACGGTCTCAGCGGAACTGGCCGCTGACGTCTCGTTGCTGTCGGCGTCACCTTGCCGTGAATGCGATGAGTCCTGAACCGACACGGCAGGTTCGACGATGGCCGCATTCGGTGGTGGTTCAATCGAACCCGCCGAACACGGCAGTGTCAGAGCACTGCTTAGAATCAGAGCGGTCAAGTACGATGTGGGCACGTTGAATCAGCCCTCCGCAGTGTTAACGCTGTCCGCCTTAATCGAAGCCGAAGTCGACGCTCGCGCGCAAGCCTTTGACGTTCATCTTCCGTTCATGTTGATACCGTGATTGTTGAATCTTCACCAAGGCCTGATCGCGCGTGATCGGCGCAATGAGCACATCGCCGAGAATCGAATGCAATTGCCTGGCCGATCAGCGGATCGCCCGAGCCCTAAAACCGTCTCAAGCCCACGATTCCGCATAGAATCCGACGGTGTCGTGCCCGTTCGCAGCAGCGGGTCAAAGAGTCTACATCTGCGCCTGGCGAAGGAGGCCCCATGCGACGGCTCATCGCACTCGGATTGATTCTGGCGGCGGGAACCATCGTGATGATCGCATCGCAGCAGCCCCCGGCGCCGAGCGATCGGCAGCAAGAGCTGATGATGAGCGTCGCCGACGGCTTCACGGTCGCTGCGGTTGGCGACAACATCATCGCGCGGCCGGTGTCGCAAACGCCCGGCTTCGCGCCGATCGGCCGGATCGTCCACGATGCCGATGCCGCGTTCGGCAACTTCGAAGGCACGGCGATCGATCTGACGCGGACGCCGGCCGTACCGCAGGCCGAATTCGGGGGCGTGTGGATCATCGGATCGCCGGCGGTCACCGGGGATCTGAAGGCGATCGGCTTCGACCTGATGTCGCGGGCGAACAATCACGCCACCGACTGGGGGCTCGAGGGCATGCGCCAGACCAGCAAGGCGCTCGACGAGGCCGGCATCGTCCACGCCGGCGTCGGGGAGCATCGCGCCGCCGCGCGGGCCGCCCGCTACTTCGACACCGACAAGGGTCGCGTGGCGTTGATCTCGATGGCGTCGACCTTTACGCCGCTGTCGCGTTCGGCGCCGCCCGCCGGCGAGGCGCCCGGGCGGCCCGGCGTCAACGCGCTGAGGACGACGCGGCATTCCTTCGTAACCGAGGAAGAGCTACGCTTTCTGCGAAAGATCCGCGATGAGCAGCCCGCCGGGTCGATCCGACCGCCGGAGAAAGAGCCGCCCGACGAGCTCGATCTGTTCGGCGTCCGCTATAAGGTGTCCGACCATCGCGGCTTCACATACACGATCGATCCGATAGACGAGGCCGAAGTGCTGAAGAGCGTTCGTGCCGCCAAGGAACTGTCGGATTTCGTCATCGTCACGATTCACGCGCACGAGCCGGGCAACTGGAGCCAGGAGCCGGCCGACTTCCTTCCAAAGCTGGCACATGCGGCGATCGACGCCGGAGCCGATGAGTTCATCGGCCACGGCCCCCACCAGCTCCGGGGAATCGAGATCTACAAGGGCAAGCCGATTTTCTACAGCCTCGGTAACTTCGTGTTCCAGCTCGATCTGCTCACCCCTGTCGGCGCCGATCTCTACGAGCAATACAAGATGGACGGCACGACCACCACCGACGCTGAGTTCGACGCGACGTGGAACCGCCTCGTCTTCGGCGACGCCATCTGGTACCAGAGCGTCGTGACGACGAGCCGCTTTGAGAAGGGAAAAGTCGCAGAGATCCGGCTGCATCCGATCGATCTCCGCTACACGGCGCGCGGCGCCGATCGCGGAGTGCCGGTGGTCGCGAGTCCGCCGCTGGCCAAGACCATTCTCGACCGAGTGCAGCGGCTCTCGCGGCCGTTCGGTACACGGATTGACATTCAAGACGGCATCGGTGTGATCCGGCCGGCGACTGGTGCGGCAAGCGCCGCCCGCTGACGCCATGCGGCCGGCCGGCCGAACAGCCAACCGCGAGATCGACGATTGTTACGGTCGTCCAACGCTCGCGCCCAGGGTGCCGAGAAGCTCGTCCAGTTGCTCGAACGTCTCGCCCATCGCATCCGCCGCCCCGGTGCCGACGGCATCGAGCGCTTCTTTCGAGGGGTAGAGCTCGTGGATGATCACCAGCGTCTTGCCACCTTGTTCCTCGAAGCTCACTGTGGTGATCGGCCCACCGTCACCGGCTTCGTCATTCGTCCAGACGAGGCGCGAATGTGGTGTCACTTCGAGATACCGACCGAAGAACTCGTCAGGGTTCGAGGCGTCGTGGCCGAACACCAAACGGTACCTCCCCCCGACACGAACATCCATTTCGCAGGAGCGCAAGAACATGCCCATCGACTTCGGCACCCACCACTGCTTGAAGAGCTCGGGCCTGGTCCACGCCTCGAAGACCATGCGCGCCGGACCGTTGACCGTTCGCGTGACGACGAGCTCACGGTCGGACTTCCGTTCCACCGTCGTGCGGTTCTTCATGGGTGTCGGCTCACTTCCTCTTGTTGCGTCCATCGATCTTCTCCTTCCGTTTCAATTCCTCGACTACCTTTTCCAACTCGTCGAAGCGCGCGTCCCAGCACTGGCGGTACTTGTCGATCCATGCCGCCTCTTCCTCAAGCCGGCGCAGTCCGAGCTTGCAGGTCCGCACGCGCCCGACCTTCTCCGTGGTGACGAGCCCCGCCTGCTCCAGGACGCCGACGTGCTTTTTCATCCCGGTGAGCGTCATGTGAAATTGTTCGGCAAGGTCGGTGATCGACGCGTCTGCGCGACCGAGCTGCTCCAGTACCCCGCGTCGGGTGGCGTCGGAGAGCGCGGCGAACGAGGCATCGAAATCCGTTCGCGTATACTGAACCATGTGGTTCAGTATATAACACACGGACCAGCGGCGTGCAAGGGAGGCTGAGCGCGGGCTACGTTGCCGGGTGCCAGTCGCAAGAACTGCAGATAATGGTGGCTGCGTGCTCCAGAATTTCGGCCGCTCGGCGACGACGAGAGTCTCCTCGGTCTGCGAGACGAGTCACTTGAAGAAGTGAATCATCGATCGCGGCAAGGCCGCGGCCGCCGTGTGGTGACCCATCCAGTGCCCGCTCCACAGGAGCGCCGACGACCACGCACAGGCACCGACGATCGAAGCGGCGACGAATCGCTCGCGCCGCATGGCGCTGACGCCCGCGGCAAACGCGGTCGCGTGACGAAGCCCGGGGACGAAATATCCCAGGCCTACAGCGATGGCACCGAATCGCTGACAACTCGATAGCGCCTGCTGAAGCCGCGTGCTCCGCAACCACCGCGGCGGATGACGGTCGATGGCGCGCCCGGCGAGAAACGTCCACGACATTCCGACGGTGCTCCCAGCGACGGCAGAGGCGAGCACGCAGAGAGACGATCCCCCTTGGTTCACGGCGATGACGCCGGCGCTCACCAGCAAGGATTCAGTGAGACCAGGAACGCCGGTCGCGCCAAGTGACAGGTTCACGAATATCGCCAGCGGAATGTGGTGCCACAGACGTTCGGTCAGAAGCATCACCGCTGTCACTACTATCCCCGCGCCGCCACCACGAGCACGAGAGCCCCGAAGGCAACCCTGTACGCGGCGAACGGCGCGAAACCGCGCCTGCGCACCCACTCCATCAGCCACGCAACGGACGCGTACGCCACGATGAACGAGATGCCAAACCCGATGGCAAGTACGGTCCAGCCGTGCGCGTCGATCGTTGCGACGCCAATCGCATTCGCCTGGTCACCGCGCAGCGATTTGAACAAGTCGTACAGCGTCGCGGCCAGCATGGTCGGCAGCGCAAGCAAGAAAGAGAACTCGAGCGCGCTCGATCGAGACAGCCCGGCGAGTTGTCCAGACGCAATCGTCGCCATCGACCGCGACGTACCCGGAAATACGGCGGAGAGAACCTGGCACAGTCCGATCCACAGCGCCTGACCAATCGACATGCCGTCGAGCGATTGCTGGCGTCGGCTCACCGCATCGACGATCCACATGACGATGCCGCCACCGATGAGGGCGATGCCCATCGTCGTCAGCCGCTCCAGGTTGTGGCCGATCACTTTCGTCAAGAGCAGCGACGGAACTGCCGTTGTGACGAACGCGAGGCCGACCAGACCGAGCGGGTGGGTCAGCAGCCCGCGGTTTCCGCGAGGTCCGCGCGGATAGGTCGCGACGAGCGCCGAGAGTTCGCGGCGGAAATAGAACGGCAAACACAACACGGCGCCGAGCTGGATCACGATGGTGTACATCTTCCAATAGCCGTCCGCGAGATCGACGTGGAGGAGCGCCTCGACGAACCGCAGATGCGCCGTTGAACTGACAGGTAAGAATTCGGTAAGGCCCTCGATCACGCCAAGCAGCGTCGAAATGGAGTAGTCGTTCATCGTGCCCAGAGGTTGCCACAGCCGTACCAGCACCTAAGGAACCTGGGTGCCACAAATCCCGAACGTTTTCGCGAAGGTGTCTTCTGTGCGAGGAACCCGCACGCCCTGCGGGTGATGCTGCGGAAATCGAGGTTCTACAAAGGGCAACTCCTCGGCGCAGGAGCTTTACGATCTCTTCTTGCCGGTGCTGCAGCTGGGACAAGGTGGCAGCGGTCGCGGCTTGCGGATCCCTGACGATCAGGTTCTGAAGGTTGTTGCTTTCACGACCGCAGTTCTTGCCCGGCTGTTACCGTCAGCGACCGCTCCATCAATCGAAACATCAGCGAGAGCGTCGCATAGGTCCAGGCGATGCTGAACACAATTGACGCCGCCAGTATCACGGCCATCACCGAAAGCTCCATCTCTCTCGCCCCGTGTCGCTAGGTGGATACTCCGCGTATCGCACTAGTCAGCGATCTCTCATCGACTGCTGCAAATCGGCCTCCACATCTTCGGCGGATGGCATCTCGCTTGCTGAAAAGAAACGACAGCATCGCTCGCGACACACTCTGAGTCGCGACATCGTCCCATCTCACCGACGGGGGGCTCGTGCCTCCCGGCACGTCTCCTTACGCAGTCGCCAGTCAGTGCTGTCAACGGCGGGGATTGAAACGTTGGCCGACGAGGTGTGCGTCAAACGGCTCGATGCATTTCCTGCACAGCAGGTTCTTCGCCTGAAGGAGAATTCGTGACCGCGGGGGCTGCGGCCATTTCATTGTCGATGGTGGCAGCGAGTCGCTGGACGTCCGTCTGCGACCGGAGCTGATCGAGTCGCGAATCGACGGATGCGACGTCGATGCCGGCACGATCCGCGAGGAGACATTGCAGCTTCAGAATCGCGGTGAGTTCCTGTTCGGCGAGCAGGTTGATCTGCAAGTCGAGATGTGCCCGCTTATCGGCCTGTTGCGTCATGCGATTCTGGGCCATCAACACGAACCCCGTGAGCACGATGGCTTCGAGCGACACTGCAAGCGTCAGCAAGTTGAACGGGTACCGATCGAAAGTGGCGCGCCCGACGGTGTTCATGCCAATCCAGATTGCGAACCAGATGACGTGTCCGGCGATGAACACGGGGCTGCTTGCCAAACCGCTCACGCCGTCGGTGACGCGGTCGAGGACAGACCGGCGCTCTCGAGTCTCGCGTTCAAGACTCAGAATGGTTTGAATGTTCTGGAGTTCGGGTGGGGAATTCGCCATTTAATCGTTCTTCTCACCGCAGTCCGGTCCTTTTCCAGCCTGATTGGTGCCTGGAAGGCTGTGTTCCTCGAGACCCTCGTCATGTTGTCGCCGCCGTTTGTGCGCCGGGCCGGCCTCTTCACATGGCTCCGGGCCTTTCCCAGCCTGGTTGGTCCCAGGAAGACTGTGTGCCTCGAGTTGGTCGTGCTCGCTGCGACGCTCTTTGTTTTCCATGCTCTCCCCGACTGTTTTCCTGCCGACGTCTTAGCCGCATTCTTTGTGCCGTACTACACGGCACAAGAGCTACCGACAGGCTACGCCTCCCATTCTTCGTGGTGTCACTGCGTACCCGAGGACACGGATGCTGCCGAGAAGCGCTCGCCGCCGGATGGTGCCGCGCTAGAGCGAGTCACGCATCACACTGGCTCGCAAATCGGGTCCGGGTGAGAGAACGGCTCAGGTCTCGCAGCATGACGCCAAGCGAAGCGTCGAAAAAAAGGGATCGCGGATTGCAGCGCAGCGGCAACGCACATGGTTCGTAAGATTTTCGTTACGCTCGTGGCTCCAACTCTTCAATCCGTACCGCTTCGGTTTCCCCTGGGGCATCTCTATGGCGCAACCGATCAGCTCCCGACCGAGCCGCATTCTCTATATCTCCTACGCATCGCCCATGAATGGACGGCTCGGCCCTGCCCGGCGGCACTATCACATGGTGGAGCAACTGTCCCGTTTCTACGAACTTCGCGTGTTGTCGACCGGCGCCCCGTGCGACGCGGTGGCTCTCACACAACGCTTTGGCGGCCGCGTGTCGCACGCGACGTTCGTCGCACCGGCCCGGCCGGCCGTCCCCAAGCACGCTCGGAAGCTCTGGAGGACGCTTCGAGGGGTCTGTGATTTTCTGCCAGCCGCGGAGCCGGCGCTTCGGCGCGAAACACGCCTGCTGACGTCGCCGGCGCGGTGCGACGCGGTATTCCTTTCGTCAGTGCTGCTAAAGCGCCTGCCGCTCGCGGGCGGCGTCCCCGTGATCGCCGATACACACAACGCGGAATTCGACGTGCTCTATCGAACGGCCGCCTTTTCCGATAGTTGGATGCGGCGTCAGTACGCGTCCTGGCAGATGGCGGCGACACGCGGTGAAGAACAATCCTGCGGACGAGCCGTGGATCTCGTCCTCGCCACCTCCGAACGCGATCGCCGCGTGTTCGAAGAGGAACTGGCGCTGCCGCACGTCGCGGTCATCCCGAACGGCATCGACCTCGACGAGTTCGATCCGGGCGAGACGCCGCCGTCACCCGGAGCGATCGTGTTCTCCGGGTTGATGAGTTATTACCCCAATCAGCAGGCCGTCCGCTGGTTTCTCGACGATATCTTTCCGCTCGTCGTGCGTCGCGTGCCGGCCGCGCGATTCATCGTCGCGGGCGCGTCGCCGCCGGCCTGGCTTCGGGCGCGCGCGTCGCGTCATGTGGATGTCACCGGCCGCGTTCCGGACATCCGTCCGTATTTGCGGGCCGCGAGTGTGGTCGTCGCCCCGCTGAGGATTGGCGGCGGCACGCGCGTCAAGATTCTCGAAGCGCAGGCCATGCGCAGGCCTGTGGTCAGCACGACGATCGGCGCGGAGGGGCTCGGCCTCTCCCACGGCGAATCGATCCTGCTTGCGGACAACGCGCAGGAGTTCGCAGACCGGATCGTCGATCTGTTGAACGATGGGTCCCAGGCCGTTCGCATCGCGGCCAACGCATGGGCGCACGCCGCCCTCCATTTCAGCTGGACCGATATCGGCGAGCGGCTGAGCGCCTTGCTGCAGTCGAACATCGGGTTGACGCCGCGCAGCGATCCGCTGAGTGAAGGCCACGCGC
Organism: Vicinamibacterales bacterium; assembly: GCA_035693505.1. Lineage (GTDB taxonomy): Bacteria > Acidobacteriota > Vicinamibacteria > Vicinamibacterales > CAVVIG01 > CAVQFC01. The sequence continues at coordinate 12,518 of DASSGK010000419.1, forward strand.
AGGTGGCGTGATGATGATCCACACGGACTGCCGCCACTACCGCATCAGCCTCCCCTGTCCGCCACACAAAGCGACCGGAGCGCGGTGCGATGACTGCCGGCTGTACGATCCGACGGGCGAGCGCATCCTCATCGTCAAGCTCGACGCCATCGGCGATGTGCTGCGGACTACGACGTGTCTGGAGCCGCTCAAGGCGGCATTTCCGAGCAGCCATATCACCTGGATCACCCGAGCCCGCGCGGCCGACGTGCTGCGAGGAAACCCGCGGATCGATCGCGTGCTGAACGTCGAATCGAACTATCTGGAGTTCATCCTCGCAGAAGATTTCGATCTGGCCATTGGACCTGACACCGATCATTTGAGCGCGTCCATCATGCGGCTCGCCCGCGCGTCGTCCAGACGGGGATTCGTCGCCGACAACCGTGGCGGAGTGATCCCGCTCAACGACGCGGCGCAACAGTGGTGGCAAATGGGGCTCGACGATGTCCTCAAGCGGCGGAATCGCCGGACTTACGGTGAATGGCTGTACGCCATCTGCGAGCTGCCACTGCCTGTGGCGCGGCCGTCGCTGCAGCCGAGCGAACAGGGGTTCGCCGCCGCCAGCCAGCTCATTCGAGCGCGCGCGCCCGACGCGTCGCAGGTGATCTGCCTCAACACCGGGGCCAGCAGCCGGTGGGAAGAGAAGCGATGGAAGCCGGAGTGGTACCGCCAATTGGCGCTGGCCATTCGCGCGGCCGACCCTGCGTCTGCCATCATCCTGACCGGCGGTCCTGACGAAGCGGCGTTCAACGCTGCGCTGCTCGCGTCGGATGGGCCTTTCATCGACGGCGGCACCGACAACCCGATTGATACGTTTGCCGGCATCATCGCTGCCAGCAGCCTCGTGGTAACGCCGGACAGCCTCGGGTATCACATCGCCTGTGCGGTAGGCACGCCGGCAATCTGCCTCGTAGGGCCGACGTCACCGTGGGAACTCGATGCGTACGGCACCAACCGCGTCCTGCACGCCGATCTCGAGTGCATCAGCTGCTATCTTCCGAGGTGTCCGCTCGCAACGACCTGCATGGACGCGCTGACGCCTCGCATGGTGTTGTCCGCCGTTTCGGAAGCACACGCGGTCACACGCTGATGTTGCTGGACGCCGACTCGATTCCATTCGGCGAAACCTTGAAGGCTGACGTCTGCATCGTCGGCGCCGGCGCCGCGGGCCTTTCCGTCGTGATGGGTCTGCTCGATCGCCGCACGACCCTGGTCATTCTGGAGAGCGGTGGGTGCGAGCCGGACGAAGCGACGCAGAGTCTCAACCGGGGCACCACGACCGGGCAGCGCTACTACGAGCTCGACGCGTGCCGGCTGCGCTATCTCGGCGGATCGACAAACGCGTGGGGCGGCTGGTGCCGTCCGTTGGATGCGATCGACTTCGAGGATCGCCCCTCGTTGCCCGCGAGCGGCTGGCCGTTCGAGCGTGGTCTGCTGGATCCCTATTATGAGCGCGCGCACGCACTCTGCGGGCTGGGCCCCTGCGAGTACGAACCGCACCGATGGCGGCGGCCTGGTGATCGGAGTGTCGTGGCGCCAGAGACGGATCGTTTCGAAGACATGACGTTCCAGATATGTCCGCTCCGCTTCGGCCGCGAGTATCAACCCGCGATTGCGCGTGCCCCGAATGCCACGCTGGTGTTGCACGCCAACGCAGCCGGCATCGAGATGGATGCCTCACAGCAGACCGCGACGCGAGTTCGCGCCGCCACGCTTGGCGGCAACCGGTTCATGGTCGCCGCGAAGCTGTTCGTACTGGCCGGTGGCGGCATCGAGAATCCACGCCTGCTGCTGGCCTCGCGCGGCGGCCGGGCGTGCGGCGTGGGCAACGAGCACGACCTCGTGGGTCGCTACTTTACCGAGCACCTCCATGTCCCGATCGGACTCCTGCGGTGCCGGCAGGGCGGCATGGCGTTCTATGGGACGCGTCGCGGCGGCGGCGTCCATGTCCGTGGCGGCCTCGCGCTTTCCGAAAGCGCGCGACGCAGCGAACGGTTGAACGGTTTCGCGCTGACATTTCACAACACGAAGGATCCGCATGACGTGCTCCGTCCGACAGCCCAGCCCGCGAGCTATGCGTCGATGCGGTTGCTGATGACCTCGATGAGCCGTCGCCGGATACCCGAACGCGTGTGGCGACACATCGCGAATGTAGCGGGGGACCTCCCCGCGGCGGCGATGCTGTCGTACAGAGCAGTGGTCAAGCCGTCGCCGCGAATCCTGATGGTCGGGTGCCGCGCAGAGCAGGCGCCGAATCGCGACAACCGCGTGACGCTCGATGACCGGGACGATGCGATCGGAATGCCTCGGGCGCGTGTGCACTGGCAGCTCGGCACGGAGGATGTGGACAGCATCCGGCGCGCAAGCAGACTCTGGATCGACGCGTACGACCGGCGAATCGCCGACGTGGACTCTCTGCTGACGCCTGATGACCGCTGGATCGACGCTATATCTGGCGGCGCCCATCACATGGGGACGACCCGGATGCATCGCGACCCACGAAGAGGAGTCGTGGACGAGCATTGCCGGGTCCATACCACCTCCAACCTGTACATCGCGGGGAGTTCCGTCTTTCCGACAGGCGGCTGGACACCGCCGACGCTGACGATCGTCGCGCTCGCGCTGAAGCTCGCCGATCACGCACACGCCCGGCTGGCGCGGAGCGACTTGCGCGAAGCAAGCTGACGACTCCCAATGCGTCCGCCTCTCAGTCGCCG
>DASSGK010000420.1:0-2703 GCA_035693505.1 Vicinamibacterales bacterium
CACAGATCGCACCCATCCGCCCAGCGACATTGCTCAACGAAGCGGTCAACCCGCTCCGGCTTCAGGTTGAAGCGAAAGGCATCCGCCTCGAGGTCGACGCTCCTCCAGACCTGCCGCACGTGGCGGTCGATCGCGGTCAGATCGAGCGGGTCATCGGCAATCTGGTCACGAACGCGATGCGCGCCACGCCTGGCGGCGGAACGATCGCCGTCGCGGCAGAGGCCAGAGGTGGCGACGTGGCGGTGTCCGTCACCGACACGGGGGCGGGGATCCCGCGCGAATACCTGTCCAAGATCTTCGAGCCGTTCATCCAGGTGCCGCATGCGGTCGGCGGCGGCGCCGGCCTCGGACTGACGATCTCCCGGCGGATCATCGAAGGCCACGGCGGCCGTTTGAGCGTGCAGTCGGAACCGGGCCGAGGCTCGACGTTCAGTTTCACCATTCCACTCGCTTCGACGAGGCAAGACTCATGAAGGTGCTCATCGTGGACGACGAGCCGCATATTCGCCAGATGATGCGGCTGACACTCGAAGCCGAGGGCTACCACGTCGACGAGGCGGCGGACGGCCAGGCCGGCATCGACCGCTTCGGCGACGGACACGACTATCGCATCGTCGTGCTCGATCAGCGGATGCCCGGCCTCGACGGGCTCGAAACGCTCAGGGCGATCAAGAAGCGTGCACCGGACGCCTGTGTCGTGATGGTGACGGCGTATGCGTCGATCGAGCTGGCGGTCGACGCGATGCGCCTCGGGGCCACCGATTTCGTACGGAAGCCGATGACGCCCGAAACGCTTCGAAGCGCCGTCGCGGCTGCCGTCGTCGGGAAGCTGCCGGTGCAGCCACGAAGTCAGGTGACGGCGGCTATGTCGAGGCCGCTCGACATCGCGATCGTGACGATGAACGGATTCCAGATCCTTCGCTCGACCGATACGGCGACGCAAGATCACGCGTTCCGTGTCCGGCATCTGGCGGATGGAGCTGAATCCGTGGTGACGGTGTCAATCGATGACGAGGCTATGGAGCGCGTCGCGAGGCTGACGCATCGCCGCTTCGAACCCGGCGGTTCTTTCTGGCGATCGCAAGCAGAGCGGCTCCTGTCGGCTTACGTCTGGAGTGAAGGCAAGGCGCCGGACGGTGGGCACCTGACCGTGCGCGACGTGTCGCGAGACGATCTGGATGTCGCCGCACAGTGGGACGCGGACTAAATCCTTCCCCGGTAGCGTCCGCCTTCAGGCGGACGGCAAAGTCCGGCTGAAGCCGGACACTACCTGGACAGATGGAACGGGACGCTAGTGACGACGATGTTCGGACGGAACAGCAGCGCGCCCTTGATGAGCAGCGACGTCTGGTTGTGCAGCAGATGCTGCCACCAGCGCGCCGGCACGAACTCCGGCAGAATCACCGTCACGTAGTCGTTTGCTTTCTCGTCAGCGGCCTGCTCGATGTACTCGAGCAGTGGTTCCATGAGCGACCGGAACGGGGACGGGAGCACGACGAGCTGGACGCGGCCGCCCCAGGCCGCCCAGTCCCTGCGCAGCTGCTCGGTCTGCGCGGAGTTGACGTCCACATAGATCGCGCGGACATCGTCGGACAGTGTTTCGGCGTAGCGCAGCGCCTCCACGACCGCGCGCTGAAGCCCGCCGATCGGAATGAGGACCGTGTTGTGCAGGCGCGCCTGCGGCTGGTAGCCCTTCAACGTGAGCTCCGAGGCGACATGCTGGTAGTGGCGGTGGGTCGCCTTGAAGAGCATCACGATCAACGGAATCAGCAGCAGGACGATCCAGGCACCTTCGAGCGTCTTGGTGACCGCCACGATGATGAGCACGATGCCGGTGACCAGCGCGCCGAAGCCGTTGATGAACGCGCTCGTCTTCCAGCCTGCCTCACGGGTTTTGCGCCAGTGAATCACCATGCCGGCCTGCGACAGCGTGAACGACACGAACACGCCGATCATGTACAGCGGCAGGAGTGACTGCGTGTCGCCGCGAAACGCGACGATGAGGATGGCCGCGAACGTCGACAACACGAGAATCCCGTTCGAGAAGGCGAGCCGATCGCCCTGGTTCATGAACTGGCGCGGCAGGTAGCGGTCGCGGGAGACGATCGAGGCGAGGCGCGGGAAATCGGCATACGCCGTATTGGCGGCGAGCACGAGGATGAGCGTGGTGCCGGCCTGGAGCAGGTAGTAGAGGATGTTCGGGCCGCCGAAGATGGCTCGTCCGAGCTGAGAAATCCCCGATTCGGCCGCGGTAGGGACCACCTTGTAGGCGTGCGCCAGCACGGTGATGCCGACGAACATGAAGATGGCGAGCGTGGCCATCGCGATCAACGTGGCGGACGCGTTCTTCGATTCCGGCGGATGGAACGCGGGCACGCCGTTCGACACGGCCTCGACTCCCGTCATCGCCGTGCAGCCGTTCGCAAACGCGGTCAGCAGCAGGAACACGGTCAGCGGTTGGTGCCCCTCGGTCGGCGGCAATGCGACCTCAACGGGGACAATCTGCCCGGCGAGATAGCGGTAGATCCCGGCCGCGAGCAGCACGGCGACGCTGAAGACGAAGAAGTACGTCGGCACGGCAAAGATGCGTCCGGACTCGCGAATGCCGCGCAGGTTGCCGACAGTCAGGATGGCCAGGAAGGCGAGACACATTTCCACGCGGTAGGCGTGAAGCTGCGGTAAGGCGGACGTGATCGCCAGCAC
>DASSGK010000421.1:0-5445 GCA_035693505.1 Vicinamibacterales bacterium
GTGCTGCGCCTGGGAATCTCAGATTTCAGATTTCGGATTTCAGATTTGTTGCGCGCCGCCGCTGTTCTAGCCGCCATATTTCCTCGCGATCACCAGGCCGAATCCAATGTGCAAACCGCCGAAGCCGGCGGCCATGAACCAGTGTCCCCATGCGGCGGGCACCGCGAACGCCACCACGCCGAGCGCCATGAAGCAGAGTCCCAGGATCGGCACGATGCGGATCGAGAATGCACCGCCCGTCGCGGCCGCCGCGCCGTACAGCAACAGCCAGCAGCCAGGCAGGCGCGCCATCAATCCGCCGAGCACGAACACCGGGGTGAGGACGATGCCCGCGATGAGCGGCGGCAGGTACGCCAGCGCAAATCGATGGGCCGGCGCGGCCGACGTCAGCGGCGTGCCCGCACGCCGTGCCTTCATCGCCATGGCGCCGAGCGCGATCGCGGCGGCCACGCACGCGTCCGCGAGCCAGACCAGTACCCAGCGCAGCGAATCGTCCGGCGGCCCCGACACCGCCGCGGTCACGAGTGCCGTGACACCCATCAGCACGCCGCCCCACCCGGGCAGCGCCGTGAACTGCGTCGCGCGCGACATCGTGTCGCGGATGAAGCGGATGTTGTCGATCGCGTGCGCGTGGATCGGCTCGGGCGCGCCCATCAAGGGCTTTATAACACAGAGACGGTTCGGGGTTCAGGGTTCATGGTTCATGGTTCAGGGTTCAACGTTCGGGTTCAGGGTTCAGGGTGCTGGGTTCCGGTTCAGGGTGCGGCGTGCTCTTGCCAGATGTGGCGCAGGGCTTCAGCCCTGCGGTCGGAATGTGTTACTGCGCGCGAAGCAGGAGGACGGGGACCTTCACGAGGTGGCGGACCTTGTCCGCGGTTGCGCCGAGGAGGACGTCCTTGACGAAGCGATGGCCGTGCGTCGACATCGCGATCAGATCGACACCCTGCTCCTGCGACACCTTGACCAGCTCGGTGGCGGGATCGCCCATCGCCAGACGCGTATCGACGGTGAGGCCGCGCTGCTCGAGCTCGCTCCGCAATCGATCCAGGTAGTCGCGATCGATTTTCATTTCCTCCGACTCGCGCAGCTTGAGCTGGTCGAAGTTGCGCGCCGCCCATCCGTCCGCGACGTGCACGAGCAGCAGCGAGGCGCCGGTCAGCGCCGCGAGATCCGCGACATGGCCGATGATGGTCTTGTCGGCGGCCGAGTTCTCGACCGCGACGAGAATGCGGCGGTACATCTCAGGCGCCCGTGAAAATCTGGTAGAGCATGTAGATGTTCAGCACCGCGATGATAACCGCAACCGCGTACGCCAGCACCTTGACCCATCCGGCGTTGGCGAACTGTCCCATCTTGTGCGGATCGCTGGTGAACATCACCAGCGGGAAGACCGCGAACGGCAGCTGAAGGCTCAGGACGACCTGGCTGAGGATGATGAGCGGTCCGGTGCCGCGCTCGCCGTACATCGCGATGACGATGACCGCGGGCACGATCGCGATCAGCCGCGTGACGAGCCGCCGCAGCCACGGCCGGATGCGCAGGTTGATGAAGCCTTCCATCACGATCTGACCCGCGAGCGTGCCGGTGAGCGTCGCGTTCTGCCCCGAACAGAGCAGCGCCACCGCGAACAGCACGCTTGCCATCGTCGTGCCCAGCAGCGGGGAGAGCAGTTGATAGGCGTCGCCGATTTCCGCGACGTCCTGGTGGCCGGTGCCGTGGAAGGTGGCCGCCGACATGATGAGGATCGCCGCGTTGATGAAGAGCGCGAACATCAGCGCGACCGCGGAATCGATCGACGCGAAACGAATCGCCTCTTCCTTTCCGGCCGCGGTGTCGGAGTATTTGCGGGTCTGGACGATGGAGGAGTGCAGGTACAGGTTGTGCGGCATCACCGTCGCGCCGAGGATGCCGATCGCGATGTAGAGCATGCTCGGGTTCTTCAGGATCTCGGTTCGCGGAACGAATCCGAGCGCGACACCCGCCATGTCGGGTCGCGAGAGCCACAACTCGATCGCGAAGGAGCCCGCAATGAGGCAGATCAGCGCGACAACGAGCGACTCGACGTAGCGGAAGCCGCGATGCTGCAGGAAGAGCACGACGAGCACGTCGAGCGCGGTGAGGATCACGCCCCAGAGCAGCGGCAGGTGGAACAGGAGATTGAGCGCGATCGCGGCGCCGATGACTTCCGCCAGGTCGCACGCGGCGATGGCGACTTCGCACAGCAGCCAGAGGACCCACACGACGGGCTGCGAGTAACTGTCGCGGCAGGCCTGTGCGAGATCGCGTCCGCTGGCGATGCCCAGGCGCGCCGACAGCGCCTGGAGCAGAATCGCCATCAGGTTGGAGATCATGATCACGCTGAGGAGCGTGTAGCCGTATCGGGCGCCGCCGGCAAGGTCGGTTGCCCAATTGCCGGGATCCATGTAGCCGACCGCGACGAGGTAGCCGGGTCCCGCAAACGCGAACATCTTGCGCCAGAAACCGGCGCTCGCCGGGATGGCGATGGAGCCGTGAACTTCGGGAAGGCTGAGGCCACTGGACGGGAGGCGCCACCCGCTGGTAGGCGTGCTCATTTGTGCGTCACGTCAGATGTTTGAAGAATCAAAATCGTCTATATCATGCTTCATAATCCCCAATCGCGCAAGCGTTAAGTGAGTTTCTTGATCAATTCCGCCAACTCGGCCGTTTTTGTGGTGGCAATTTCAGCATCACGGCGTCGATGAACGCCGCGACGCGATCCCACGCCGGCCATTCCATGTCGTACAGGGACGCGACGTAGTTGCGCATGCCGGCAGGCCAGCTTTGACGGCCCGCCCAGCGCTGCCGTTTCGACTCCGCCATGTTGCTGTCGCGGCCGAATTCCCGCGCGAGGAGCGCGTTCCATTCGCCGACGAGCTCGCGCGCCTTCCGTCCGCGCGGATCTCGATCGAGCGCGGCGTGAATCTTCTGAAAGAGCGCGACGCGCGACGGGCTCGCGCGATCGGGCGCCCGCGGTGCTTGCGACGCGGCGGCTTTCAGACGGACTTCCCATCGATCCCACGAAGACTCGTTGACGAATCGCTCGAGCGCCGCGCCCGGCATCTCGTCGCCGGCGATCGCGTCGATCGCGTTCACGGCGCGCTCGAGGCGCCGCCGTTTGTCGTCGAGCACCGCGCGCTGCTGCTGCAGCAGGCCAGTCGCGCGGCCTTCGTCCCGGGTCATCGCGGCGATCTGCTGCAGCGACAGCCCGAGTCCCTTGAGCGCCACGATCCGCTCGAGTTGCGTCAGCTCGCGCATCGTGTAGCGGCGATAGCCGGCGCGAGACCGCCGCGGCGTCAGCAGCCCGCGCCTCTCGTAGAGGTACAGCGCCTTGGCGGTCACGCCGGTCAGCTTCGAGAACTGGCCGATTGAAGAAAACATGGACGACAGGTTCCACCCTGACCCTGGGGCAGAGTCAACGGCGCCGCGCTACTCGGCCGCCTTGTAGTCCTTGAACTGGTCGCGCAGCTCGCTCTTCTTGAACTTGCCCGCGGAGGTTCGCGGGATGGCGTCGATGAACGCGAAATCGTCCGGCAGCCAGAACTTCGCGAATTGCGGCGCGAGGAAGGCTTTCAGATCCTGCGGCGTCGCGCTCGCGCCCGGTTTCAGGACGACGGCGGCGAGCGGGCGCTCGCTCCATTTCTGGCTCGCGACCGGGATGACCGCCGCCTCGGCGACCGCCGGATGGCCCATGAGCGCGCACTCGAGCGCCACAGAACTGATCCACTCGCCACCCGACTTGATCAGATCCTTCGTGCGATCCTGGATCTGGATCGTGCCGTCCGCGTCGATCGTCGCGATGTCCCCGGTCCGGAACCAGCCATCATCCGTGAAGCGATCGGCGGAGTCGGACCGGTTGTAGTACGCGCTGGCGATCCACGGTCCGCGCACTTCCAGCTCGCCCATCGTCTTGCCGTCCCACTCGACGATGCCGTCTTCGTTGCGGGCGCGGATCTCGACAAACGGCGACGGCCGTCCCTGCCGGGCGCGGTAGGCGAATTTCACCGCGTCGGGCTCCTGAGCCATCGACGCCGGAACGTGCGCGACCGTGCCGAGTGGGGCGAGCTCGGTCATCCCCCACGCCTGGATGATGCGCAGGCCATACTTCTTGTCGAACGCTTCGATCAGCGATTGCGGCACGGCGGATCCGCCGACGTACATCGCGCGGATGGCGGACAGATCGAATTTGCCCGGATTCGCCTCGAGGTACTGCAGCACGCCCATCCAGATGGTTGGCACGCCGCCGGTGAGCGTGACGCGCTCGCGGACGAAGAGATCGACGAGGCTCGCCGGATCCAGGTGAGGTCCCGGCATCACGAACTTGGCGCCGACCATAATCGCGCCAAACGGCATGCCCCACGCGTTGGCGTGGAACATCGGCACCACCGGCAGCACGACGTCGGTCTCGCGCAGGCCCATGCCGCCGTCCAGCACCAGGCCGAAGGTGTGCAGCGCCAGCGAGCGGTGCGAGTACAGCACGCCTTTCGGGTTGCCGGTCGTGCCGGTCGTGTAGCACATCGCCGCGGCGGCGCGCTCGTCGGGGTCCGGCATCTCCGCGGCCGGCTTCGTCTTCTCGATGAGCGACTCGTATTCCAGGCAGCCGTCGGGCACGGGTCCGCTTGCGCCGACGACGATCGTGATCGGCACCTTCACCTTCGGCTTCACCTGGTTCCAGAGGGGGAGCAGGCTCTCGTCAACGAGAATCGCGCGATCTTCCGCGTGGTTGACGATGTAGGCGAGCTCGTCGGGGTGGAGGCGGAGGTTCAGGGTGTGGAGCACGCCGCCCATCAGCGGGATGCCGAAATAGGCCTCGAGATGCGGCCCGTGGTTCCAGCCGAGCGTGGCGACGCGATCGCCGGGCCTGACGCCGAGGTCGAGGAGGACCTGGGCGAGGCGGCGGGCGCGGCTGGCGAACTCCGCGCACGTGTAGCGCCGGACCGTCTTGTCGGCCGTGCGCCAGACGATTTCGTGTTTCCGAAACACCGTCTCCGCGCGGCGGAAGATGGTCGACAGCGTGAGCGGGTAGTCCATCATCAGGCCGTTCATGCGGCGGATTGTATGCGGAATGACCGGCTGAGGTAAGGAAGATGTCAGAGAACTGTCTACCCGGCGAGTAGCGGCTACCCGTCGGAACCGGGACTCAGCGACGCACGAGCGGACACGAGCGGGCGCCCGGCGGATGCGAGTGGCGGGCATCGATCGTGCCCCTCGGCGCGTCATGCTGAGATCCGTGATGATCGATCAGGCGGCCGAACTGCTCGGCGTGTCGCGGCGGACCGTGTACTACCGGATTCGGGAAGGGAAGCTGCAGACGATTCGAACGAGGTGCAATTCGCAGCGGGTACTCGTGGACTCGCTGCACGCGCTGATGGGCGCGGATCCGCGCTGGTTCAGAGACCGAGGCGCTGGCGTTTCAGATAGAGACCC
>DASSGK010000422.1:0-2534 GCA_035693505.1 Vicinamibacterales bacterium
CGCCGACACTGCGCTTGCGGATCTTGCCGTCCGAGACGTAATAGAACTCGTTCGCGCTCGCCCACGAGGCACGGAAAGCAAAGACGTTCTCCGTGCCGGTGATCGGCTTGCCGGCGATCTCGTAGCGCGACGCCTCCTGCACGCCGGGATTGGCGCCGCGGCCGCCGGTCGTCACGTGGTAAACGACTCCGCCGGCGCCCCACGACGGCGCGTCGACGCGTCCGCCGGCGCTCGCGAGTTTGCGCTCGGTGCCGTCGGCGACATTGATCGCCCACGCCGACTGGCCGTCCTCGCGCGTCGAGGCGAAGGCGATCTCCTTGTCGTCCGGCGACCAGCTCGGCATGTAGTCGTCGGCGGGGTTCTTGGTGATCTGTTTCAGCTCGCCGCTGCGAACGTCGAGCGTCCAGATGTTGTAGTCGCTGCCGAGCGGGCTGCCGCGATCCGAGGAGAAGGCGACGCGCGTTCCATCGTGAGACCACGTGGGTTCGCGATCGTCAAAGGCGCCCCAGGTCAGCTTGTGCTGCTGCGTGCCGTCCGGCGCGATCGCCCACAGATCGTAGCCGCCGTCGCGATACGCGAAGAAGGCGATCCACTTGCCGTCGGGAGAAAACGCGGGCTGGCGCGCGTCGTTGAAGATGTCGGTGATGCGGGTCATGGCGCCGCCGCTGGCCGGCAACGTCCAGATACTGCCTTGCAGATCGACTGCGAGCGTGCGTCCGTCGGGAGACACCGCCACTGACATCGACGTTCCCTCGTGCACCGTGACGTCGATGTGCGCGGGAGGCGTGGGCGCTCCCGAGACGGCGACGACGAGACCCAGCACCACGATCGCAGCAAGCTTGCGACGCATCAACGGCCTCCCGGGAACGGACTGGCGCGTATTCTAGTGCTGGGCTGCGAGCGTCAAGGGAGGTTTTTTTACGTCATCGTCATACGAAAACGTCACGCCTTGTCACGCGATGCAATTACTTGGATGATCTTCTCGCCGTGGAAGCGGCCGTTCTCGATGAAGACGGTGCCGGTATCGACGCCGGCAATCGCGCCTCCGGCGACGAACAAACCCGACACGTTTGTCTCGAATGTCTCCGGATCGTGTACGGGCGCGTCGCGATCGTTGAGCCGGACGCCGGCCCGACGCATGAGGTCCGCATCGGCCCGGTATCCGGTGAGCAGGAACACGGCGTCGGCCGGAATCTCCACCTCGCCGACCTGCGCCGGGCGCACCGGCGGGACGTAGTTCGCCGATCCGTCGGCGGGAAACGGGACGTCGGGGGGCGGCGGAGGCGGCGGCACCGCGTGCGTCGGCGCGATCACGACCGATGCCGGACGGATCTCGCGGATCGCGGCGCTGAAGTGCGCCGGGATCGATCCTTCCTTGATCCGGTTCTCGATGTCGGGCCGCACCCAGTACTTGATCGTCGGCTTCAGCGTCGGCGCGCGATGGACTATCGTCACGTGCGCGCCGGCGCGAAACATCTCGAGCGCCGATTCGGCGGCCGAATTTCCGCCGCCAACAATCACGACGCGCTGCCGGTAATACGGATGCGGCTCACCGTAGTAATGGTGGACGTGCGGCAGGTCTTCCCCCGGGATTCCGCAGCGCACCGGGTGATCGAAGTAGCCGATCGCCATGATCACGTTTCGCGCGTGATGCACCCGGCGCTCGCCGCTCTTCGAGGTCTCGACCGCGAACGCGTCTGGGCGCGTGACCGAAAGCACTGTCTCGCCGTACGAAATCGACAAATCGTAGGCGTCGGCGACCTTGCGGTAATACTTCAGCGCCTCGGCGCGGGTCGGCTTGTCGAATGGCGACACGAACGGCAGCCCGCCGATTTCGAGCAGCTCAGGCGTCGTGAAGAACACCATCTGCGGCGGAAAGCGGTAGATCGAGTTGACCAGCACGCCCTGTTCGAGCACTTCGTAATCGAGATCGCGCTGCTTGGCGGCGATGGCGGCCGACAGCCCCGACGGCCCGGCGCCGATGATGATGACGTCGCGAACGGACATATCTCCTGATTCTAAGGGGTCGGCCGCCCGGCTGATACCTTGACCTTCGACCTATCAGGGATTATCGTGTGTGTCGAAGGTTGAGGTATCGATGCCGCCATCCCGTTTTCCGATTCCGCAGGGCACGCTCGACATGCTGATCCTGCAGATCCTGTCGCTCGAGCCGATGCACGGCTACGCCGTCGCGCAGCGCCTGGAGCAGATCTCGCGCGCCGTCGTCCAGGTCAATCAGGGCTCGCTGTATCCGGCGCTGCACCGCCTCGAAGAGAAAGGCTGGCTCCGCGCCGAGTGGAAGCCGTCCGAGACCGGACGCGACGCCAAGATCTACTCGCTGACCAGGGCCGGCCGCCGCCAGCTGGCGGTCGAAAAGGACAGCTGGGCGCGGCTCTCCGGAGCGGTGCGGCTGATCTTCAACGAAGGCGGCGAGTGATGAAGCTGCTGAACTGGTTCCGGCGCGAGCGTCTGGAGCAAAGCCTCGACCGCGAGCTGCAATACCACGTGGATCGCCGAGTCGGCGACCTGATGGG
>DASSGK010000423.1:0-9859 GCA_035693505.1 Vicinamibacterales bacterium
TCGTGTCTGCACCAATCGTGACTGAACCGGTCGAACCTGTCGTCGTCGCTGCGTCAACGTCCCAGGCCGCTGAAGGGCCGTCGGAGATGCCGGCCGGTTATGTGAAGTTCGAACAGCGAGCCAGGCGGCGGCGTGTCGATCGGCGGATCGATGCCGCTCGCGAAGCGATCGAGCGCCGGCGCATCAGGGCCGCGGCCGCGGCGCTCGACGAGGTGATCGATCTCGATCCCAATCAGCCTGAGCTGGCTGAACTGACCGCGCGGTTCGATGAGCTGCGGCGCCAGAACGTCGCTCCCCATCGTGGGCCGTGGGTCTTCGCGGTCGCGGTATTTGCCGCCGCCATGTTTGGCGCCTCGTGGATTCAGGACGCGTCGCCAAGAATCCTGTCGCGGCAGATGGTCTGGGCGGCGCCGCTCGTTGCGGAGATCGCGCCGGCGTTTACGATTGCGCAGCGCCTGGCCGCCGTCATCGACCCGCCAGCCGAGCCCGCGCCAGAGCCAGAGCCAGCAACATCCAATTTGCCGTCGCGGCTTCGTGTGCCTGACGCGCCCGCACCTGCACCTGCGCCTGCGCCGGCGCCGCCGGCGGTTGTGCGTGCGGCCGTGCCGGCGCCCGCGATTCGCGCGGCGGCGACGGTGGATGCTCCGCCCGCCGTCGATGCGCTCAACGTGGCGCGCCCGACACGTGAGACGTCCGCGACGGCTCCCATCCCGCCGCCCACGCCGGCGCCGGTCCGGGCGGTCGTCACGACTCCAGCGCCCACGCTGAACTCAGCATCAGCCCCGGCTTCGACGACGACGGCAGAGACGACGGACGACGGCGGCCTTGTCCGGCGTGCGCTTCAACGGTATCGCCACGCGTACGAAGGGCTCGACGCCCGGTCGGCGCAGGAAGTGTGGCCCGCCGTGAATCAGACGGCGCTCGCGCGTGCGTTCGACGGCCTCCAGTCTCAGTCGCTCACCTTCGACGCGTGCGACGTGAACCTGCGCGGCGAGGCGGCCACGGCGACCTGCCGCGGGTCAGCGCGATACGTGCCCAAGGTCGGCAGCCGCGACCCGCGCGTCGAATCGCTCGTCTGGAATTTCAAGCTGCACAAGACCGGCAGCGACTGGCTGATCGACTCGGCAAGGGCTGAACGGTAAAGGAGGGCTAAGGGCTAAGGGCTTAGGGCTCAGGGCTCAACGGAGGCGCATCGCCGCACGCTTCCATCTGCGAAGCTCTTAGCCCTTAGCCCTCAGCCCTCAGCCCTCAGCCCTCAGCCCTGAAGGTTTTTTAGCGTCCCAGCGAATAATCCAGGCCGATGAACGGTGTCATCGGCGCCGTGAGGCCGCCGTTGGTCAGCGGGATCGTCACGTTCGCGGCGAGCACCCAGGTCTCGGTGAGGTTCCACTTCACGCCAGGCACGATCGTCAGCACGTGCAGGCCCGACGCGTCCGGCGTGAGCCGGATCGTCTCGACACCGCTCAAGGTGGGATGCGGCGCTGTCACCTCCACGATATTGCCGGGACTGTCGATCCAGCGCCCGAGCAGCTCGCCGATGACGGAAACCCGTCCTGACGCGGCGAGCGCCAGCGCGCCGCCGTAGGTGAACTCGCGCGCCAGGCCTCCGATGCTATAGCCGGTGTTGATGTGCGCAGAGACCCGTCCCTCTTCGAGGGATCCGATGGCTGAGAACTTGACCGCGGTCGAACCGGCACCGAGCAGATCCTGTTCGCGGCCGGTCGGCAATCGCACGTCGACCATGGCCGCGATCCCCGCCGCGTCCTCAGTGAACAGGTTGTATTTCGTCCGCACGACGAGGTCCGCGATGCCGACGGCTCGCGCGCTGGCCGTCGCCTGCGTGAACGTGCGGCCCCGATACGTGTTGACGCGCGTGCCGTCAAGGGTGAGCGCGACGAACGGCGCAGCGACGCTGACGTCCAGCCTGTCGGTCAGTCCGACGTTCGCGTACAGCGTTGCGACGCTGGCATCGATGTTCAGCGTGAGTCGGTCGACGTCGAAGGGCGCCGCTTCATCGGTGAACTGGTTGGCGGTCGTCACCAGCGATCCGTCGCGCAGGTTGCGGCCGTCGAGCGACGTGAAATGCAGTTGTTGCAGCGTCAGGCCGAACGACGCCTGATGCTTGCCGGCGCTGAGCGCGCGCTCGGTGAAGAACGGGCCAAAGCTCTGCGTCGCGCGCTCCACGGTGCCAAGCTCCGGGTTCAGGCGATACACGAACGCGCCCGACGAGGAGGTCACCGGCAGGGTCGCGAGGTTCGCTTCGAGCGCGCGGGAAATCGTGACGCTCGTCGCCGCCGCCGCCGCGCGGTCGCGTTCAACGCTGCCCGTCGACACCGACTGGTTCGTCATCAGGAATGTCAGAACGTCCGTCACGGTCTGGCCGGAGGCGGAGGAGCTCGCGATCACGATTCCGAAGACCGCGAGCGCCGCGGTCAGACCTCTATTGACCATCATCTTTTTTGTCCGATTCGATCTGCGTCGCCTTGATGACGCCATTCGGCTGGAGCACACCGGTTCCGCTCGCCGTGCGGCCGTTGCGAAGATCACCGCACTTCCCTTTACGAAAATCGGTCGAGTCGTCCGCGACGACTGAATAAAAACCTGCGTTGAACGTGATGTTCGGACATCTGCCTGACAAGTTGGAGACGATGCCGTCGAAGTCGACCATTTTTGGCGGTGTTGGCGGCGGCGGCGGCTTTGGCGTTGGCGTCGGAGCGGGCGTCGGAGCCGGCGTCGGCGTGGGAGTGGGCGCCGGCGTTGGAGCGGGTGTCGGTGTCGGCGCAGGAGCCGGCGTTGGCGCGGGCTGCGGAGTCGGGACCGGTGCGGGCGGCGCTGGAAGTGCCGGCGTCGCGTCCTGGCTCACGGTGTAGGTCTGGCCGCCGGCGATCACGCGCCCGACACGCGCGGCGCCGCTATTGGCAGCGACGGTAAGGCCGACACTTCCGCTCGCATTTCCGGTCTGGCCGGAGGTCACCGCAATCCAGCCATCTCCGGTCGAAGCGCTCCAGGCGCACCCGGCCAGCGTGTTCACGTCAACGGAGAGCCGCCCGCCGGCGGAACCGATCGCATCGCCGCTTCGACTCAAGCTGAACTGACATGGCGCCGCGGCCTGATTCAGCGTCAAGCTCTGCGAGGCGACGACCACGGTCGCGGAACGCGCCGAAGGCACCGCGTTGGGTGCGACCGAGTAGGGCACCGTCGCTTCGCCCTGGCCTCCCCGGTCGCCCGAGATCGAGATCCAGCTGGCCTGAGTGGTGACCGACCACGTGCAGTCGCGCGCGGTGGTGATGGTCAGGGAGCCCGATCCGCCCGTCGCGGTAAACGAGGAGGGCGAACTGCTCGCGCTGACCTGGCATTTGTCATCGGATGGTGCGCTGAGGGAGGTCTGTGTGGAGCTGCACGCTGCCGCAAGACACATGAGCGCCACCATCGATGTCGAGAACAGCACGTCGAGGCGGGAACGCATGAGGTGTCTCCGACGTTCCCTCCACGCAAGCGCCTCGCCACTTCAGAGACGGAACAGATAGCTGGCTTTGAGAAAAAATCCGTCGTTAGTACGTCGCAGATTGCCGAATTGAAGTCCTCGCGGTTCCGTGAGGAAACTGCTGTATCCGGCAAAAAAGACAGTGCCCGGCGTCGGTTGATACGAGAAGAGCGCGTCGATCCGGAGCCGGTTGCGTTCGAAGGCGGGCGAGGGCAGGTAGACGCCCGTCACCGGATCGCGGATGACGATCGGCAGGTTCGTCCGCGAATCGTCACGAAGTGCATCCTGCCTCTGCGCGTTGTACTCGCCAATCGCGCGGAGGAAAATCGCGCGCGACAGCTGATACTCGACCTTCAGCCGCGGGATTCGTCCGTCTGCCACGCGCGTGCCATCGCTTCGGCGGTTGTACGCCTGAAGCTGCACCTGGGAGCTGATCCGGATCTTGTCGGTCGGACGGAAGTCGAGGGCGTAGGTCGCGAACGCGATCGTCGCGGGCGACCACTCGTAGAAGTTCTCGTCATGCCCCCAGATATAGAAGACGCTGCCGGTGAACCGCGAGAACTGCGGCGTATTGAGCGTGAAGACGTAGTCGTCGTTGCGAATGTGCGGGACGCCGGTGAACGGGAGGAGCTGAGATCCGGTCGAGGTCGGTGCCTGTATCGCGTAGTCCCTGTAGAACAGCTCGTCGAAGGCAAACGACTCGAACAGCGCGGATGCCCCGGCGAGCCAACCGCCGCGAAACTTGAAATTGTTGTTGAAGTGCAGCTTCTTCTCGAGCCATCCGTCGGGCTGGGTGTCCCGTTCGTTGCGATACTGATGCACGCCATTGATCAGCACGCTCGTCGTCCAGCTCTGGAGCGCCGCGTGCTCGGCGCCGAACCAGGTCGCGCGATGCGTCAGGTTGGTCGTGATCACGCCGGGACGACTGATGAAGCCGCTGCCGGCCACGAAGTCCTCGTGGATGCCGGTGGTCTGGTACCTGAGGCCGAAGTGCCGCCCGTCGAGGTTGAAGATCGCCTGCCAGATCGGCGCCGTGCCCGCGCGTCCATCGACGATCGTTCGGCTCCCGCCGGCCTGCAGCTGCAGGTTGTAGATCGATCCGAACAGCAGGCGCGCGTCGGCGGCGAACACTCTGTTGGAGCTCGTGCCGTCGATCCGATCGGTGTAGACGATGCCGACCTTCGACGACCTCGGGAGGTCGTGCTGAATCCGTGCGATGTTGAACACCGGATGGTCGACGCCGCTTGCCGACGTCGCCACGTCGTCCACCGCCGAGAGCAGTGCGATGTCGGTCCCCGCGCTGTTGCCCGTCAACTTGACCGCGGTCACCGGCGCGGCAATCCGCCGCGTGTAGATCAAATTGTTCGGCGAATTGAACAGCTCCGCGCCGTCGAGAAAAAACGGCCGTTTCTCCGGGAAGAAGAGCGCGCTTCGCGGGTCGAAGGTGAACTGGCTGGCGTCGGCCTCGACCTGCGAGAAGTCCGGGTTGATCGTGCCGTTCAGCGTCAGGTTCGGCGTCACACCCCAGCGCACGTTGCCGCCGAACTCCGGTCCGCTGGTGTCGTACCGCCAGGAGTCGCCCGACGGCAACCCGTCGGTGTGTGCCGTCGCCACAGGATTCAGATCCAGCACCAGCCCGCGATGCAGATCGGTCAAGCCGTCGATCGTCCCTGACTGCGCGAGGAACGAGCTCTTGGCGCGCAGCGCGGGAACCCAGCTGTCCTCGTGGCCGCTGCTCTGGACGAGGCGCACCACGTTCAACGCCCACGACTGGACGCGGTCGGTTGGAAAGCGCAGCGTCTTGAACGGGATCGCGATTTCTATCTCGTAGCCCTCGTCGGTGACGCGTCCTTTCGATTGGTACACGTAGTCGGGAGTCAGATCGGTGACTTCGCGTCCGCTTTCGAGCGCGCTGAACAGCGCGCCGCCGCGATTGCCCGATCCCTCGACGAGCGCGCCGTCCGCCTGGATTCCGAGCGGATTGACGCCGAACACCAGCGCCTGGCGGCCGTCCTTGAACGGATTCAGGAAAATCTGGATCCCATCGTCGGAATCGATGCGATCGCGATTGGCCAGCGTGGCGTGCACCGACCCCGGGACCGCCCGCGCCTTGACGCCGAAGTAGATCGTCGTCGGCGAATAGAACACCAGGATTTCCGTTTCGTCTTCGGCTGCGCGGCCATCGACCGGCGAGTACTGCGAGAAGTCGGTGAGGCGCACGGCCTGCTGCCAGGCCGGTTCATCCAGGATGCCGTCGACGGTGATGGTTGCCGACGGCGTGTCGACGCGCGGAATCGTGACGTGCAACTGATTGTCGCGTCCGCTGTAGACGGCCGCGGCCAGAACGAGCGACGCAATCATCGGGGTCCTGAAAGCGTACACGAACCACGATACAATTTGCGTCGATGACGATCATTCGCACGACTGTTGCCGCTGTCGCTCTCGTCTCGTGGACGACCGCCGCCGCCGCTCAGCAGACAGTGCGGTACGAGCCGTCCGACAAGGATCTCAAGTTCGTATACGCGACCGCGCCGCCGGTCGCGACGCTCAAGCCGGGCGACATTCTCGAGACGAAGACGTTCGACGCGTTCGGCAACGTCATCAAGAAGCCCGGCGACACGATGGCGATGGTCAAGGGTGACAACCCGTTGACCGGACCGTTTGCCATCGCCGGCGCCGAGCCCGGCGACACGCTCGTCGTCAAGTTTCTCGAGCTCACCGTCGACTCGAACCGGGGTGTGGGCGCGCTGGCGCCGGGTTTCGGCGCCCTGAACACGACGACCTACACGCCGATGCTCAACGCGAACCTGCCTGAGAAAATCTGGTTCTACGACATCGATTCGCGGGCGAACCAGGCGACGTTTCACGCGCTCGACTCCGGGTTCACGGTGAAGATCCCGATGCAGCCGTTCCTGGGATGCATCGGCGTCGCGCCGGCCGGGGGCGAGGCCCGCAGCTCGATCGTTCCCGCCGAGTTCGGCGGAAACATGGATGCGCCCGAAGCGCGGCCCGGCCACACGCTGTACCTGCCCGTGAATGCGCCGGGCGCGCTCTTGTACTTCGGGGACGGACACGCGGCGCAGGGTGACGGCGAAGTCGCCGGCACGGCGATCGAGGTGCCGCTGCGCGTGCGGCTTCAGGTCGATCTGATCAAGCGCAAGAAAATCGGGTGGCCCCGATTCGAGAACGACACGTCGATCATGGCCGTCGGCGCGTATCGTCCGCTGGACGATGCGCTGCGGATCGCGTTCACGGAGTTGATTGGCTGGATCCACGCCGACTACGGTCTGTCGGAGATGGACGCGTACGAGCTGTTGTCGAAAGTCGCGAAGATCCATCTCGTCGAGATGGTCGACCCGAACTACGTCGTGATTGCCGGAGTCGACAAGCGCTACCTGCCGGTGAAGCGCTGATGCAGCTGGACGAGGCGCAGCGCCTCGCGTTGCGCCTGCGCGAGGAACTGGCCCGCGCGATCATCGGCCAGCAGGCCGTCGTCCAGGAGATTCTCACGGCGTTCTTCGCGGGCGGCCACGTGCTGCTGCGCGGCGTGCCGGGCCTGGCCAAGACGCTGCTGATCAAGACGCTCGCGCAGGCGATTCACCTCAAGTTCAACCGGATCCAGTTCACGCCGGATCTCATGCCGTCCGACATCATCGGCACGGAGGTCATCGAAGAGGATCGCGTGAGCGGCCGCCGCGAGATTCGGTTCATTCCCGGGCCGATCTTCGCCAACGTGATCCTGGCCGACGAGATCAACCGTACGCCGCCCAAGACGCAGGCGGCGCTGCTGGAAGCGATGCAGGAATACCAGGTGACCGTCAACGGCGTGCGGTACGCGCTCGATCGGCCGCTGTTCGTGCTGGCGACGCAGAATCCGATCGAGCAGGAGGGCACGTATCCGCTGCCTGAAGCGCAGCTCGATCGCTTCATGTTCAACGTGGTGATCGACTACCCGTCGAAGACCGAGGAGCACGGGATCCTCGCGCTGACGACCGGCGATGCCGAGCCGGTCATCACACCGGTCGCCACCGCGGGCGACATCGAAGCATTGCGGCATCTGGTGCGCGACGTGCCGGCGGCGTCCAACGTCATCGACTACGCACTCCGGATCGTGCGCGCGAGCCGGCCGGCGGGTGATGCCGCGGATGCCGTGCCGCCTGCGGTAAGGCAGTGGGTGAAATGGGGAGCGGGTCCTCGAGCGGGTCAGGCGCTCGTGCTGGGCGCGAAGGCGGCCGCGATGTTGAATGGGCGGAGTGTCGCGGCAACCGAAGACGTCCGGGCGGTGGCGCTGCCGGTGCTCCGCCATAGAATCCTGCTCAATTTTCAGGCCGAGGCCGACGGCATCGACGCCGATCAGATCGTGGCGCGCCTGCTCGAAACTGTTCCTGCGCCGTGAACGTGTTAGAAGAAGGCTGATCCGTGACCGTTTCCACCGCCTGTCCTCCCGAGGTCCTCGCGCAGATTTCCGATCTCGAGCTCGTCGCGCGCATCGTCGTCGAAGGGCTGGTCTCCGGTCTCCATCGAAGTCCGTTTCACGGATACAGCGCGGAGTTCAGCCAGTACCGGCATTACCGGCCCGGCGACGATCTCAAGTACGTCGATTGGAAGCTTGTCGCGCGGACCGATCGCGTGTACACGAAGCAGTTCCGCGAGACGACGAACATGGCGTCGGCGATTGTGCTCGACACGAGCGGCTCGATGGGATTTCCGCAGGCCGGCCCGGCGCCAATGACGAAGTTCCGCTACGCGGCGATCGCGGCCGCGGCGCTGGCGCACCTGATCTCGAGTCAGGGGGATGCCGTCGGGCTGCTCGGCGGCGAGCGGTACATGGCCGCTCGAGCTGGACGGCAGCATTTGCGTGGCATCCTGGCCGCGCTGTCGTCGCTGACGGCGGGCGGCACCTGGAGCGTCGCCGACAACATCCGTCGCGCGTCGGAGCGGTTGTCGCGCCGCGGGCTGTTGCTCGTCTTGTCGGACTTCTACGATGATGAAGAGCGAACGCACGCGGAGCTGAAGCGGGCCGCCCGCAGAGGCCACGAGATCGTGCTGTTCCAGATTCTCAGCCGCGAGGAGATCGAGCTCCCGTACGGACGCGATCTCGAGTTTGCGGATCTGGAAACGGGCCGCACGCTGGCCATCAACGCAAGCCTTGCGCGGCGATCGTATACGGACGCCATGGCGTCGTTTCTCGAGCGATGGCACAGCCGCGCCGGCGCCGAGGGCTTTCAGTACTCGTTGATCGTTACCGATACGCCGCCCGCGCGGGCCCTGCGCCAATTCCTCCTCGCGCGGGTGACCCGATAGAGCAGGCGCAAACGCCTGCGGTACCCGCGCGATGTTCTGGGTAAACCCACTCGCCCTGTTCGCCCTGGCGGCAACCGCCGCGCCGATCCTGATCCACATCCTCATTCAGCGGCGGGCCGAGCGGTTTCCATTTCCCACGCTGCGCTTCCTGCAGCCGACGCGGCTGGCGTCGATCCGCCGGCATGTGCTCGAGGATCCCGTCCTGCTCGCGGTTCGCGCCGCGATTCTCGCCGCGGCGGCGCTCGCGCTCGCCGGGCCGTTGCTGCTCACGGCGTCACGCCGTCAGGCATGGGATCGCCGGATCGTTCGCGCGATCGTCGTGGATGGCGATTCATCCACCGCGGCGCTCGCTCCTGGCGGGGAGGGCGAGCAGCGCGCCGTCATGATGCAACGGCAGTTCGACGGTCAGCCGCTCGCTGACAGTATCCGCCGCGCGGCCCTGTGGCTGGAGACATCGCCACCGGCGCGAAGAGAGATCGTCCTCGTATCGCCAATGCCGATTGGATCGATCACGCACGCGGACATTGCTGCGGTCCCCGGCGAGATTGGGATCCGCTTCCAGAGGAGCGCGAGGCTGCCGCCGGCACGGACCGCCGCGGCAGGCCGTGTGCTGACGTCTGACGGCGTCCGCGCGCGTGACGTCATGCTGACGGGCGATCGAACCTCTTTCCGCGACGTGGACGTGAATGCTGTCCCGGTGTGGCCAATCGATGTCGTCTCGGGCGCCGGCGATCGACCGGCGATCGACTCGGCGATCGCCGCCGTGCGATCCCAGCGCGTGTGGAGCGCGCCTTCCGATCGGCGCGCGCGAGTCGTTCTCATTCCGGCATCGACTGCCGTGGCAGACGGCGCCTCCGATGCCGTTCCGATCACGAGCGCGTGGATGGCGGACGCTGTGGTGCGCATTGCGCGCGACGGCGATCTGCATGGCGTATCGCGGAGCGTGCCGGCGGGCCTTGCGGATCCTCGATTTGCTTCGGCGCCATGGCAGACGCTGGTCGTCGCCGCTGACGGCCGGCCGCTGGCCGCCGCCGCTGGGTCCTCGGATCGCCTCCTCGTGGCGAGCACGGC
>DASSGK010000424.1:0-6878 GCA_035693505.1 Vicinamibacterales bacterium
CTGCGCGCGCCGGAAATAGGACACTTCGGCCGACACGCGCGCCATCAATTCGTGGCTGAGCGTCGTCGAAACTTCCCAGTTGTTGCGGCGATGATCGAAGCCGTTGATGGTCTGGGGATCATAGTGCGTCGCGATGTTCACTTGCCCGAAGCTGGTGTTGCTGAGCGCGCCGAGCTCAGACACCTGCGGGATGCCGTCACGATTGGTGTCGGTCCAGGGCCGGGTGGCGGTGTTCACCGACGTGTTGAGCGGATTCAGCAGGCGCGCTGTGCTGACCGTCGACGTCTGCACGTAGCGGCTGAGTGTCGCCTTCAGCGCGGTCTTGCCGTTCCCGAACAGATCGTAGGCCACTCCGAGACGCGGTGAGAGATCCTTGTAGTTGGGAACGTCGGAGAGCGCATCGAAGTGCCGCGGGCCGATCCACGTGCCGCCGGGCGCGTCCTGCGCGTCGACCTTGTTGTTCAGATAGTCCCAGCGAAGTCCGGCGTTCACCGTCATCCGCTTGATCGTCCAGGTGTCCTGCGCATACACGCCGAGGTCGGCCACCAGGCGTTCGTGTGTCGTGTACGGCGTCGTGCGCACCGTCACCTGGAATGGCTGCCCGCCGCGGACGATCAGCGCGGTGTCGTTATTGGTGTAGACCAGCGTATCGGCCGGGCCCTCCTGCAGGTTCATCCCGACCTTGAACGCGTGTGACCCCGTGACGTAGGTCATCGAGCTGCGATACGAGCGCAAGGACGTGTAGTTGTTCGAGAAGGTGCCGTTGTACGCGCGGAAGGTGATCCCGGTGTTCAACTCGGTCACCGGGTAACCGTGAGACGTCGACGAGTCGTCGACCGGCTCGCGCGTCCACGTCTCGGTCATGTTGCCCATCGCCGCCTCGAACAGGAGCTTCGACGAGATCGTGGACCGGAAGGTGAACGTCTCGAAGTTGTTCTTCGGCAGGTTCTGAAGGTTCGATGCGTCGGGCTGCAGTGTGCTGACGAGCGTCCAGTGATCGGTCTTGCGCGGTCCGATGTTGGCGTACCCTGACAGCTTGTTCTTCGGGCTCATCTGCCACGTGAGACGGATGTCGCTGCTCTCGTTCTGCTGCGTTTCGGTGCCCGGACGATTGAGATCCGGCGTGAAAACGAATGTCGACTGATCGGATTCGTAGAACGTGTTGGTGCGGATCTGCTGATAGCCCCAGAACCGGTGCGCGGTGAAGAACCACAGCTTGTCCTTCATGATCGGACCGCCCAGCGCGGCGCTCGTGTCGTAGATCTTCAGGATGCTGTCGGCCGTCTGAATGCCCTGCGCGCGCAGCGTATCGTCGACGTTGCCGCCCTGCAGCTTGTCGTTGGCGAAATTGAAGAAGCCGGATCCGCTGAACCGGTTGCCGCCGTCCTTGGGAATGATGTTGACGCGCACGCCGCCGCCGGCCACCTCGGCGGAGATCGCGCCGAACTCGTAGCTCAACTCCTGCGTCGAGGCGTCGTTGGTCGACAGGCCCGTGCACGAATAGGTGCACGCCATATTGGAGTTCATCAGCCCGTCGAGCTGTACGAGGCGATCGTTGAACGATCCGCCGTGCGCCTTCAGCTGATTCTGATGTTCGCCCGCCGATCCGCCGACGTCGTTCTGGTTGCTGCTCACTCCGACGGTCATGACGCCGATCGTCGACCAGTTCTTCGAGGTCGGCATCGCATCGATCGTGTCCTTCGACACGACCTGCCGCTTCAGCACGGTCTGCGTATCGACGATGGGACTGGCGCCGGAGACGGTGACGGTCTCTTCGAGCGCGCCGACGCGCAGGTCGGCGTTGACGGTGGCCGTGAACGCGGCGGGCAGCTCGATGCCTTCGTGCTTGACGGGCGCGAAACCGGGAAGCGTGAACGTGACGGTGTAGATGCCGGGCCGCAGATCGACGATCTTGTACTGGCCCTGCGTGTCGGTCGTGACCGATCGCACGCGCTCGATCAGCGCGGGGCTGCTCGCCTCGACCACGACGCCCGGCATGACCGCGCCGCTCGTATCTTTCACCACCCCGGCAATGCCGCTCGCCTGGGCGAACGCCGTCTCCGGCAGCACGGCGAGACAGACCCACGCCAACACCACTCCGCACACCAGTCTGCGCATAGCCCCTCCTGGTTGTCGCCCCGACAGGAACCCCGGGAAACGAGATCGAAGTAGAAGAGCGCGGTATTGCGAGTGATGACGCTAGTAAGAACCGGGTAAGAGTGGTCGAAAATACGCTGACGCCGATCGAACGTCAAGTACTTGCGGCGCTATACTGCGTCGATTCCGCGAAGACGCGGTCGCGCATCCAAAATGGTGAAATGGCCCGTCGCCGTCTTCGTGAGCGTCGTGCTGACGAGGTCGGCCCTCATCCCGGCGGCCGATCAAGGTTCCGCTCGTCCAGACAGCCGACCGGTCACCTTCACGCGCGACGTCGCACCGATTCTGTTCGAGCACTGCGCGCAGTGCCACCAGCCTGGCGGACCTGCACCATTCAGTCTGCTCACGTATGACGAAGTGCGACGTCACGCATCGCAGATTGCCGACGTGACGGCGAGGCGGTACATGCCGCCGTGGAAGCCTGAACCGGGAGTCGTGGAATTCGTCGGCGAGCGGCGTCTTTCCGAAGACAAGATTCTGACAATCGGCCGGTGGGCCACCGACGGAAGTCCCGAAGGCAAACGAACCGACCTTCCGACGCCGCCGTCGTCGAATGCCGGCTGGCAGCTCGGGACGCCCGACCTTGTCGTCACGCTCCCCGAGTACACGCTGCGCGCCGACGGCGCCGACCTCTTCCGAAATTTCGTCGTGGCCGTGCCCGGCGCCGGCGTGCGGTACGTCCGCGGCCTGGAATTCCGGCCGGGCGGACGCGGCGTCCACCACGCCAACATTCGCGTGGATCGGACACCCGCGTCGCGGCGGTTGGACGAAGCGGATCCCGAGCCGGGATACGAAGGGATGGTTCTCCACTCGGCCGACTATCCCGACGGCCACTTCCTCGGTTGGACACCCGGCCAGGCGCCGCCTCTCGGGTCGAGCGATCTCGCGTGGCAGCTCGACTCGGGCACCGATCTCGTCGTTCAGGTTCATATGCAGCCGACCGGCAAGCCGGAACAGATCCGGCCGTCGATCGGTTTGTATTTTTCGAACCAGCCACCCGCACGAACGCCTTCTATCGTTCGGCTCGGCCGCCAGAACCTCGACATGGCTCCAGGGGACCGCGACTACCACGTCACCGACAGCTTTGTGCTGCCGGTGGACGCGGAGGTCCGCGCGATCCAGCCGCACGCCCACTATCGCGCGCGCAGCGTTCGCGCGTCGGCGGTGCTTCCGAACGGCACCCGGCGGCCGCTGATCGAGATTCGGCAATGGGACTTCAACTGGCAGGATCAGTATCAGTACGCGAAACCGTTCTGGCTGCCGGCCGGCACCACGCTCGACATGGAGTACGTGTTCGACAACTCCGACGCAAACGTGAGAAACCCGAGTCATCCGCCGGGACGCGTTTCGTGGGGCTGGCGATCGTCTGATGAAATGGCGGACGTCTGGATTCAACTGATGACGCGGGATGCGCGGGACCGCGCCCGCCTCGCGTCAGAGGCCGGGCGGAAGATGGCGGCAGAGGACGCCATCGGCTGTGAAACACTGATCGCGCGACAGCCGGATTACGTCGACTTGCGCAACGACGCCGGGAACCTGTACCTGGGACTCGGTCAGCCGCGCGATGCGCTTCGGCACTTCGATGTGGTCGCACGCCTCCAGCCTCAATCGGCGCCGGCTCAGTACAACGTCGGCGTGGCGCTCGAGGCCTCGGGGCGAATCCGCGACGCGGAACCGCACTACGAAGCCGCTGTCCGGCTCGACCCCGCTTATTCGCTCGCGCACAACAATCTCGGCAACATTCGTCTCGCCGAAGGACGTGTGGACGACGCGCGACACGAGTACGAGCGCGCGGTGGCGTCGGGACCCGGGAATGCCGAGGCGCACAACAACCTTGGCGCCGTGCTTCTCGCGTCCGGCAAGGCGTCAGACGCAATACCTCATCTGCAGCGCGCTGTAGCGCTGCGGCCGACCTATCCTGAAGGGCATTTCAATCTGGCGCGGGCGTACGGCTCAACCGGTCAATTCGAGTCGGCGATTCGGGAGGCGACCATTGCCCGCGAACAGGCCGAGGACGCGGGCAAGGCAGATCTCCTCGCCCGCATTCGCGAACAGATGCAGATCTATCGAGCGGGGATCAAACCATGACGAGATCGGCTAATCTTCTGCAGTCGACGTCTACCGGCGCGCTCAGCCTGAAGTCGTGCAGAGAGGAGCCCGCCGTTCCGCGGTCAGGGGGACTGTGCCATGACTGTTCGCCATTGCCGTGTGTTCGCCGCGTTGCTGGTCGCCTGCGCGCTGGCCAGTACCGCAGTCACTCTGTCGGCGCAGGCGCCGGCCAAGGCCGCGCCGCCCGTACGGGTTCAACATCCGATCGCGCGGACGCCCGACGGCCATCCCGACTTCCAGGGTGTCTGGGCCAACAACACCGTCACGCCGCTCCAGCGTCCGAAACAGTGGGAGGGCAAGGAGCGTCTCACCGACGCGGAGATTGCCGACCTGCAGCAGATCGCGGCGAAGATCACCGAGAATGACGGCGACGCGCAGTTCGGCGACGGCCTGATTCTCGCCATCCTCGATCGCAAGACCAACCCGGGGTCTTACGATCCCGGCACCGGCAACTACAACCAGTTCTGGGTGGTGGAACGCGACTGGCACGATCGCCGGACCTCGCTCATCACCGATCCGAAGGACGGCAGGATTCCGCCGATGACACCCGACGCGCAGAAGAGGCGCGCCGCTGAAATCGAGTACCGCAAGACCCACGCGTTCGAGGATCCCGAGATCTTCCCCGCCGGCGAGCGCTGTGTGAACTTCGGACTGCCGCGGATGCAGGCCGGATACAACAGCTACCTGCAGATCGTGCAGGCGCCCGGCTACGTCATGATCATGAACGAGATGGCGCACGACGCGCGCGTCATCCCCCTCGACGGCCGGCCGCATCTCGACAGCAGCCTTCGCACCTGGAACGGCGATTCGCGCGGGCACTGGGAAGGCGACACGCTCGTGATCGACACGACGAACTTCTCGACCAAGAGCGACTTCATGGGCTCGCACGAGAACCTGCACCTCACCGAACGCATCACGCGCGGCGACGCCGACACGCTCAACTACGAGTTCATCATCAACGACCCGACGACGTGGACAGCGCCGTGGACGGCGATGATTCCGCTGAAGCTGAAGAACGAGATGATCTTCGAGTACGCGTGCCACGAGGGGAACGATGCGATCCCCGACATGCTCCGCGGGCACCGGTTCGAGGAACGTGAGGCGGCGGCGAAGACTCCATCCAAGCAGTGAATGAAGAGGCGGACGTTTCTCACCAGCGGTGGGATGGCGCTCGCCGGATACGCCATCGGCGGATGCGCCGCCACCGGATCGTCGCATGGCACGGTGACGCGGCCGTCCCGCGCGCCGATCAACCTGGCGCCGGTTCGCGTCTCATTCGATCGCATCATCCGCACGACTGTCGGATTGCGCCCGCATCGCGATGCGGGCTTCGTGCTGCGGGCTGAGAAGCTCGACGACAAGACGCTCATTCACAACTACGGGCACGCGGGCGCCGGTATGTCGCTCGCCTGGGGCTGCGGCGTCATGGTCTCCGAGTTCGCGCAGGCGACCGGACTCCACCGGGCCGCCGTCATCGGGTGCGGCTCTCCGGGCTTGACCACGGCGCGTCAACTCCAGCGGCGCGGCTTCGACGTCACCATCTACGCGGCCACCGTGCCGCCGGACACGACGTCGAACATGTCGCTGGCCGGCTTCACGCCGACGACGGCGCTGGTGAGCAACGATCGCCGTACGCCTGCGTGGGACGCTCAATTTCTCCGGGCCGCCGACATCTCGTACCGCCAGCTGCAACTGATGGTCGGCGAAGACTACGGCGTCTACTGGATGGACAGTTACAACGCGACCGACGACCCGACGCCTGGACGAGGCGGAGGGCGAGGCGGTGGCGGCGGCGACGAGAACGCGATGACCGATGCGGACCTGTTGCCGCCGCTCCTGCGTCCAAACCGCAATCGTGAGGTGCTGGGCCCCGGCGAGCATCCGTTCCCCACGAAGTACGCCGTGCGCACGCCGTCGCTCTCGATCGAGCCGAACAAGTACCTCGACCGGCTCGTGCGCGACTTCCTGATGTTCGGCGGCCGCATCGTGATCCGCAAATTCGACACGCCACGCGATCTGATGGGGCTCGAGGAGCCGATCGTCGTCAACTGCACGGGCCTCGGATCCTTCACGCTGTTCGACGACAAGGAGCTGGTGCCGATCAAGGGGCAGCTCACCGCGATGATCGCGCAGCCGGAGGTGACCTATCGCGCCAGCGGCCGGTCGCCGAGTGGCGCGCAGGCCACCATGAACTCGCGCAGCGACGGCATCATCATCGGCAACCTGCAGGATCGCGGCAACTGGTCGCTCGAGCCCGATCCCGACGTTCTGCAGCGGAATGTGCAGGCCGCGATCGACTTCTTCTCGCTCGTACGTCCTCCCGCGCCCGGCGCCCGGCTGACACGATTCGAGGCGCCGTCAGCTCCGCCGGATCTCGCGGCGTTCAGGGACGTCACGCCCTGAAACGCGCGTCCAGCGCACGACCCCGGTTCCCCTTCGTTGCAGCCGCGTGCGCCTTGTTGGAAACAAAGATCCACATAGAGAAACCAAGGAACGGAGGACGCGCAGAGGCTGGCTCGGCGTTCGGCGGGGCCGGCCTGCGGAGCAGGGCCCGATGGCACGGCCCGAGAGCCGCGAGACACGAACCGCTGGATCGCGAATCGGTTCGTGGT
>DASSGK010000425.1:0-3743 GCA_035693505.1 Vicinamibacterales bacterium
GATCGGTTCCGGTGTGCCGCGCACCCAGCGCCGTGCGAACAGCGGCCACAACGCTGCCACGCCGGGAAGAATCAACACCCTCAGCGTCACCGGCGCGGCGGCGACTCTCGGATCGACCCGCGCGATCGCGCGCGGAAGGAACAGCGCGGCAAACACCATTCCTGCGAGCGCGTACCCCTCGAAGAGCGCGACGATGAACTGGGCGAATGCAAGCGACACCACGTCCTCCTGTCAGGTGTAGTGCGGACCTTCAGGTCCGCGGTGTCGAGGCAGGCCTGCCGCCTTCGCCAAGGCGTCGGCGAGCCTGGGCCTGCACTACTTCAGATCCAACCGCGATCAGTTCGGCCGCTGTTCTCTCCGACGAACGCCCGACAGGCTGCAGGAGCTTCGCGACAAGACCGGTCCACCCTGTTTGATGCGATGCACCGACACCGCGTCCGCTGTCTCCGTGGAAGTACTCGTGGAACAGCACGTGGTCGCGGAAGTGCGGATCGTCCTGCAGGCGTCGCTGATCCCCGAACACGGGGCGCTCGCCGTTCTCATCGCGGAGGAAGATCCTGGTCAGCCGCGTCGCCAGCTCGCCGGCGACTTCGCCGATGGAGTGATACCGCCCGGATCCTGTCGGGCACTCAACTCTGAAGTCGTCACCGTAGTAGTGATGGCACTTCTGGAGCGACTCGATGATCAGGTAGTTCACCGGCATCCAGATCGGGCCGCGCCAGTTCGAGTTGCCGCCAAACAACCCGGACAACGATTCGCCCGGCTGATACTCCACCGAGAAACGCTGGCCGTTCCACTCGAGCGAGTACGGATGCTCGCGGTGGTGACGCGACAGCGCGCGCACGCCGTAGTCGGACAGGAACTCCGATTCGTCGAGCATCCGTTTCAGAAGCTTCTTCATGCGGCTGCCGCGCAGGAGCGACAGGAGCCGGCGCTCGCCTTTGCCCGGCTCGTTCCAGCGCGACACCAGCCCTGCCAGATCGGGACGGTAGTTGAGAAACCATTCGAGGCGCTCGGTGAACCTGGGCACCCTCGCGCAGAGCTCAGGTTCGAGCGTCTCGACGGCGAAGAGCGGGATCAGCCCGACCATCGACCGCACCTTGAGCGGCAGCATCTGGCCATCGGGCAGGTTGAGCACGTCGTAGAAGAAACCATCCTCGTCGTTCCACAGGCCCATGCCGTCGCCGACGCGGGTCATTGCTTCGGCGATGTGGAGAAAGTGCTCGAAGAATTTCGTGGCGATGTCCTCGTAGACGTGGTTGTGCTGCGCCAGCTCCAGCGCGATGCGCATCAGGTTCAGGCTGTACATCGCCATCCAGCTGGTGCCGTCCGACTGGTTGATGTAGCCGCCGGTCGGCAGCGGCGCGCTGCGGTCGAAGACGCCGATGTTGTCCAGACCGAGGAAGCCGCCCTGGAACACGTTGCGCCCCTCGGCGTCCTTGCGATTCACCCACCAGGTGAAATTCAGCATCAGCTTATGGAAGACGCGCTCCAGAAACGCGACGTCGCCGGGATCGTCAGGGTTGGCGAGGCGGCGGCGCTTGCGATCCATCTGAAATACGCGCCAGGTGGCCCACCCGTGCACCGGCGGGTTGACGTCGCCGAACGCCCACTCGTATGCCGGCAGCTGACCGTTCGGGTGCATGTACCACTCGCGCGTGAGCAGGAGCAGCTGCTGCTTCGCAAAATCCGGATCGACGAGCGCCAGCGAAATGGTGTGGAACGCGAGGTCCCACGCGGCGTACCACGGGTACTCCCACTTGTCCGGCATCGAGATGATGTCGGCGTTGTTCAGGTGCTGCCATTCGTGGTTGCGCCCCTTCGCTCGTTGCGGTGGAGGCGGCGGCTGACCGGGATCGCCCTTCAGCCACTGCGGCACGTCGTAGTAGAAGAACTGCTTGCTCCAGATCATGCCGGCCAGCGCCTGACGCTGAACCAGCCGCTGATCCCCGGTCAGCGTGTGCTGCAGCCGATCGTAGAAGTCGTCCGCTTCGGCGCGCCGCCGCTCCACAGTCCGGTCGAAGCCGGCGAACGGATCCTCGTGCGCGGCGGACGACAGGCGCACGCGAACCACGACGTTGCCGCCAGCCGGAACTTCGAGCCGATAGTGCGCGGCCGCCTTGGTGCCGCGCTCTTGCGTGCTGACGGCGCCGGCGTTGCCGTCGATCACGTACTCGTGGAACGCGTCCTTGAAGTGCCCGCCTGACTCCTGCAGTCCGAACAAACGGCGCCCATTGGTCTCGTTCTCGGTGAAGAGCCACGGCGCGGAGCCCTCGCGATACAGGTAGTAGGTGCCGAGCGCTTCGGCTTCCGCGGCAACCGCTTCGCCGGACAAGATCAGTTCTGGCTTCCGGACCGGATATCCCCATGACCAGGTATTGCGAAACCAGACCTGCGGCAGCACGTGAACGTCGGCGGCTTCCGGGCCGCGGTTGTGCACGGTGATGCGAATCAGAATGTCTGTCGGCGACGCCTTCGCGTATTCGGTGACGACATCGAAGTACCGGTTGCCGTCGAACGCATCGGTGTCGATCAGCTCGAATTCAGCGTCGTTCTTGCCGCGCCGGCGGTTCTCGTCGACGAGCTGCGCGTAGGGATACGCCCGCTGCGGGTATTTGTAGAGGCCTCTGAGGTAGGAGTGGGTCGGCGTGGCGTCGAGGTAGTAGTAGCACTCCTTGACGTCTTCGCCGTGGTTGCCTTCGCTGTTGGTCAGGCCGAACAACCGCTCCTTCAGAATCGGATCGCGGCCGTTCCAGAGCGCCAGCGCGAAGCAGAGGATCTGCTGATCGTCGCTGATGCCGAACAGGCCGTCCTCGCCCCATCGATAGGCACGGCTGCGGGCCGCGTCGTGGCTCAGCGCCTCCCAGGCGGTGCCGCCGGGACTGTAGTCCTCACGCACCGTCCCCCATTGGCGCTCGCTCAGATACGGCCCCCACGTCTTCCAACCATTCGCGGCGGGCTCGGCCAGGCGTTTCTCTTCGTCCATCAGTGTTTCTCTCAGGTGAGTGCGGTGACGCCGATTGGATGCCGGGTAGTGCGTGACGTTTCGTTCGACGGCCGTAACCCCCGCGCTGCACCGGGCATCGAATCGGCCGATGACCCGCACGCTCAGGCACCACTGGCCGGAATACGCGATCGAGGCAGCTTGCCTGGGCCTGTTCATGGTCTCGGCCGCCGGGTTTGCGACGCTGCTGCAGCACCCGCTGTCGCCGCTGGCCGGCTGGACGAGGTCGCCGCTGATCGGGCGAATCCCGATGGGCGTGGCGATGGGCCTGACCTTGATCGCCATCATCTATTCACCGGCCGGCGGCCGTTCCGGCGCGCATATGAATCCGGTCGTGACGCTCACGTTCCTTCGCCTCGGCAAGATCGCGTTCGCCGACGCCTGCGCGTACGTCGCGGCCCAGTTCGCCGGCGGCTTCGCGGGCATCGTGATCGCCGACTGGCTGTTTCGCCGGCTGCCGGAGCACCCGGCGGTCAACTACGTCGCCACCGTGCCGGGCATGCGAGGCGCCGCCGTGGCGTTCGCGGCGGAGTCGGCGATCTCGTTCGGCATGATGCTGATGGTGCTCAGCGTGTCCAACACGCCGCGCGTGGCGCGGTTCACCGGACTCGCCTCCGGCGTGCTGGTCGCGTGCTACATCACGCTCGAGGCGCCGCTATCCGGGATGAGCATGAACCCGGCGCGCAGCTTCGGGCCAGCCCTGCTGGCCGGCACGGCCGGCTCCTTGTGGATCTATTTC
>DASSGK010000426.1:0-11562 GCA_035693505.1 Vicinamibacterales bacterium
GTGTTCATTCAGACGCTGCAATCCGCGGTGCCCAACAGCGTCAGCCTCGTCAGCTACTATGTCGGCGACTGGATGATCGTCGTGCCGCTGGAGCAGATGATGGCGACGCTGCAGCATCTGCGCGACGCGCCGGACGCGGCGTTCGATTTCTGTTCCGACGTCACAGCCACCGACTGGCCGCCTCGCAAGGAGGCGCGCTTCGACCTGTCGTACTGCCTCTATTCGACGCGGCTCCGGCATCGCATCCGCGTGAAGGTGCGGGTCGGTGAACAGACGCCGGTGCCGTCCGCGACCGCTCTCTGGCCTGCCGCGAACTGGCTGGAGCGCGAGGTCTACGACATGTTCGGCGTGAACTTCACCGGCCATCCGGATCGGCGGCGCATCCTGATGCCCGACGACTGGCAGGGCTTTCCGCAGCGGAAGGACTATCCGCTCGAGGGTCCGGGCGAGTTGTTGATGGAAAACCCGGAAGAGTGGCTCAAGCTGCGCCAGTCGCGCGAAGAAGCGGACATTGAGTAATGAGTAGCACGGGGAACGCGCTCGACTCGCCGGCGATCCATCACGGCGCGATGTTCGACACCAACGAGCTCGTGATCAACATGGGCCCGCAACACCCGAGCACGCACGGCGTGCTGCGCGTGGTGCTGCGCCTGGATGGCGAGAAGGTGGTCGATGCCGACGTCGTGATCGGCTATCTGCATCGCGGCATCGAGAAGCTGAGCGAGAACCGCAACTGGACGCAGATCATCCTGCTCACCGACCGGATGGACTACGTCGCGGCCGCGACCAACAACGTCGGCTACTGCGAGACCGTCGAGAAGCTGATGTCGATCGAGGTGCCGCGGCGCGCGCGCTACGTCCGCACCATCCTCTGCGAGCTGCAGCGCATCGCGAGCCACTGCCTGTGGGTGGGCACGCACGCGATGGACATCGGCGCGATGACGGTGTTCCTCTACGCGTTCCGCGAGCGCGAGCTGATTCTGGATCTCTTCGAGGAGTTCTGCGGCGCGCGCCTCACCTACAACTCGATGCGCATCGGCGGGCTCCCGCAGGATCTGCCGCCGGGCTGGGACAAGAAGGTGCTCCAGTTCTGCGACATCATGGACGCGAAGGTCAACGAGTACGAGGAGCTGCTGACGCACAACCGCATCTGGCTCGAACGGACGAAGGGGATCGGCCTCATCACCGGCGAGCAGGCGGTCGCGCTCGGGCTCAGCGGCCCGCCGCTTCGCGGTTCAGGGATTCCGCGCGATATCCGGAAGGACGAACCGTACGCCGCGTACGATGAGATGCAGTTCGACGTGCCGGTCGGTACGGCGGGCGACACCTACGACCGGTACCTGGTGCGGATGGAGGAATTCCGCCAGTCGCTCCGGATCATCCGTCAGGCCACCGAGGGCGTGCCCGAAGGGCCGATCGTGGGCAAGGTGCCGCGGTTGATCAAGCCGGCGGCGGGTGAGACGTACCACGCGATCGAATCGCCGAAAGGTGAGCTCGGCTACTTCATCGTCAGCGACGGCAAGTCGACCAACCCGTACCGCTTCCGCGTGCGGCCGCCGTCGTTCTGCAACCTCCAGGGGCTGCGTCCGCTCATCAAAGGCCACCTCATCGCCGACGTCGTCGCCCTGATCGGGTCCCTTGACGTGGTGCTCGGGGAGGTCGATCGATGACAGGGACCCTCGAGAGATTGCAGATTTCAGAGTTCAGATTTCAGATTGGCGATCAATCTGAAATCAATCTGCAATCTGAAATCTACAATCTGAAATCTCAGGATCTTCCGTGATCGATACGCTCCTCATCCCGCTCCTGAAAATCGTGATCGTCCTGAACGCGACGCTCGTCGCGGTCACCTACATGGTGCTGCTCGAGCGCAAAGTGATCGCGTGGGCGCAGTCGCGGCTCGGACCGATGCGCGTCGGGCCGTACGGCATCCTTCAGCCGGTGGCGGACGCGATCAAGCTGATGCTGAAGGAAGACATCACGCCGGTGCGCGCCGACAAGTGGGTCTTCACGGCGGCGCCGATCATTTCGATGGTGCCGGCGCTGATCGTCTACGCGGTGATTCCCTTCGGCCCGACGGTCAGCCTGTTCGGCCGCCAGGTGTCGCTCTACATCACCGACATCAACGTCGGCCTTCTCTACATCGTGTCGGTCGCGTCGGTCGGCGTCTACGGCATCATCCTCGCGGGCTACGCGTCGAACAGCAAGTTCCCGCTGCTCGCCAGCCTGCGCGCGTCGGCGCAGCTCATTTCGTACGAAGTGGCGGTGACGCTGATTCTCGTCAGCGTGATCCTCATGGCCGGCTCGCTCAGCATGGTGAGCATCGTCCGGGCGCAGGAGAGCCAGCACATCTGGTATGCGTTCGTGCAGCCGTTCGCGTTCGCCATCTTCGTCATCGGCAGCCTGGCCGAGACCAACCGCGCGCCGTTCGACATGCCGGAAGCGGAGCAGGAGCTCACCGGCGGATTCCACACCGAGTACAGCGGGATGCGCTTCGCGCTGTTCTTCCTGGCGGAATACGCGAACATGATCGTCGTCTCCTCTGTTGCGACGACGCTCTTTCTGGGCGGGTGGCTCAGGCCGTTTCCGAACGTCGCCGCGCTCTCGTTTCTCGACATCGTTCCCAGCTGGACCTGGTTCCTGATCAAGTCGTTCCTGTTCCTGTACTTCTTCATCTGGATCCGCGCGACGCTTCCGCGGTATCGGTACGACCAGTTGATGCGTCTCGGCTGGAAGGTGCTCATCCCGCTCGCGATTGTGAATCTCGTAGTGACCGGCATCATCAAGGTGGTGTTGTTGATGTAGGGCTGAGGGCGGAGGGTAGAGGGCTGTTGAGCCCTGAGCCCCTTAGCCCTGAGCCTTACGTTGAAAAACGTGTATGGGCGAAGCAATCGCGTTCTACTTCATCTCGGCGTGCATCCTGGGGTTTGGCGTGCTGGTCATCAGCACGAAAGACACCGTGCACAGCGTCCTGTTCCTGGTGCTGGACTTCCTGTTCGTCGCGGCGCTCTACGTGCTGCTCGGCGCGCAGTTTCTCGCGGCGATTCAGATCCTCGTGTATGCCGGCGGCATCGTCGTGCTGTACCTGTTCGTCGTGATGCTCGTGAACCTGAAACGGCCACCGGAAGCGCACGCCGATCCGCACCGCAGGACGAAGCTCGGGTTCGGGCTGGCGGCAGCGGTGCTGGCCGAGCTCGCGCTGCTGGCTGTGCGATCGTCAGGCATGCCGGTTCGTCCCATCGTGGAAGCCGCGGCTGCTCCGGTAACCGGGAACACCGAGGTCGTAGGCTGGATGCTCTACACGAACTACCTGATTCCCTTCGAGATTGCGTCGATGCTGCTGCTGGTCGGCATGATCGGCGCCATTGTGTTGGCGAAGCGGGAGTTGTGAAATTGGGTAATTGGGTAATTGGATAATCGGGTAATTGGATAATGGGTTGAATGATTGGTCCGTCCCGCCAATCGATTCCCCGATTACCAGATTACCCAATCACCAGATACAGAATTCATGATCACTCCAACTCACTACATGCTGCTGTCGGCCGCCTTGTTCATCATCGGGGTGATCGGCGTGATGGTGCGGCGCAACATCATCATCATCTTCATGTCGATTGAGTTGATCCTCAACGCGGTGAACATCAACCTCGTTGCGTACTCGGCGCAGCTCCAGAATGCGGTCGGTCAGGTGTTCGCGATCTTCGTCATCGCGGTGGCCGCCGCTGAAGCCGCGGTCGGCCTCGGCATCATCCTGGCGTTCTACCGGAACAAGGAAACGATCAACATCGACGAGATGAACTTAATGAGGTGGTAGGCAGGAAAGGCAGGACGGGCGGGAACGGCAGGACACATCCTGCCCATCCAGCCCATCCAGCCCATCCCGCCCCCTGATATGCGCTACATCTGGTTAATCCCCATCCTTCCGGGCATCGGGGCCGCCATCAACGGCCTGCTGGGTATCCGTTCGTTCTCGCGCAAGACGGCCGGCGCCGTCGCTTGCACGATGATGGCGGCGGCGCTCGGCCTCTCGTTGTTCGCGTTCTGGCAGCTCCTGGGGCTTCCCGCTGACGCGCGCGCGTTCGACGTCACGGTGGCGGAGTGGATTCCGCGCATTCCCCTCGAGACCAACAACGGCATCGGCCTCTTTCAGGTTACCTGGGGGTTCCGCCTCGATCCGTTGTCGGGGATGATGATTCTCATCGTCACCGGCATCGGGACGCTGATCCACGTGTACTCGACGGCATACATGGCCGACGAGCCGCGCGGCGGCGTCGCGCGCTTCTTTTGCTATCTGAACCTGTTCTGCTTCTTCATGCTCATGCTCGTCCTGGGAAACAACTTCCTGGTGATGTTCGTGGGCTGGGAGGGCGTCGGCCTGTGCTCGTACCTCCTGATCGGCTACTGGTACGAGAAGAAAAGCGCCGGTGACGCGGGCAAGAAGGCGTTCATCACCAACCGCGTCGGCGACTGGGGCTTCGTCCTCGGCGTATTCCTGATCTACTACACGTTCGGCACGCTCGACTTCCGCGCGGTGCAGAACGCCGCGGGCGCCATGCCGGTGGAGACGGTGCACTTCGGCGTGCTGTCGTTCATCTGCCTGTTTCTCTTCGTCGGCGCGACCGGCAAGAGTGCCCAGATTCCGCTCTACGTCTGGCTGCCGGACGCGATGGAAGGGCCGACGCCGGTGTCGGCGCTGATCCACGCGGCGACGATGGTCACCGCCGGCGTCTACATGCTCGGCAGGAACGCCGTGCTGTTTTCTCACGCGCCGCAGGTGATGACGATCGTCGCCATCGTCGGCGTGCTGACGGCGCTGATGGCGGCGTCGATTGGCCTCGTGCAGTACGACATCAAGCGCGTGCTGGCGTACTCGACGGTCTCGCAGCTCGGCTACATGTTCACGGCGATGGGTGTCGGGGCCTTTTCCGCGGGCGCGTTCCACCTGATGACGCACGCGTTCTTCAAGGCGTTGCTGTTCCTCGGAAGCGGGTCGGTCATTCACGCGATGGGCGGCGAACAGGACATGCGCCGCATGGGCAGCCTGCGGAAGTACATGCCGGTCACGTTCGCGACGATGATGATCGGGACGCTGGCGATTGCGGGCATCCCGCCGTTCGCGGGTTTCTTTTCCAAAGACGAGATCCTCTTCCGCGCGTTTCTCTCCAACAAGATCATCTGGGTGCTCGCGGTCGCGACCGCGCTGATGACGGCGTTCTACATGTGGCGCCTGATGGCGATGACGTTCTTCGGCGCCTATCGTGGTCCGGCATGGGAAACCGAACACCCTGCGGACTTCGCCGCGGCCGCCGTGCACGGTGTGAAGCATCCGGCCGACGTGCACGCGCACGGGCAGGCAGCCCAACCCAAGCACGAAGTCACTCACGGTCCAGCCGACCCGCACGATCATGCGCACGACTCGCACGCGCACGATGCTCACGGGCATGGCGCCGCGGACGACGACCATGGCGGCGGCGGGCACGGTCATGGGCCGTGGCATGGACCGCATGAATCACCGACGCCGATGACGTTCCCGCTGCAGGCGCTCGCGATCGGCGCGATCGTCGCCGGGTTCATCGGCATTCCCGCGGCGCTCGGCGGCGGCAACACGATCGAGCACTTCCTCGAGCCGAGCTTCACGGCGGAGGTCCGGCTAAAGCCGGACACTACCGAAGCAACCCGTTCCGGTGCTGAGGCCGCCTCCGGTAGTGTCCGGCTTCAGCCGGACCACGAGGCTGCAGGCGCAGAACACGAAGCCGAACCGCACGTGTCGCGCCTCGAGGAGATCGGGCTGATGCTGTTCTCCGTGGCCATCGCGGTCATCGGGATCGGCGTCGCGCAGAAGTTCTACGTCACGAACCCGGAGATCTCCGAGTCGCTCGCGAAGCAATACGCGGGTCCCCACAGCCTGCTGTCGCACAAGTACTACGTCGACGAGCTGTACAACGCGACGGTCATCAACGGCACCTTCAAGTCCGGCGAGGGACTCTGGGCGGTCGATCGCACGGTCGTCGATGGCGTGGTCAACGGCGCCGCGAGCCTGACCAGGGCCAGCTCGGGGCTGTCGGGTTCCGGCGATCGCACGATTGTGGACGGCGTGGTCAACGCAGTCGGCCTGATCGTCAAGGAGTCGAGCCTGGCGTTCCGCCGGTTTCAGACAGGCCTCGTCCAGAACTACGCGTTGCTGATGCTGTTGGGGATCTTCGTGTCCGTCGGCGTCTACCTGTTCATGAGATGACGCTCGGCTGAAGCCTTCGCGCCACGTCGCGAAGGATCGAGAGTTCGTATGGCGAAAGTTCGGAATCGTAGGGCGAAGGCGTTAGCCGAGCCAACAATATGAATAACTACCTGTCACTCATCCTGTTTACGCCGCTGATCGGCGCGCTCGTGATGCTGTTCGTCAGCAAGCAGAACGAGAACGCCATCCGCTGGATCGCGAACATCACCGCCTTCATCGGCTTCATCGTCTCGGTGCCGCTCTGGTTCTGGTACAACCCGCAGGGACCCGAGTTCCAGTTTCAGGAGCGTCTGCCGTGGATTCCGTCGATCGGGGCCGAGTACTTCATCGGCGTCGACGGTCTGAGCACCCTGCTGATTCTGTTGACGACGATGATGGGGTTCATCGCGATCCTCTCGTCGTGGAACGCGATTACCGAGCGGGTGAAGGAGTACTACATCTTCCTGCTCGTCCTGCAGAGCGGCATGATCGGCGCCTTCATGGCGCTCGACTTCATGCTCTTCTTCCTGTTCTGGGAAGTGATGCTGGTCCCGATGTACTTCCTCATCGGGATCTGGGGCAGCGCGAACCGGCTCTACTCCGCGATCAAGTTCTTCCTCTACACGCTGGTCGGCAGCGTGATCATGCTGCTCGGCATCCTCGCGCTCTACTTCGCGTATCACAACGATCCGGCCAACCTCGGCGCGTACACGTTCGACATCACGCGGTACCGGCACTACGCGTTCGCCGCGAACCTGCAATGGTGGGTCTTCCTCGCGTTCTTCTGCGGCTTCGCCGTGAAGGTCCCGATGTTCCCGCTGCATACGTGGCTGCCCGATGCGCACACCGACGCGCCGACAGCCGGCTCGGTCATCCTCGCGGCCGTGATGCTGAAGATGGGCACCTACGGGTTCCTCCGCTTCAGCCTGCCGATTCTGCCGGAAGGCACGCGCGCGTTCGTGCCGATGATGGTCTTGCTCTCGATCATCGGCATCGTCTACGGCGCGCTCGTCGCGCTGGCCCAGAAGGACTGGAAGCGGCTGGTCGCGTATTCGTCGGTCAGCCACATGGCGATGGTGATGCTGGGCATGTTCGCGCTGAACCCGGTCGGGGTGACCGGCAGCATCGTCCAGCAGCTCAATCACGGGATTTCGACCGGCGGGCTGTTCCTCCTCGTCGGCGTCGTCTACGAGCGGCGGCACACGCGCGAGATTTCAGAGTACGGCGGATTGTCCAAAGTGATGCCCGTCTACGCGGCGATTTTCCTGGTGATGACGATGTCGTCCATCGGGTTGCCGACGCTGAACGGGTTCATCGGCGAGCTGCTGATCCTCCAGGGCGCCTTCGTCGCGAACAAGGTCTGGGCCGCTTTCGCAGGGAGCGGCGTGGTCCTTGGCGCGGCGTACATGCTGTATCTGTATCAGCGCACCATGTTCGGCAAGATCGAGAACCCGAAGAACGAGCGGCTGTTCGATTTGAGCCAGCGTGAGTTCGCGACGTTCGCGCCGCTGTTGATTCTCGCGGTCTGGATGGGCATCTACCCGGCGCCGTTCCTGCGCCGCCTCGAGACCTCGGTGGAGCAGATCATCCTGCGCGTGAGCCCGCAGTACGCGGCGAAGTACGCCGAGTGCAACACCGCGCCGACGGCGGAAGCGATTGCCGCCTCGAACAATCCCGCGGCGAAGTTCCTCTCGACGCTGCCGTGCGACGTGAACGGCAACCCGCTGCCGTCGACCACCGCGGGACAGGACCGCCGCTGATGCCGCCGGGAGTCTCGTCCTCCGACTTCTACTACATCCTGCCGGAGCTGGTGCTCACGGGCGGCGCGCTGCTCGTGCTGATCGCCGACGTGCTCCTGCCGAAGGATCGCCGGGCGGCGCTGGCCTGGGTGACGCTGGCCGCTCTTGGCGCGACCGCCGTGTCCCTCCTGCCGTTTACGCAGACTCACGTCGAGGTCGCGCACGGCCTGCTCGCGGTCGATCAGTTCGCGCTGTTCTTCAAGATCGTGTTTCTCGGCGCGGCGGCGATCACCGTGCTGATGTCGATCCGCTACCTGGCGACCGAGGGAGCGGCGTCTCCCGGCGAGTACTACTTCCTGATTCTGTGCGCGACGCTCGGCATGATGATCATGGCGGGCGGCATCGACCTCATCACCATTTTCATCGGCCTCGAGACGATGGCCGTGTCGTTCTACATTCTCGCGGGCTACATCAAGCCGAGCCAGCGGTCGAACGAAGCGGCGGTGAAATACTTCCTGCTCGGCGCCTTCTCGCTCGGCATCCTGCTCTACGGCATGTCGCTGATGTACGGCCTCTCGGGCACGACGAATCTCCGCGCGATGGCGACCACGTTCGTCGGCCAGGAGACGGATCCGCGGCTGGTGCTCGCGGTCATCCTCGTCGTGGCGGGCGTCGGGTTCAAGATCGCCGCGGTGCCGTTCCACATGTGGGCGCCGGACGTGTACGAGGGCGCGCCGACGCCGATCACCGCGTTCCTGTCCGTGGGGTCGAAGGCCGCATCGTTCGCGATGCTCATCCGCATCTTCGTCGAGGGCCTGCCGTCGATGGCGGCCGACTGGCGGCTCCTGTTCTACGTCTTGTCGATTTTGACGATGACGGCGGGCAACATCGCCGCGGTCACGCAGTCGAACGTGAAGCGGATGCTCGCGTATTCGTCGATTGCGCATGCCGGCTATCTCCTGATCGGGATCGTCGCCGGCACGACGCGCGGGATTACGGCGATGCTCGTCTACCTGATGATCTACGCCTTCATGCAGCTCGGCGCGTTCGCCGTGATCGCGCTGCTGCGAAGGAGCGACGTGCAGGGCGACGAGATGAAAGACTTCAGCGGCCTCGCGTTCCGCAATCCGTTCGCCGCGTTCGCCATGCTGATCTTCATGCTGTCGCTGGGCGGCATTCCGCCGACGGCCGGCTTCATGGGCAAGTTCTGGCTGTTCAGCGCCGCGATCGACTCGCACTATTACGGCCTCGCCGTCATCGGCGTGCTCAACAGCGCGATCTCGCTCTACTACTACGTGAGGATCGTCGTGTTCATGTACCTGAAGAAGGACACGATCGGATCCGAACCGGTCTCCAGTCCCGCGCTCGCCGTCATCCTGGGCCTGGCGGTCGCCGCGACGCTGCTGCTCGGCGTCTACCCGCGCGCGTTGTTCGAGGCCGCGGACGCGTCGGCCCGTACGCTCGGGGTCGCCGGGATCGCTGCCTCCGTGCGGTGAACCTTCCCGCGAACTCAAGAGCGGTCCGTCGTTTTTTGGCCAAAATATCTGTCGTCAGCGGGTTGCGGAAGTCCTGCGTAAAGGCTGGTGAAGTTTTTCACAAGGTACGATATACTCCCCCCGGCCGGCGCGAGAAGGGCCGGGAAAGCGGCGATAATGGCCCGTTGTCATGACTGACAAGGACCGTGACTCGCTGCTCGTTCGTTCCACCAGGGCACTGCAGAACAACGCCGAACAGGCAGGACCGGCCGCCGGGGCCAGCTACACGCTCATCGGCTCCATCATCCTGTTTGGCGGCATCGGCTACGGGATCGACCGCTGGCGCGGCAGCTCGCCGGC
This sequence comes from Vicinamibacterales bacterium, assembly GCA_035693505.1. GTDB lineage: Bacteria > Acidobacteriota > Vicinamibacteria > Vicinamibacterales > CAVVIG01 > CAVQFC01. The sequence continues at coordinate 9,786 of DASSGK010000426.1, forward strand.
GTTTCTCGTCGGCGGACTGCTGCTCGGGATCGTGGTCGGGATGTACGAGCTCGCGAAGACGGTGTTCCAGAAGAAATGACGCCGGTCGCGTGGATGATTGGTGCCGGCCTGGTCTCGTGGCTGGCCGCCACGGCGGGGTTCGGGGTGCGAACCAGCGTGGCGACGCTGCTCGGTATGGCTGGTCCGCTCGTGGTCGTGGTCACGAGCTGGGTGCTGGCGGAGCAGGCGTACCGGCGGCAGCCCGAGTCGCTCACCGGGGTGATGATGACCGGGTTCGTCGTCAAGATGGTGTTCTTCGGGGCGTACGTCGCGCTGGTCCTCAAGGGACTGTCGCAGCCGGCCGTCCCGTTCGCGGTGAGCTTTACGGGGTCGTTCGTCGCGCTGTACTTGATCGAGGCGCTCGCCTTGCGGCGCCTGTTCTCGTCCTAAATACAACGATGTTCGTTCAGGAAATCCAGGAACACGCCGCCGCCGCGGTGGAGGGACACGCCGGCAAGTTCGACGCCGGTGAGACCATCATCCACCACGTGGCGAACAGCCCGCTCGACGAGCCGCTGATTCACCTGCCCAGGGTGATGGGGATCGACATGTCGATCACCAAGCACGTGATGATGCTGTGGATCGTGGCCTTGCTGCTCTTCGTCGTCGTGACGTGGGCGGTGCGGCGCTACCTGAAACAGGATCGGCTGATTCCCTCGGGCTTCATGAACGGTCTCGAAGCCGTCGTCGTCTTCATCCGCGACGAGATCGTGCAGCCCAACGTCGGCAAGAAGTGGGTGATGACCTGGGCGCCACTGCTGCTGACGTTCGGCTTCTTCATCTTCGCGGCGAACGCCATCGGCCTGATTCCGATCTTCGACGTGCTCGGTCTCCTCGATCACTATGTCCTGCACACCGGCGACGACTCGTGGGTGAAGCACGTGATGCACGGCGGCACAACCGCCACCGCCAACTACAACGTCACCGCGGCACTTGCCACCGTGACGTTCGGCGCCATCATCGTCGCCGGCTCGAAAGCACACGGCGTCGTGAAGCACTGGCTGAACCTGGCCCCGCACGGGCTGGCCTGGCCGATTTACATCCTGCTCATCCCGATCGAGATCATGGGCATGTTCGTCCGGCCGTTCGCGCTCACGATGCGACTCGCCGCGAACATGACCGGCGGCCACATCGCGCTGCTGTCGCTGCTGTCGCTGGTCTTCCTGTTCACCGAAGTCGGGGGCGCCGCGACCGGCATCGGCGCCGGCGTCGTGATGACGCTGCCGCTCGCGATCGGGATCTCGCTCCTGGAATGCATCGTGGTGCTGGTCCAGGCGTACGTATTCACGCTCTTGACGGCCGTGTTCGTCGGCATGGCCATTCACGTTCATCATTAGACGGAGGCAGTTGATGACAGGTCTTGTGCAGTTTTCCGCGATTCCCATCGGACTCGGCTTGATTGTGATCGGCGCCGCGCTCGGCATCGGCAAGTTCGCTGCCGCGGCTGCCGAGAGCATCGCCCGGCAGCCCAGCGCCGCCGACAAGATCACCGGCGCGATCAATCTGCCGCTCTTCCTGCTCGAAGGCGTGGCGATTCTCGCGGAGGTGTTCGCGTTCCTCGTGCTGATCATGGGCCGTTGAGATGAACCCGCTGGTCCAGCCCGATCCCGGGCTGTTCATCTGGACGATTCTCACGTTCCTGGGCCTGCTCTTTGCCCTGAAGAAACTGGCGTGGGGACCGCTGCTGGCAGCACTCGAGACACGGCAGAACGACATCCGCAAGTCGCTCGATGACGCG
>DASSGK010000427.1:0-2648 GCA_035693505.1 Vicinamibacterales bacterium
AAGCTGCTGCCCGGTACCGCCGCCACGCCCACGTCCTTCACGAGGTATCGCGCGAACTCCATGTCGTCGGCGAAGCCGAAGGCGCTGATGTCCGTCATGATGTAGTACGCGCCGAAGGGCTTGTACGTCGTGAAGTGATGACGTTCGAGAATCTCGACGAGCGTGTCGCGGCGCGTCTGGTAGTGGGCCGCGAGCGATGTGTAGTACTCCTCCGCGAATCCGAGCGCGACGGCGCCCGCCTCCTGCAGCGGCGCCGGGGCGCCGACGGTCAGGAAGTCGTGCACCTTGCGGATGGCGCCCGTCAGTGACGGGGGCGAAATCGTCCAGCCGACGCGCCAGCCGGTGACGCTGAAGGTCTTTGACAGGCCGTTGAGCGTGATCGTCCGGTCGGCCATGCCTTCGAGCGTCGCGATCGGCACGTGGCGGTGTCCGTCGTAGATGATGTGCTCGTAGATCTCGTCCGAGATCGCAATCGCATCCCACTTCCGGCACAGCACCGAGATCATCTCGAGCTCGTCGCGCGAGAAGACCTTGCCGGTCGGGTTGTTGGGCGTGTTGATGATGATCGCCTTGGTCTTCTCGTTGAACGCCGCCGCGAGCTCGTCCGGATCGAAGGACCAGTCAGGCGCGTGCAGCGTGACGTACCGCGGTGTCGCGCCGGAGAGGATCGCGTCGGGGCCGTAGTTCTCGTAGAACGGCTCGAAGATCACCACTTCGTCGCCCGGATCGATGACGGCCATCATGGTCGACATCATCGCTTCGGTCGTTCCGCAGCAGACGGTCACCTGTTCGTCGGCGACGACCTCCAGGCCGTACCGCTTCGTGAACTCCCGCGCGATGGCCTCGCGCAGCGGCCGGGCGCCCCACGTGACGGCGTACTGGTTGACGTCGGCGTTGATCGCGGCGCACGCCGCCTCCTTAATCGCCGCCGGCGCCGGAAAATCCGGAAACCCCTGCGAGAGGTTCACGCCGCCATACAACTGATTGAGCCGCGTCATCTCGCGGATGACGGACTCGGTGAACTGCGTCGCTTTCTTCGAACCGGTGAGTTTGGACATGGGAGCATCACATCATGGCTGAGGGCGGAGGGCTCAGGGCTAAGGCCTGATGAACGTCCCTGGTCCGTGAGCCATCAGCCCTTAGCCATCAGCCCTTTCGAGCTTTCTTTAGGCGGCTTTCTTTTTTCTGGAGGCCGCCTTCTTGTTTGCGGGCACCGCCTTCTTCTTCGCCGGCGTGGCGGCGGAGGCCTTCGCGCTCGACGAGGCCGGCGTATCGGTGGCCACGGCTGGCAGCGCGTCGGTATCGGCGGCGGACGAATCTGCCGGGTACAGCCGCCGGTAGTCGTCGGCGGTCCCGAGAATCCGCTTCACGTAGTTCTGCGTCTCCGGGAACGGGATGTCATCGATGAACTCGTCGCGCTCGAGCCCCGGCTTGGCCGCAATCCACTTCGAGACCCTGCCGGGTCCGGCGTTATAGGTCGCCAGCGCGAAATGCGCGCCGCCGAACTGCTTCACCAGATCCGCGAAGTACGCCGTCCCCATCTTGATGTTCGGCTCGGCCGTCGTCAGCATCCCGATCGAGAAGCGCGGAAGATGGAGAAGCTTGGCGTACTGGCGTCCCGTTGACGGCAGCAGCTGCATCAGGCCGTAGGCGTTCGCGGAGGACTTCACGTCCGCGGTAAACGTGGACTCCTGCGCGATCAGCGCAGCGACGACGTACGGGTCCAGTTGATGTTCGTTCGAATACCGCCGGATGAGCGACCAGTAGTTGATCGGAAACAGGACCTTGAGCAGCTCGGGCGGCAGATTCTCTCCGCCCGCGGTCAGATACTGCGGATACGCGCGCTTCATCACGTTGATGCCCGCGCGCAGCTCGCCTCGCCGATAGAAGATCCATCCAATCGTCGCCTGGATTGGCGCCGAATCGCCCCAGACTTTCTGCGCGTAGTGCAGTTCGTCGAGCGCCTGGTCGTAGAGCTCGAGGCTGAGCAGCGTGCGCACGATCGTTTCGTTGGGCGGCAGCGGCGGGAACTCGACCGGCTGAACGGCAGCGTCCGGATTCTGCGCTTCCGCCGGCGGCAGTTTGGGATCGGGATCGGTGCTGGCAACCAGCCGCTTCTGCGGGCGTGCGGTGTCCAGCCGCTTGCTCGCGAGCCGGCCGTAATAGCTGTTCAAGTAATCGGTCGTGACGAGACTGTAGCGAGCCTCGGCGACCGCCGGTTCCCGCAGCGCCTCGTGCGCGCGCCCGGACCAGTACAGCCACGGCGGACGGTAGTCCGAGCGCGGAAAGGCCGCGGCTGCGCCTTCGAATACTCGCACGGTCTCTGCGTAGTTCTCGCTTCGGTACGCCCACCAGCCGATCTTCCACGCCGCGCGCTCGGCATAGTGACCGGTCGGAAACTTCTCATACATCTCGCGGAATGCCTGCTCGGCGCCTTCGTCGTCGCCCTGCACGAGGTAGTACGTGGCGAGATTGTTCAGCGCTTCCTCCGCCCAGCTCTGGTTCGGAAACTCCGCGACGATCCGGCGCACGACGCGCAGATACTCTTCGTGACCGCCGATCTCACGCGTCGCTACTGCGTAGAAGAACAGCGCTTCGCCCTGCCGCGAGCCTTGATCCAGGAACGGCTTCAAAGCCTCGCGCGCGTT
>DASSGK010000428.1:0-6045 GCA_035693505.1 Vicinamibacterales bacterium
CCCGAGAAATCGATCACCGAGATCGCCTGCGCAACGGCGGAGTCGACGATGCCGATGCGCAGCCTCGCGTCGCCGGCGCTCTCGCCCTTCCACATCCCGCGCTCACCGTAGTCGGCGAGTGATGGCGGGCAGTACCGAATGTCCGACAGATCGTGCATGAACACGAGATGGGCCCGGTCGGCAAGGAGCGGCAGGATGGCTCCCAGCACGCATTCCGCGATCTCGAATCCGTGTGCGTCCCAGAACACGATCACCCTCTGAGCTCCGGACAAGTAGGAACGGTAGTCGAACGTCAGGATGTCGGTGGTAAGCGCTTCGAGAGGTGCGAACCAGCTGTCCCCGACCACCGGCGCCAACGCCGGCCTGGTGAGCGTGTGCCACTCACGACTCTTGCACAGGCTCACGACACGCGTCCGCGTGACGTCTCCGAGCAGGTTGGCGGCTTCGGTGAACGCGCACGTCGAATTGCCAAATCCCCGTCCCAGCTCGAGGATCAGATCCGGCTTGAATTCCAGACATCCGGCGACGAGCTGCGCAAACTGATACGGCGCCAGGTCTGACGGCCGCCCGACGGTACGGCTCAGCGTGAGCAGACGATCTCGCGCCGCACCGAGTCTGGCGCGCTGGTTCCAGTACGCCCGTCCGGGCGTGAACGCAGTGCCAGACCCGACGGTCGAGTCATTCAACATAACGCGTGTTTCACGTGCTGGGACGATGTTGCAGACCGGCGCCGCTCGGGATGCTCACACGTCGCGAAAGCGGTTTGTGATGGGATATCGCCGGTCTCGTCCGAAGCTGCGGCTCGACGTCTTCACGCCGGGCGGCGCTTGACGGCGTTTGTACTCCGCAGAAAACAACATGTTCTGCGTGCGGCTCACGACGTCACGCGCGTGGCCGTCGTTGGCGATATCGTCGACGCTCCGTTCCTGCTCGACGAGGCCGGCCAGCATAGCGTCGAGCTCGGCGTACTCAGGTAGCGAATCCTGATCCTTCTGGTTGGGTCGCAACTCGGCGGTGGGTGCCTTCGTCAGCACGTTCCGCGGGACGACCTCCCCCGACGGTCCCAGGGCGCCTTCGGGCACGCAGCGGTTGCGCCACTCGGCCAGCGCGTAGACCTCGGTCTTGTAGAGATCTTTCAGGACCGAATAGCCGCCGCACATGTCGCCATACAGCGTCGCATAGCCGACGGACATCTCGGATTTGTTGCCGGTCGTCACGACCATCCCGCCAAACTTGTTCGACACGGCCATCAACAGCAGCCCGCGCGCGCGGGCCTGGATGTTCTCCTCGGTGATGTCTCGCTGCCGCCCCGCGAACAACGGCGCCAGCGCCTGTTCGACGGCGTCGACCACACCCCCGATGGCGATGGTCTCGAGCCGGATGCCGAGGCGCGTGGCGGAGATGTCGGCGTCGGTCTGGCTCTCGTCGCTGGTAAAACGCGACGGCAGACGAATGCCCATCACGCGGTCTGGACCGAGGGCGTCCACGGCCACCGCGGCTGTCAGCGCGGAGTCGATGCCGCCGGACAGTCCAAGCAGCACGCCCGGGAAGCGATTCTTGTTGACGTAGTCGCGCAGCCCGACGATCAGGGCCTGATAGGTATTCCCCGGTTCGGCCGGCAGTGGCGCCAGTTGCTGCGACTCACAAACCCACCCTCCGGGAGAGCGGGTCCAGGCGGTCCTGTGGCTCACCTCGTGCCAGACGGGGCACCGGGCCGCGAGCCGTCCGTCGCCGTTCATCACGAAGGAGCCGCCGTCGAAGACCAGTTCGTCCTGTCCGCCCACCTGGTTGATATAGATGAGCGGCAAGCCGCTCTCGCGGACGCGATCTTCGGCCAGCGCGATGCGCTTCCCGGATTTCTCGCGCTCGAACGGCGAGCCGTTGGGCACGATCAGGATCTCGGCGCCCTGCCGGGCAAGGTGTGCGACCACGCGCGGGTACCAGATGTCCTCGCAGATCGGGATGCCGAGACGGACACCCCGGAAATCGATGACGTCGGGCAGCGGCCCTTCTGCGAACACGCGTTTCTCATCGAACACACCGTAGTTGGGCAACTCATGCTTGAAGCGAATCGCGGCGATTCGTCCCTCGGTCAACAGCACGGCCGCGTTATAGACCGCGCCGTCTTCCGCCCACGGTGTGGTCACGAGAATCGCGCATCCAGTCGCGGTGTCGGCTGCCAGCCCGTCGACGGCACGCTGCGTGGCGGCCAGGACTGCCGGACGAAGGACCAGATCCTCCGGGGGATAACCAATCAGTGCCAGCTCGCTGCAGACAAACAGATCGCAGGATCCGGCGTCCGCGCGCGCCTGACGGATCTTCGCAAGGTTTCCCGCGATGTCTCCCACCGTCGGGTTGAGTTGACCCAGGCTGATGACGAGCGAGTCAGACATTCACACGCTTCAGGCGTAGACGCGACGGGCCGGCGCGGGGGTCACCATCTGGTCATGAATCCAACGGTAGGTCTTCTCCATGCCATCGTGCAGCGTGATCGCCGGGGCCCACCCGAGCTGCTGCTTGATGAGGGAGTTTTCGCTGCAGCGGCCGCGCACGCCTTTGGGCGCGCCCAGGTTGTAGCGTCGCTTCAATTTCACGCCGGCAATGCCTTCGACGATGTCGATCAGCTGATTGATCGTCACCATCTCGTCGCTCCCGATATTGAGCGGTTCGCGAACGTCGCTCGCGAGAAGCGCTCGCGTGCCGTGCAGGCAGTCGTCGATGTACATGAAGCTGCGGGTCTGCTCCCCGTCTCCCCAGACCTCGATCTCGTTGTCGCCGGCCAGCCGCGCGGCGATGACCTTGCGGCAGATGGCCGCCGGCGCCTTCTCGCGCCCTCCTTCGTAGGTACCGTGAGGGCCGTAGACGTTGTGATATCGCGCGATGCGGGTCTCGAGGCCGTAGTCCTCGCGGAAGTGACGGCACATCCGCTCGCTGAACAGCTTCTCCCAGCCGTAACCGTCTTCCGGCATGGCGGGATAGGCGTCCTCTTCCTTCAGCGGCGCGACGTTCGGGCGGGTCTGCTTGTCGGCGGCATACACGCACGCCGACGACGAGTAGAAGAACCGTTCGGCCTTCACTTCGCGAGCGGCCATCAACATGTGCGTGTTGATCAAGACCGAAATCATGCACTCGGCTTTGTGAGTCTCGATGAATCCCATTCCGCCCATATCGCAGGCCAGATTGTAGATTTCCCGGGCGTCACCGGCCGCCGTCAGGCACGCCTCGCGATCGCGCAGGTCGAGTATCCGGTTGTCGACGTCGCGAAAACTCTGATACCACTCGTCGATCGGTTTGACGTCCACCGCTCGGAGACGCCGGTGCCCGAGGCGACGGAGCTCGGCGACCAGGTGGCCGCCGATGAACCCTCCGGCGCCGGTCACCAGAATCAGGTCGTCTTTGCTTGCGTCACTCATCACTCCTCCACGATGAAGGTCTTGATCTGGTCACTGCACGAGACTGAGCAGCGCCGGGACTATCCGGGCGGCCACAGCAGCAACTCCGGCCGACGAGTAGTTCCATCCGTCGAGGCGCAATTCCGCGTCGCTCGACAGTCTAGCGTCCTCGCCGAGATTCACCCGGCGCAACCACGACTCGGATCCGGCGAGCCGCTCGAGTCGAGGCTGCAGTGCCTGCGAGTTCACGCGTTGCTCAACGGTGTCTGCCGGGCTCGTCACCACCACGACGCCGCGGGCATGCCGATGCGCCGACTCAATTGCTTCCATCATCTCATCCACGTACGTCGTCCGGCGCTCCGACCGTTGGCTTCGCGAAACCACGGAAGACAGCGCCTGGTCCACGCCGGCAAGTGCCTGGCCAGCCGACTGAAGCGCGCTGCCGGCGACCCGTTGCACCACGGACGCGCTTGAATCGGGATCCAACGCGGCGCTCGCATAGCCGCGCTGCACATCCCCAAACCGCAGGGCCATGCCTTTCTCACGGGAGACAAGCGGCAACGCCGGCGCATAACCGGTCAATTGATAAATCCCGGAAGTATGTGCTGTACCCGTCAGAGGGGATCCGCCTTGCACGCCGAGGTCGTCATACAGGCAGACGAAGTCGGGCCGCAGATACGCGTAGTGTTCGATGATCTCCGGATACGCGCCAGGAAGGGCGCCCATTCGTCCGAGGTTCACCACAACGATGGGCCGAACATCGCCGCCCGCCCGATCCGTCGTCAACATGATCAGGCGCCTGAGCTCCGCCGGCAGCGCTGAGGCCGGGACGCCCCACCCGAAGGCGCGCGTGCCGCCGACGATGGCGATCCGAACCTCGTTCGGCTGGCGCTGTCGCGCCACCGGACCACGATACCCCCACTCGTTCACGCCGCCAAGCGGCGCAACGCGTCCGTGCTCGCGGAGATCGAGAGACACGATCAGGGCGGCGGCAATCGCCACCATTTCAATGGCGAGGAGCCACGACGTCCGTGTCACCGCTGGAGCACCAGGAAGAAAGGGACGCCGTCCAGTTCATCAACCGCCTTGCGGACGGAGAGGTCCCCTCGCTGCACGAGGACGTCCACCAGCCGGTTGCCGACGTTCGCGAGCACGAGGCTGCCCGGCGGTATCGCACTCGTGTCGCGACCGTCGAACGGCGTCGTGAGCGGCAGGAGCTCCTGCCGGTGGTGTTTCGTCAAATAGAATTTCCAGTAGGCGTCGATGTACTGATCGCGGCCGTCCACCTGGCCGGCCGATGAGCGCAGCGTGGCAAAGTAGACGCCCGGGACACGTTGGTTCTGGTCGAGCGCGATGATCTCTTCGAGCGCGCCGCGGATGTTGCCGCCAAGCCAGTACCCCGATCGCACGCGATAGTCGGAGAAATAGTCGCGCCAGAACGCTCCGAACTGCAGCGGCATGAGCGCGAGCAGACACCACGCCACCGGGCGCCACCCTCGCGAACGATCGATGAGGGCTCCGACAATCCAGATGACGACGCACAGCACCAGCAGCGGCGCCGTCGACGAGGTGAGCCGGCCTTGCGTCGCCAGCGTCCACCCGCCGTACGCCGTGCCGACGGCCAGCGTCAGCACCGCCGCCGGTAGATAGATCCACCGCAACGGCGTCCTCGTCACCGCGGTCCATGTGCGCTGGACGCCGAGCGTCGCGAGGAGCACGCCGAACGGCAGCACGACGAGCGCCCGGAAGATGGCGTGTTCCTCGGCAACAATCAAGGCCGCCACGGGTGCGGCAAAGAAACCGACGAGAAGGATCAGGTTGATCGACGACGCGCGATGCTTCCAGGCCTCGACGATCCCGATCACCAGGAATACCGCGACCGGCACCAGGAAGACGCCCGCGCGGTTGGTCGAAAACATCAGCTTCGTCCCGCTGCCGAAGAAGAGAAACGACGGGTTGTAGAAATTCCACAGATCCGACAACCGCGCGCTGATGCTTTCGTAGCTGATGAAGGATCGAAACCCCTGTACCGCATCCATCGTCTGCGGGTCGTACAGCCCGTACTTTTCGACGGTGGCGCGGTAGACGTTGGGGTGCCGAGCGATCCAGACCGCAAACGGGACGAGCCAGGGCGCGAATCCGGCCAGCGTCACGACCAGCAGTCGGCGCGGCGCCTTCTGCCGTGAGAGCATCACGCAGGTCAGCGCAACGTAGATCGGCATCAGAACGATCGCGGCGATGTAGCTGTAGAAGCCGACGCCGAGCAGGGTCCCGCCGGCCGCCAGCAGCCAGCTCCGCCCACGCTCGTTGTACAAGACCAGGCACAGCAGCCACGCCAGGACGAACGGGACAGGATAGAGATAGTCCATGCCGTAACGGCTGTGGATGAAGTGCGCGGGCGACAGCGCGAGCATGCCGGCCGCGATCGCGCCGAACGACGGACTGCCGAACAGGTGCGCCGCCACCAGGTACATCAGTGCCACGTCGATGATGCCGAGGCAGACCGTGGGAACACGCACCGACCACTCCGAAAACGGCAGAAGCTTCAAGGTGAGCGCGGTGACGTAGATGATTGCGGGTTGATACCACGAGTGCTCCGCGGTCTGCGAATACAGCGGCAGGAATTCGCCGCGCAGGTCACGGCCGGTCGATG
>DASSGK010000429.1:0-5542 GCA_035693505.1 Vicinamibacterales bacterium
CCGGCTTGACGGTCCATCGGGGCCTCCGGACCGTGATCGCGCGCGACTAGTACCGGGTCATTTCTTGTCCCGCGTCACGAGGTCGAAGATCAGACCTCCGACGCCGCCGGCGGCCGCGCCGATGCCCGCGCCTTTCTTGCCGCCGGCCATCGCGCCGATCGCCGTTCCGGCGCCGGCGCTTCCGCCGATGATCAGCGCTTCCTTCTCCCACGATCGTTTGTTTGCATGCTCCGGTTCAGGCCGCCGATCGACGACGCTCGGTGACTGGACCACATCATCGCGTCTCGCGTCGTCTGTGAGTCGAACGGGATGCAACCCCTGATCGTCGCGGAGATACACCGCGTGCGCCCCGGGTCTCTGTCTCTGCGGAATGAACAACTGGCCCTGGCGACCGTTTGCGAGCGTGATCGGCACGAGCGTACCTCGCACCGGACCGTCTGAGGTCGCGACCGTGTCCGTATAGCCACCCGACACGCCGTACTGCTGTTCGATCTGCTGGGCATCCATCGCCTGCGCGTCGCGGCTGCATGCCGTTCCAAGCGCCGCGCAGAGAATCGCGAGGGCGAAGGCTATCGTCTTCATGGTTGCTGTTCTTCCTCGGTGTTGGGTCACGATGGACCCACTGTACGCGTGGCGTCCTGCGCCGCTTGTGCGTTATTGCACACGACGCGGGCGCGTCAGCCGCACGAGCAGATCGGCCTGAGCGGGGCAACCTGCGAGCCTGCCGAGCGGTTCGTCGTCCGTAGTGTGAGCGCACCACCTTCACCGAAGTGTGCTGAATCGGACAGCGCCGGCGCGCAGCGGTTGCTAGTCTGTCGATGGTCGGAAGGAGCCGGTACATGCGATCCATTCATCTGTTCCTGTCTGGATACTTCGTCCTCGTCCTCGGGCTCGGCCTCGCTTTGTGGCAGATCGGCATGCTCGGGCGTGTGGCCCCTGTCTGGATCATCGTCGGCGTGCTCGTGGCCATGGGCGTCGGAATCATGATGGCGGTGTCGTCCGGGAAGTCGACTATCACCGAGTCGATTGAGAAGTAGGGGTCTGGAATTGCCTAACGAACCCATCGCTCCGGAGCAGCATCGCCAGACCGCCGAGGGCGCCAGGGAGAAGGCCGAAGACGGCCGGCAGAGCGCCGAGGAAGACCGTCGGCTCACCGAAGAACACCGCAATTCGGCCGAGTCGCTGCGGAGCGCTGCGGAGCAATTCAGGCGCCTCGCAGAGGAAGCTCGATCCGTGTCAGAGGACGCGCGCAACGCGGCCGAGAGTGCCAGGCACGAGGCGGAAGCCGCGCGAGACGCGGCGATCGACGCGGTACGTGCCACGGCCGACACGCTGGAAGCGACAGCCGCGCACATGAAGGTCGTCGAGGAAATGCGGCGCACCCTCCGTGCTGTCCGCGACGCGAACAAACCCGGCTCGAATTGACAGTCGTTTCACGACGCCACGCGGCGTGTTCATCATCCACTCCGCAGCAAGCATGGCCGGATCTCGCTCGCGTCGTAAGCGCCGAGACCTATGTCGTCGCTGAGCCCTCGGCATCACGGCCACGCCACTCCAGCCAGTGACGCGCGGCGACCGTCGTGAGCGCGACGAGTGGGACGGCGATGAAGACTCCCGCGATGCCATCGAGCTCGGCGCCGGCCAGGACCGCGAGAATGATCACCAGTGGATGCAGATCGATGTTGCTGCCGATGAGGCGCGGGTAGATCGCGTAGTCCTCTACCACTCGCAGCACCGCCAGGAACACCGCCGTCCAGACGGCCCGCATCGGGTCGTGCAGCGCAGCGATCCCCACGGCGACGGTTGCGACGACGATCGGTCCGATCAGCGGCACGAACTCACAGACGGCCGCGAATATCGCCAGCAGAATCGCGTACGGATTTCCCAGCGCGGCCAGGCCGATTCCGCACAGCGTGCCGACGATCACGCACGCGATGAGTTGCGCGCGGACATAGGAAGCGAGCGTGGCGTTGAGCTCCTCGAAGAGCCGATGACCGCGCAGCCGGACCCGGTGCGGCAGCGCCAGGACGAGCGTGCGCCGGATTGCGGTGGCGTCCTTCAGCAACAGAAACGCCAGCAGGGGTACCAGCATCAGCCACGGAATGTCCGAAAGCGCGCCAAGGAGCGCCAGCAGCGAGCCGTGTGCGTATCCGGCGGCAGCATCCCCGGCGCCGAGCACCGATTGGTCGATGCTATGGCGCAGTTCCAGAGGGATCCGCAGCCGCTCGTAATACCGCACCCACCCGTGCTCCCAGACCCGGAACTGCTCCGTGTACAAGGGACCGCTGGCAATGGCCTCATCGAGCTGGCGCGTGGCGCTCGGCCACAGCGCTGCCGTTCCAGCGCCGGCGGCGCCGCCAAGCACCAAGTAGACGACAGCGATAGCGGCCCCTCGCGTGAGACGCCGCACATGCCCGCGCACGGTCACTGGCCGCTGGAGGAAGTCCACGAGCGGCGCGATCACGTACGCGAAGAACACGGCAAGAGCCAGTACCAGGATGATGCGTCCGAGCCTGTAGGCGACCCAGACGCCGGCGGCTACTGCCGCCAGGAAGAGCAGGTCGCGCACAAGCGCGCGGCTCTGCGCGATGGGCACAGCGGCAGGAGGATGCGCGGTCTCGAGCGGAGCGGCCGCTTCATCCGGTTCCGCCGTCGGCTCACGCCTTGACGGAAATCTCTGAGACGACGGCCTCAACACGTCAGTCCTCTCTCACGAATCATCGTAGGTCCCCGCGCGCGGCCCGGGTGTGCACAATCGAACAGCCCTCGGCCGCTCAGCAGGCGCGTGCGAAGACGACGATGCGCGCGGGAAGATTCGGGACCGCCGTCCGCTTGGCCAGGATCCAGGCGTCGGAGTAGTTCGAACCGCCGGCGTCGATCGCCGCGTCCGTCCACCATTCACGGCGCAGGCGCGCGGCATCCGGCAACGCGAAGCCGAGGAGATCCTCGATCTGGGCGAATGTCAGGACGAGCGTATCCGCGTAGCGCTGATCCAGATACGTATAGAGCAGCAGATACGGTCCGGACATCCTGCCACTCGGCAGCGTGCACATCTCCCCGAAAATCCTTGGGGGATCGGCGGTCGACGATCGGCGCTTCCACAACCACTCGAGCATCAGCCACACAGTACGCGAGTCGCAACCGTCGCGCTGTACCACACAGCACACGCTCCCGCACGCAAGAGATGTAGACAGAAAGCCCGTCACGGCCGTGCAGTCACAACTGCCGATCCTCACGCCGGCGGTGACCTCATTCGGACAGCTTCCGTTGGTGTGGGCTCAGGCTCATGCTGTGCAATTCGAGACATCGCGGAGGGTCTCATCCGGCGAGACTGGACTCGAGGGTGGTCATGTTCAAGTTGATTACTACGATGCGACGCGGCTCGGCGAGCGATCTGGCCGCCGCCTGGGCCCGTTACCCGACGATCGAAGCGGCACGAGTGGGGTCCGCAACGCTGCTCCGTGACGATCGCATCATGCGCGTCATGATCGTGCGCAACGAGATTCCTCCGGCATTCGTCGAATGGTCGCAGCGATGACCGTATCGAGGACACCGGCGGAATCGACCGTGCTGTTTCTTCAGCGCGCCGCTCACAGCGGCTCGCCGGTGTTGATTCCAGGCGGGTGGGACGTTCGCCCTGTCCGTCCGGCGTCTCGGCCGATCGGTGACGCCGAGACGCGGACGACGCCGATCGCGCAGACGGTGGTCGTGTCGGATCGCGAAACGCTGGAACGCGAGCTCGAGGGGGGAGGCGCGCCGGGCGAGCGCGCGCGCAGTCATCGGGCGGGCTTTCTGGTGAGGCTGTGGCGCACCACGCTCCATCCCACTGAGATCGCGGGCGAGACGAATGAGACCATGCACTCGGGGTGAACATGGAACCGCGGTAGGTCGACGGTCAAGACGCATCCCTGTTAAGCAAGGTGCGTGCATGGATTCGATCATTGTTGGCTTCAGCGGCGATTCCAGCCGATTCTGAGATTCAATGGCCAACAGGAAACCAGCCGTTGACGGTGACCGGACACGCGCGCAACGCCACTTGCGCCAACTGATCGCGGCGCTTGATCGACGAGTTCCGCACGTCGAACGCGTCGGGGAAGTCGACATCGCACGAGCCGCCACGGAGTTGAAGAAGAAGGCCCTGGAGCGACTGGTCAAGCTCGCTGCGAACGACCCGTCAGACTGACAGACGACCGGTCAGCCTTTTCGAGGTGATCGGCGCATCTCCTCGACATCGCAGAGCCCGGTCGGATGTTCCGGCCGGGCTCGCTGGTGTCAGTACATCCCGCCCATACCGCCTCCGCCTGGCATGGGCGCCTCTTTCTTTTCAGGAATATCGCAGATCAGCGCCTCGGTGGTGAGCAGCAAGGACGCGATCGATGAGGAGTTCTGGAGCGCCGAGCGAACGACCTTCGCCGGGTCAATCACGCCGGCCTTGACGAGATCTTCGTAGGTGTCGGTCAGGGCGTTGAAGCCCTCGGAATCCTTCATTTCGCGCACGCGCTGCACGACGATGGATCCTTCGTGGCCCGCATTGGTGGCGATCCACCGCATCGGTTCTTCGATCGCGCGCCTGACGATGTTGACGCCGATCTGCTGATCACCGCCGAGCTTCAAACCGTCGAGGACCTTGGACGCGCGGAGCAGTGCCACGCCGCCACCGGGGACGATCCCCTCTTCGACCGCCGCCTTCGTCGCGTGCATCGCGTCCTCGACGCGCGCTTTCTTTTCCTTCATCTCGGTTTCGGTGGCTGCACCGACCTTGATGACGGCGACGCCGCCGACCAGTTTTGCCAGCCGCTCCTGCAGCTTTTCGCGGTCGTAGTCCGACGTCGTGTCCTCGACTTGCGCACGGATCTGCTTCACGCGCCCCTGGATCGCATCGGCGCTGCCGCCGCCTTCCACGATTGTCGTGTTGTCCTTGTCGATGGTGACCTTCTTGGCCTTGCCGAGGTCCTCCAGTTTCAGGTTCTCGAGCTTGAGACCGAGGTCCTCGGTGATCGCCTTGCCTCCCGTGAGCGTCGCAATGTCTTCGAGCATCGCCTTCCGACGGTCGCCGAAGCCCGGCGCTTTGACGGCGGCGGCGTGCAGGGTGCCCCGAAGCTTGTTGACCACGAGCGTGGCCAGGGCTTCCCCCTCGATGTCCTCCGCGATGATCAAGAGCGGCTGGCCGAGGCGCGCCACCTGCTCGAGCACCGGGAGCAGATCCTTCATAGAGCTGATCTTTTTCTCGTGGATCAGGATCACCGGGTTTTCGAGCACGACTTCCATCCGCTCCGGATCGGTCACGAAGTAGGGCGACAGGTAGCCGCGGTCGAACTGCATGCCTTCGACGACGTCGAGCGACGTCTCCATGCTCTTGGCCTCTTCGACCGTGATCACGCCGTCCTTGCCGACTTTATCCATCGCGTCGGCGATGATCTTGCCGATCGTCTCGTCGTTGTTGGCAGAGATGGTGCCGACCTGAGCGACCATGTTGCCACTGACCGGTTTCGACATGCGCTTGATCTCGCCGGCGAGGGCCTCGACCGCTTTTTCGATACCG
>DASSGK010000430.1:0-4940 GCA_035693505.1 Vicinamibacterales bacterium
CCGCGTTGCAGGCGATCGGGGATCGAGTCGGTCGCGCCCGCCACCGATCCGCCCGACACGATCGTCAGCGTCGAACCTGACGCGCGCTCGAACGCCGGCACCAGCTCACGCAGCGCCGCGGACAATGCGCCCGAGGTCATCACCTTGATCTCGTCCGCCTGAGCGGCGGCCGCCGTCAGCAGGATGAGAAGGGCAACATGCACGAGGGACCGAAGAGCGCGCAAGCGGTTGTGCATAAATCCCATCCGCGAATGATCTTTTCGTGATCCGCCCGTCAACTCCCCTTGACGATCTCCGCCACCATTCCATCGTCCTTGCTGATCTCGACGCCGCGGAGCGTGCCTGCCAGCGGCAGCCGGCGTTCGACGGACTGCTCGGTGACGGGAATGAGCACGTCCACCGGCTTGCGATCCGAGTACTGCAGCGTGATGGTCACGGGCAGGTCGAATACTTCGCCGAGCTGCTCAACGCGCACGACGACGTCCGTGCCGTCGATGCGATAACCGGCCCGCACCTTCGGGATCGTCGAGCCGAAGATCCATTGCTGGAAGAAGCGGTTCAGCGTCTTGCCGCTCTCCTTTTCCATTGCCACCCGCAAGTCGTCGGTGCCGACCTTGCGGAAACGCGACTCGCGATAGAAACGACGCAGTCCCCGGAAGAACTCCTCGTCGCCGACCAGCCGCCGGAGCATGTGCAGCACCGCGGCGCCTTTGTTGTAGACCAGCGCGCGGAACACGCGACTCTCGCCCCGGATGTGGCCGAGCCGATATCCGAGAGACACGGGCCCCTGATCGCTGGTTTCGATGCTCCACTTTCGCAGCTGCCGCAGCATCGACTCGAACGCGTCGTCACCCTTCTGATGCTGCGCGTACAGCGCGGCGAAATACTGCGCGAACCCCTCACTGAGCCACTGCTCGTGATAGTTGCGCCAGCCGACTGCCTGGCCCCACCACTGATGCGCGAGCTCGTGGGCGATGAAGAAGTCGTTATAGTTGCTGAACGCGGCCGGATCGTTGCGCCACACGAGCGGCGACGTCGGCAGCGGCTGGTTGAGCATCGCGAAATAGCCGGGACTGTGTCCTCCGGGCAGATCGCTTTCGACCACGGCCACGGTGAAGCTCGAATACGGCGAATCGCCGATCAACGATTCGTAGAACAGGGCGATGTCGGCCGCGCGATCCGCGATCTCGCGCCCGCGCTGCACCTCGCGCGGGTTGGTTTCGACCGACAGATTGAGGCTTCGATATCTCTTTCCGGAGATGCCCGGCTGGCCATCGCCCGGAAAGCCGATGGTCGCGGTTTCGGCGCGCGAGAAGCGGCTCATGATGAACGCGAGGTAGCGCAGCGGCTGTGTCGCCGTGAAGAGATAGATCTTGCGGTTCTGCGCAGGATCCTTCGCCGGGAGGATCGCCGGAAAACCGGCATCCAGCTCGCCGCTGGCCACGCAGTCCACGGCCGGCGGCACCGAGATGCGGATGCGCGCGGTCGCGTAGTCGCTGACGGGGGCCTGCGGATACCAGAAGCTGCGGCTGCTGTAGAGCGCGCTCGCCTCCGGCGTGATGAGGAGCGGCTGATCTTCGGATCGCGGCGGTTGACCTGGTTCGAGCAGCGCGAGCGCTTCACGATCGGGCGTTTGCGGTTCGAGACGGCCGGCATAGGCGATCGTGAGCGACAACTCGTTGTCGCGGCTGAGCGGTGTCGGCAGGTTCACGACCAGCGTGTTCTGGTTCTTCACGCGGATGCCGAACAGGCGGCCGTACTGATAGCTGACGATCGATTGCACCACCAGCGAATCGGCCAGCCTGAACGTCAGCGTTCCAACGATGTAGGAACGGACCTTCAGGCGAATCTGGACGCGCCCGTCGATCCATTGCCGGTCTGGTGTCGCGGCGACGTCGATGTCGTAGTCGAGGATGTCGTAGTCGACCAGGTCGTCTTCGTTGTACGTCGGCCCGCGCTGCGCCAGCTTGACCTTCGACGCGTAGATGGCGATGTTGTGATGCCGCTTGCGGTCGAAGAGCGTGATGTCTTCGGCCTCCGTGCCCGAGCGCGCGTAGGTCAGCGGGTCGTATCGGCGCGTGCGCATCTCCGCAAGAAAGTCGCCCTGGCCAGGCAGCAGCGTCCACGGATCGCGGCTGAGATCGCCCAGGTCGATGACGAACGACTTCGGCGATTCCTCGCGAAACACCTCCTGCGCGCGCTTCAGGGTCCGCGCGTCCACGGGCACCGCTTGAAGTGACGACGCACTGAAGAACGATTCGAAATCTGCAGGGTTCAGTCTGATGTACGCGGTGTCGAAGCGGGCCTCGAGCGTCTCGTTCCCGCAGAAAATCTTGACCTGGCCCTTTTCCGTCGCCGGGGCAGGGTGAAAATTGAGCGTCCCCTTGCCGAGGAGCACGACAGCCGTCGCTCCCGCGTCGATCTCCGCGACGAATACCGATCCTTCCGTGAGCGTCAGGTCGAGATCTTCCGCGGCGATTTTCAGATCGTGAGCCGCGTACTGTTTCGTCGCGTTCAGCGTCAGACGGTAGATGCTCTCGACCGACGAAACACGTTCTTCGTCCGCGATGGTCCACTCGTTCTCGGCGCCGGCTGCACCGGTACGTTTCACGTCGATGCGCCACGTGGCGATCCTCGCCCGCGAGCCGAACTCGGCCATGACGTCGAGCATGATCCGGTAGCCGTTGTCCGACGCGCCCGCGAGGGGAGCGCGATCGCGCTCCTGCACCACGCTGCGATTGACGCCGGGCATCAGCTCGCTGCTCGCGAACTCACTCGCTTTCTGACGGTCGGCGCCGGCCGACAGCATGGCGAAGAAGGCAGACGTGTCGCCCGCGCGAACCACCCGCTCGATTCGCCGCATCAGGAGCTGCAGGCTCTCGTCGTCCTGGGCGCGCGCAGGCACGGCTGCGCCCATGGTGATCGCCAGCAGCACGACAGTCATCCAATGCGTTTTCAACACGTGGTCTCTGTCAGGCTCCTATCTTAGAGCGCCGGTGGACGGGTACGCGATGGAGCCGCATCCTTTTCGTCGCCGCCAGGACGAATCTACGGCTGTTCGGATCCGGGATCCGCGGCTGCGATAAGAGTGAATCTGATACCAGTCGGTCGTTCCCGCGTGATACCACTCGAAAAAATGCTTGGGTGGGGACGACCTTCAGGTCGTACCACACGGCAGGGCCTGGCCCTGCCCTACAGACGTGATCGCGGGTTAGACGCCGGCGGCAGCCGGCGCGGCGCAGCGGCGGAGCAGGAGGATCGTGAGATCGTCGGCGAACTTATGCTCGTCGGTATGGCGCTCCACGGCACGAACGACGGCGGCGCCGACCGCGGAGAGACTGTCGTCGTGCTGGCTGGCTTTGAGCGCCGTTTCGAGGCCGATCTCGTCGAACGGCACGCCCTTGGGATTTTCCGCCTCGGTGATGCCGTCGCTGTACACGGCGAACAGATCTTCCGGTTGAATGACGACGTGCCCGGTCGTGTACGTCGACTGTTCGAACATGCCGAGCGAGATGCCGCCGTCCGTCAGACGATCGCAGCTCCCGTCGCCCCGCAGGAGGAGCGGCGGCATGTGGCCCGCGCTGACGTAGGTCAGCGATCCCGTCCGCGGATCGAACACCGCGTAGAAGAGCGTGATGAAACGGCTGCCCGGCGCGTGGCGGCAGACCTGGACGTTGAGGCGCGTGACGAGATCGGCCGGCTCCAGCTTTTCGTCCACGAGCGTCCGGAGCATCGCGAGGAGCAGCGCCATCAACAACGCGGCCGGACTTCCTTTTCCCGCCACGTCGCCCAGCGTAATCACGAGCCGCCCATCGTCCAGCGGCAGGATGTCGTAGAAATCGCCGCCGACGGTGTTGGCGGGCCGGCTCATGCCGACGGTTTCCACGCCTGGAGCCGTGTAGAGACCGTTCGGCAGCATGGCCTGCTGGATGTCGCGCGCGATCTCGAGATCGTTTTTCAGCGACAGCCGGTCGGCGACTTCGAGCAGCACCAGCAGATTCATCAGCGCGAACGCAAACAGCAGCGACCAGGCGCCGTCATGCAGGAGAGGGCCGGGCACACCGACGCCGCCCAGAAACGGCAGCCGCACAATCTCGATGATGCCGACGCCGCTGAACAGGTTGATCGTGCCAATTACCGCGAACACCAGGGCCGCGCCGAACACGATACGGCGCGGCGGCGACAGTTTCATCGAAAACGCGAGGAACAGGATGCGGACTTCGGCGATGAGGCGGCGGTGCCACGGCATCCGCTGCATGGCGTCGGCATCGCGCCCGCGCGTGAAGAACTTGTACGCGTCGCGGGCGTCGCGCGTGAACAGCCGCTGAAAATCCTCGGCGGTCAGATCCTTCGTGTAGTTGTCGAAGAAATCAGCCAGGCGCGACGGTCGATGGGTGTGGTTCACAACTTCTAACTTCTGCCTTTTACTTCTAACTTCTAACTTCTACCTTCTCACTTCTACCTTCTCACTTTAGATGAGTCCAAGCTCCCGTCCGACCTTCGCGAACACGTCCAGCGCGAACTGAAGCTCGTCGCGGGTGTGCGTGGCTGTGACGATGGTACGCACGCGCGCCTTGTCGCGCGCCACGGTGGGGAACGCGATTCCCTGCGCGAACACGCCCTCCTCGAACAAGCGATCCGACAACTTCATCGCGAGCGCGCCGTCGCCGGCGATCACCGGCGTAATGGGGCTCTCGCTCAAACCGGTGTTGAACCCGAGCGATTTCAGGCCGGCCTTGAAGAACCGCGTGTTTTCCCAGAGGCGTTCGATGATCTGCGGCTCCTGCTCGAGGACGTCGACCGCCGCGATGCAGGCCGCGGCGACGGCAGGCGGATGCGAGGTGGAGAAGAGAAACGGCCGCGCTCGATGATAGAGGAACTCGATCAGCGCGCGGCTGCCGGCGACGTAGCCGCCGAGCGCGCCGATCGCCTTCGACAGC
>DASSGK010000431.1:0-16039 GCA_035693505.1 Vicinamibacterales bacterium
CTCCGCCGATCGCGCATGCACGATGACGACAGCGTGAATCGGCGGCTGCCCTCGCCCGCCCAGTTCCCACACGGCGGGGTCGCTCTCTTCTGTGTCGCCGAGAATCTTCGACCGCTGCTCTTGCGTGATGCCCTGCTGAAATTCGACGGGGAACGTGCACAGCACACCGGGGGGCAGCCCGAGCGCGGCAAGGCCCTCGGCAGTGAACGCGATGTTCAGCGCGATGGACGGCTTCAGTTTCTCCCCGCTCGGCAAGGTCGGCCACGACCGTGCCGACGTGACGGCCGGACCGATTGCGGCCAGCCATCGCTGCGCTCGAGCGGCATCGTGAAACTGAAGGAACAAGTACGCGGCGTACGACAGGTGTCCGTATCCGCTGGTGATGAAACCCTGGATGTCGGCGAGCGTGTTTTCTGACAGCCGCGTCGCCGGGAGTGTCGCCACGTTACAACCGCTGAAGCGCGGTCTGCAATTCGCCGCCGATGCCGGCGGCACAGGCACGCACAAAGCGCAGATCGTTTGTCATGTTCAAGACCGTCTCCTCGGGATACGCGCTGAAGAACACCTCGGACGGCACCTGGTGATTTCGAAGGAACGTCTTGAACGCGGGAACATCGCGCGCGCCATCCGGCGGATACCCGTACGCCGTCTCCCAGATGGCGTCCAGGCCCGACTGGATCATTTCGGCAAATTCGTCGATGTAGCTTTCCCACGATCCGTCGTAGTCGCTGACCATCATCAGGCGGCGGCCTTCGTCAAGGACCAGCCACTTGACGAAGTGAATGGTGCTGACGCCGATGAGCGAGCCGGGCGGCGCGAGCCGTTTTGCGAGCGCATCGATGGCGGCCATCACCGCGCGAACCTTGTTCACCTGACCGGGCGTTATCACCGTCACGAGCGTCAGCTGGTTCTGGGTAACGGCGTCCTCCCTGAATGCCGACGGCAACCCGGCATCCGGACCTGATGGCACCTCGTCGCCGGGCACGATCGGCGCGCGTGGCGCGCAGTTGTCGAGCGGCACACTCGAGTAGGCCGATCGTCGCGGCGGCAGCCGATTGTCCGTCAACCGGTTCACCCACTGGATCACCGTGTACCGATTGAGGCTCGCCGTGGTCTTCCGCGCCGCATAGAGCGCGTTTGCAAACCCGTACCGAACGATGACGTCGATAATGTCGATCACAATCGGGAGCCCGCGGGCCAGACGGCGGACACCATCGACGATGAAACGGACGGCGGCCTCGAGACCGCGGCGCACGTTGTCGCCCGAGTCCGAGCGCGAGGTGAGACGGGACAGAATCGAGACGAACGGGCTGCCCGGGTTGGAATCAGCCAGCGTTTCCGCCTGGCGCCTGAGGGCGATCGCATCCTGAATGCTCTGGACCGTCTCGTCGCGAAACGCGATGTAGAAGGCTGCGGGCCCGAGCGCGTGCGCACGGATGAAGCGCGCGAAGCTGGCGGCGCCGGCGTACGCCTCGCAGCGGCCCCAGATCGCGTCCATGTCCGAGGTGATCGACGTCAGTTCGGCGAGGTGAGAATCGAGATCGCCGTCATAGGTCGCCGAGTAGAGGAGACGTTGACGGCCCGGGCCTCGATCCGGATCGGCCAGGATCGCGAAGCGGGCGAAATGGATGCGGCGGCTGCGCGTGAACTCGATGCGGACGCGGGCGGCGGCCTGGGTCGACCGCCCGCCGCCGATATCGTCCCCGATCGGACGGAGGATTTCGCGAAGCCGCGGCTCCTCGCCGGGACGAATCGCGGCAAGCACGGTCAGCGTTTGAGGGACCACGTCAGTGCGATGCCGCTGGCAGCATGACTCTCAGAGCGGGGCCAGTGCGTCGGCAATGGCGCCGACGCACTTCGAGTCACAAGGATACAGCTAGACCGTCGTGATGTTGTCGATCGGGCTGATATCTCCAACAAAGCGCAGCAGGTCGGCCATCGTGAAATCCCCTGGCGTCTTCGACGGCAGCTCGGGCGTCCAGTGTTTGCCTTTCACGGCAAGGAACGAACGCTGATCGCCTTGCACCAGACCGACGAACACCTCCGAGACGATCGTCGCGCCCACCGGGCCGAGCCGCTCGCCGTTGCCGCGCTGCTCGGCTTCCTTCAGGATGTAGTACCAGAGCGGCGTGTGCAGATGGAACCGGTGTTTCTTCGCGATGGCTCCGTCGGGCCCGGTCGCGATTTCGTCCGGCGTCAGCGGATTGTGGATCCGCATCTCTCTGGCGATCGCCTGTCCCGATGGCAGCCCGAGCATCACACCGCGCTTCAGATTGCGGAACGGAAGGCTCCCGCCGCCGCCTGGCAGGTTGTGCAGCGTCGGCACGACAAACGGATCGATCCTGCGCGACTGATTGAAGGCGACGTCCGGTGGATTCGGCAGCGCCACTTCGTGGAAACGGCGCCAGTCGATGATCCAGTTGCTCGGCAGCACGGAGATGGGCGTCGGAGCCGTCGGCGGATTTGGCGCCAGATCGCCGACGATGCCGCCGGAGAGACCGGTGAAGCGGAACAACAGCGCCAGCGTGGCCGGCGCCAGGCCGCCCGCCGTGAAGATCCGGTTGTGGCTGTACGCCTCGCGCACCATGCTGTGACCGAGGCGATACGCAGCGGCCGAGAACTCCACCGGCATGAAGGGCGTGCGCTTGAACCGATAGAAGTGGCGCCCGTTCTCCAGGATCCTGGCGACGATCCCTTTTTCGGTGACGCGCTCGACCCAGTCGTGGAGCACGAGCCATTGATAGTGCCACGTGACGATCTGACGCGCTTCCGCGAAGATGGCTTCCGGGGATCGGCCTCCGCCAGCCAGGGTGTCACAGACCTTGTTGTGGAACTTCAGCAGCGCGACGTGCGTCTGCGCGACGACGAGGTTCTCGTCGTTGCGATGATCGCCGACCAGCGCGAATCCTTCAGGGCCGCGCGGTAAATCGTTGCGGTGATCGCCGGTCACACCGCCCGCGGCTACGTTGATGTTCTTCCCGACGAGAAACTTCGGCCCGGGATTCTTGCCGTCGGCATCGCCGGGGTTTCGCGCGTACAGATGACGGCTGCCGTCCGGTCCGAGACCGTAGAGCGAATCGAGATCCAGGGCGGGCGTCCGGAAGTTCTCGACCGCCGTCGGATCGGATTCCTTCTCGCCGAGGGCGGTCAGATCCAGGGTGATGTCGTGATCGACGAACTGGCCGAGATACGTGAAGCCGGCGGGCACATTGGCGTTGTTGCCGGCGGCGCTCGCCGGATCGGTGTCGGTCATCGCATCGGCGAGTTCCTGTAGCGCCGCGTCGTCCGCGGCGAGCGGATCCAGATCCGGAAACATTCTTCCGAACATCCCGGGATCGTCGTGTCCGAATCGCCTGTCGAGAGCCTCTCGTGTCGGCTGGCGGCCCGCGGTGCCATGGCCCGGTCTGCCGCCCGCCACATGGGCCGGTGCATTCGCTACGTGTCCCACTGCGCGCTCCTTCGGCAATCATCGCCACCGCTGCGGCGGCCGATGCGTGCCTGTCAACGGTTCATGAACCGATAGTGCGGCGGCCGCGGAACCCTTTCGAATGATGATCGCGATTGATCGATCGTGCGAAGGCAGCGAGGGTCGAACCGAAGAGGTACTTTCGGCGGATGGGTTATCGTCGATGGAGGATCGACACGAAAGGATTCAACACATGAGCAAGGACGTTCGGAGCTGCGTCATGCACATCGCCGACGCGCAGGCGCGCATTCCCGGTCCGGCCGGTGAGCGCGCGGCGACGGTCTTGCGACGCGGCACTCTCGAGGTGAAACTTTCCGCGCGCCCGCTTCGACCGAACCGGCAGACGCCGCATTCGCAGGACGAGATCTACGTCATCGTCTCCGGTCGAGGCATCCTGTTCCACGACGGCAGGCGCGATCCGTTCGAGGCGGGCGACTGCCTGTTCGTCGCCGCGGGAACCGAACACTGTTTCGAAGACTTCAGCGACGACCTCGCGGTCTGGGTGATCTTCTACGGTCCTTCCGGCGGCGAGCTGCCTGATTGAACGACGCTCCACCTGCCGTCCGCTTCGATGCGCGCGCCATGCGGCAGACGGTACAACTGCACGAGCATGTTGATCTCGCGCCGGGTGGCGGTGGTTCCCACCATCGGCGCGCTCATGAGCCCCCCGGGAGGATGGCCGAAGATCCCGATCGCGTGGCCGAGCTCGTGCCTGTAGAGCACCGACGGCGACGAGCAGTGCGCGTTGCGCGCCAGGATTTTCACCACGGCCAGCCGTGCTCGATTCGTCGGGAACGTGCGATAGACGAGCCCGAGACCCGCGGCGACGTGCAGCTCGCTTGATCCCGCGGCACGCACCGTCAGACGCGGGTCAGCATTGGCGTCGAGGAGAACAAACGGCAGACCGGTCACCGACTGCCAGTAGGCGATCGCTTCTTCCACGCAGTCGACGTCGACGGACGGATCGACATAGACCGGGATCGGCAGTTCCCAGCGCGTGATGATCCCCTTCGATCGCAGGATCGCTCCCTCGACGGGAATCGAAAACCCGACGCTGCCGCCCTGGTTGTAGGTGAGCAGATCCGCGACGGCGTCGGGATCGTCGATGCGGCCGGACCAGCCTCCGGTTGGAGGCGGCGCGGGAACGGCAGCCGGCGCGGCGGCAGACGCGGGAGCCGCATGCGCCCGCCCGAGTTCGTGGAAGCCACCCGAGAGCACGACGACGGCCAGCGGGACGATTCCCAGCATCCGCACACCGAACCTCCTTCAGCTAGGGCTTCAGGATCCGGACGACGAGTGTGGATATTAGCCGAAGGCTTGAGAGACGACCACGGAAACGATGGACGGTCTCGTCTGTGCGGTGGAAGCCGCTGCCTCGCCCGCGGCCGACGCATCGGCGCGCTCGACGAGTACGATGTCATGACGGGACCGTCCCAAGACGTCGGCGAGGTTGGCGGGCCGCTGAACGACTTCAACGCGGTGACCCGCGAGTTTCAACGCGGCCCACGCTCGCATGGCCGCACCTTATGCCCGTCGGTTCGGCTTGTCAATTCCGAAAGGTGCTCCCGACAGTTGCCAGTAAGGATGGGGGCTAGGAGAGAACCGGCGCCGCAGCGGATCGCCTGCGCGCCGACACGAGAATACCGACGCCCACGAGATTCATCGCGGCAATGAGCAGCACGATCTTCAGGGCGAAGACGGACACGCTCTCGACCTTGATGATCGGGAACACCGACAACACGATGTACAGCAGCGTCATCAACAGTCCCGACCACGATGCGAGCTGCAGCCACAGCGGCGGCCGCGG
The DNA here is from genome assembly GCA_035693505.1 of Vicinamibacterales bacterium. Taxonomy (GTDB): domain Bacteria; phylum Acidobacteriota; class Vicinamibacteria; order Vicinamibacterales; family CAVVIG01; genus CAVQFC01. Next base: position 5,274 of record DASSGK010000431.1, read on the forward strand.
CGAGACGCCGCGCAGGCCGAACAACGGAATGGCGAACATCACGACGTAGCACAGGGCGTAGAAAATCCCGCTCGTGTTGAAGAGCAGCTGAAACGCTTCCGCATGCCCGACGCCGACGAGGCTGAGCGAGGCGATCGCGAATGACGAAGCGCCGACGAGCACGATCGAGTTCATCGGCGTTTTGTAGACGGGATGCAGCCTGCTGAACCACGAGGGCAGCATGTGGTCCCAGCCGGCCACCATCGGCAGCCGCGTCACCGCGGTGAAGGCGACGCTCGCCTGACCCACGCGCATCGCGAGCGTCATCAGGATCGCGACCGTGACGAGCGGTGTGGCGATGCCGAAGGGGCCGAATCCGACGCGCAGCACCTGGGCTACCGGTCCGATGAGATCGATGTCATCGAGCGGGATGTACGCGACGACGGTGCTCGTGCCGAGGACGAACATCAGGGCGATGACCGGGGCGGCGATGAAGACCGACCGGCTGACCGAACGCGCGGGCGATCGGGTTTCTCCGGCCAGGATGGCCATGTACTCGAAGCCGCCGAGCGCTCCGAACCCCATCTTGCCGAGAATGTTCAGGCTGAAGAGCGAGACCTCGGGGATCTGCGTGCGGAACGGATGATAGGCCGGCAGAGTGCCTGTCAGCAGCCCGATGAACGGCAGCAGGATCACGGTGCCGAAGACCGTGATCATGAAGATCCCGCCGGTGTTGTGCACCCACTTGCCGACCGACAGGCCGACGATCGACGTGACGACCATCAGCGAGAGAATGACCGCCGACGCCAGCGCGACGAACCCGCCGCTCGCCGTCATCCATGCGGCGCTCGGTCCGATCGCGTACGAGAGATAGGTCGCGCACTGCAATCCGATCTCCGACGTGAACACGATCACGTAGAGCCACAGATTCCACGCGAGCATGAAGCCGACGGTCTGGTTGAACCCGAGCTTCGCCCATTGATAGAGCCCGCCCTCGAGCGGCATCAGGCGATTCAGGTAGATCACGACCACCGCCGACGGCAGATAGAACAGCACGAGGGCGAGGAGCCAGAAGACGACGTGCGACGGTCCGAGCTTGCCCGCGACACCGATCCAGGTGAGCCCGACGATGAAGAGAATCTGAGTGAGCGCGAGATCGCGGACGCCGAGCTCTTTCTTCAGTCCCGCGCTGTGCGCCTCGATGCCCGCTTCGGCCTGTTCGAGCTTCGCTCCGCCGGTGCTCATGCATCCTCCTCGCCCAGGATTTCCCAGCAGCGCGCCCACGCCTCGAGCCCCTCGTGCAGCCGGTGCACGCGGAAGAACTCGTTCGGTGCGTGGAAGTCTTCGTCGGCCGTCGAGAACGAGAAGAAGACCGTGTCGAGTCCCATGTGACGCTGGAACAGCTCCGCGATCGGGACGGTTCCGCCCATGCGCACGACGAGAGGCCGCTTGCCATACGTCGCCTGGAGCGCACGATCCGCGGCTCGAAGCGCGAAGTGATCGGGGGCAATATGCGCTGCGGGCGAACCGTGATCCGCGAGCGTGATTGAAAGACGAGTGGCCTCCGGCCGGTGAGTCTCGATGTGGCGCGCTACTCGGTCCAGCACCTCGTCCGGCCGCTGATCAGGAACGAGACGGCAGGTGATCTTCGCGTGCGCCTCGCCCGGAATCACGGTTTTCTGTCCTGGACCTTGATAGCCGCCCCACATGCCGTTGACCTCGAGCGTGGGCCTCGCCCACTGCCGCTCGAGCATCGAATACCCGGGCTCTCCGAAACCTGACGGCGCGCCGACCTGCGCCAGGTAGGCGCCCTCGTCGTACGGCAGCGCGGCGATGGCTTCGCGCTCCGGCGGCGTGAGCTCGCGCACCTCGTCGTAGAAGCCGTCGACGGCGACACGGCCGTCGCGATCGTGCAGCGACGCGATGAGCTGCGCCATCGCGTGGAGCGGGTTCGCCACGCCGCCGCCGTGCCGACCGGAATGCAGATCCTTCGCCGCTGCGGACAGCGTGATTTCCAGTCCGCACAGTCCCCTGCTGGCCACGGTGAGTGACGGCTCGTCGACGCGCCACATCGCGCCGTCGGCCGACAGCACCGCGTCCGCGGCGAGCAGCGCCTTGTGTTCGCGGATGAAGGCGTCGAGGTGCCGGCTGCCGATCTCTTCTTCGCCTTCGAACATGAACTTGATGTTGATCGGCAGGCGGCCCGCGACGGCGAAGAACGCGCGCGCCACCTCGATCGGGATCAGCATCGGTCCTTTGTCGTCGGAAACACCGCGTGCGTACAGACGCCCGTCACGCAGCGTCGGACTCCACGGACCGCTCTTCCACTGTTCGAGCGGATCGGGTGGCTGCACGTCGTAGTGCCCATACACGAGCATGGTCTTTTTTCCCGGCGCGCCGAGCCACTCGGCGTAGACGACAGGGTTGCCTGCCGTGGCCAGCGTCCTTACCGTGAAAGAACCCGCGCTGAGAAGAGCGGCGTCCACCCAGCGAGCCGCGCGGGCAATGTCGGGGGCATGTGCCGGATCCGTGCTCACGCTCGGAATCGCGGCGAACTCCACGAGTGCGTTCAGAATCCGTTCGCGGCTCGCTTCGAGATACGCGAGCACGCGGGCGTCCGCCATCACTTGCCGCCGTCGATGGACAGCACCTGCCCGGTGATCCAGCCCGCGTAGTCCGAGGCGAAGAACAGCACGCCGTGCGCGATGTCGTCGGGCGTGCCCAGGCGTTTCAGCGCGATGCGATCGACGAGCGCGCGCTGCCCCTCGTCGCCGTACGACTCCCATTGCCGCTCGGTGGTGGGATTGGAGCGAACAAAGCCGGGGGCGATGTTGTTGACCGTGATGCCCCACGGCCCGAGCTCGTGAGCGAGCTGGCGCGTGAGACCGATCTGGGCGGCCTTCGCCGACGCATAGGCCTGGATGCCGGTGAGGCTGATCCCAAGGCCGGCGCCGCTCGAGATGTTGACGATGCGTCCGCTGCGGGCCGCTTTCATGCCGGGAGCAACCGCCTGGGAACAGTAGAAGGCGCCGGTCACGTTGACGTCGAAGATCGTCTGCCATTGCTCCGGCGTGATCTCTTCGAGCGGCCGGCCCACTTGTCCAAGCACGCCGCCGGCGTTGTTGACCAGCACATCGACGCGGCCCGAGTCCGCCGACGCCTGTGCCACGCAGGCGTCGACGGCAGCGCGATCGCGGACGTCGACACGCACGGCCTGACAGCTGCCGCCGGCCGAACGGCACAACTGCTCCGTCTCGCGAAGCTCCTCGTCAATGACGTCGCACGCCCACACGACGGCGCCGCGCGCGGCGAACGCGCGGCTGATGGCGCGGCCGAACCCGTGCGCCGCACCGGTCACCACAACGGTCTTGCCGTCGAAAGACACGTTCATGCGGGATCCGTGCGGGCCGCTGTCGTCGCCAACGCCGCGAGGGTCCCCAGCGACTGCGGCCTTTCACCGCGCTCGATCTCGTGGATCAGCTCCACCACGCGCGCCGTGAGCGGCGTGGCAACGCCGGCCTCCGCACCAAGCGTCGCGACGATACCGAGCTGCGCATCCACTTCGGTGGGACGCTTGCGCACGGCGAGATCGCGCCAGATCCCGCTGTGGGTTTTTGCCGATCGTCGATTGTGCGCGACGAGCGCGTCGAGTGAAGCCTCCGCCGCGCCTGCCGGCGCGGTCGACGCGTAGGCGGACGGGTCGAAGCCATCGAACGACTCGGTCCGGACGCCGCGAGCGCTGGCAACGGCCAGAATCTCGCGGGCCAGGTCGATGTAGAGCGGCCGGTATTCGGACAAGGCCAGCGCGTCGGCGATCGATTCGTTGGTGAGCGCCGTCGCAAACAGCATCGCGCCGTACGCTTCCTTGCCCCAGAGGTACCCCCAGATATTCGGCGTGACCAGGGCCACCGGGTCGAAATCGCTCCACGCTTGCCGGACCGCGGCCACCCGCGGCGTGTTTCGTGCGTCAATCTCTCCAACCACAACGGCGCCGCGGCCGCCGTAATGAATCACTCCGGGCTCGAGGTAATCGGCCCCGAAATTCACGAACGCGCCCATCGTCCGCTCAGCGCCGACGACGTCGGCGATCGCGAGCTCGTTGAGCCCGTTCTGCGCCGACACGACGCAGCCGCCGGCGGTGAGGAACGGCGCGAGCGCGCGGGTGGCGTCAACGGTGTGATGGGCCTTGGTGGCGAGGACGATCGTGTCCCACGCACCGCCAAGCGTCTGCGGCGTGAAGGCCGGCATCCTGGCCGTGAACTCCGCGATCGGTCCCGTGATGCGCAGGCCATCGCGGTTGATGGCGTCCACGTGATCGACGACGACATCGACCATCGTGACGTCGTGACCCGCCCTGGCAAGATGAGCGCCAAGCGTTCCGCCGATCGCACCCGCACCCCAGATGAGCAGACGCATGACAGTAAAGTTAGCCCTCCCCCCATGATCCGGTGAGCAGGGCGCGGGTTTCTTCCACGGCGATCTGCCACAGCGCCTGCATCTCCTCGTCCGGGCGCTGATATCTGCCGCCAAAGTTGCCGTCGCCGATATACGTGCGGAGCGCCACCGGATCGAGCACGCGTACTCTCGCCATATCCACCATCGGCCGCTGGATCTCCGGCATGCCGACGCCGGGCAGCCGCGTCCACGGAAAGTTCTCCATCCACGAGCCGTGCGACGCCACGGGATCGATCTCCTGGACCCTGGCCCAGGTGCGCGGCGCGTTCCACCAGTTATGGAACACGACGCGGCAACCGGGGTGCGCGGCGCCCCATTCGAGCGCGAACTGCTGGACGGCGTTGTTGCCGCCGTGCCCGTTGACGATCAGGATGCGGCGAAATCCGCTGTGCGCCATCCCGTCGAGGATGTCGCCGACGAGGCGCAGATGCGTCTCGACCTTGAGGGAGATCGATCCGGGAAACTCGCGAAAGTACGGTGTGACGCCGTACGGCACGACGGGAAACACCGGAATGCCCAGCGGCTCCGCAGCCTCGGCCGCAACGCGCTCCGGGAGGATGCAATCCACCGTGAGGCGCAGATAGGAATGCTGTTCGGTGCTGCCGAGCGGCAGCACGGCGCGATCGTCGCGCTCGAGGTACTGCTCCACCTGCATCCAGTTCATGTCCGTGATGCGCACGTCGGTCTCCTGTCGAGGCGCCCATTCTACCGGGGACCCGAGATGGTGCACGCCCGGAGCGCATTCGGCGGTAGAGTTAACGTTATTTCTTTCCTTCAACGGGGAATTTCATGACCAGCAAATCAGTCCTTTATGCCGCCGCCGTCACGGCGACGCTCGCCCTGGCGGCCGGTTATGGCGAAACGTCCATCGCGCAGGCGCCGACGCCTGCGCCGGCCGCGCCCGCCGCCCGGCAGGGCCGCGGCGGCAACGCCGGCGACAGCGCCGCGCCCGCGCGAAAGCAGGGCGACGGCGCCGGGCCGTTCAAGAAGATGGTGATCCGCGGCGTCACCTTGATCGACGGCACCGGCGGTCCCCCGCTGAGCCCGATGGACATCGTGATCGAAGGCAACCGGATTACGTCGGTGCGCCAGGCCGGCTGGCCCGGGCTGCCGCAGCAGGCCAACCGCGAACCACGCGACGCCGACTACGAGATCGACGGCAAGGGCATGTACGCGATGCCCGGCTTCGTGGACGTGCACGTGCACGGCGCCGGAAAGGACAAGGCGCCCGACCTGAGCTACTCCTACAAGCTGTGGCTGGCGCACGGCGTCACCAGCGTCCGCGGTGTGTCGCTGTCCTCGGCCGCTGTCAGCAGCTCGGAAAAAGATCGCTCGGCGAAGAACGAGATCGTCGCGCCGCGCATCTTCAACTACCAGGTGCTCGGCTCCGGATGGTCGGAGGGACCGATACGGACGCCGGAGAAAGCGCGCGAGTGGGTGCGCTGGGCGGCCGCCAACAACATCGACGGCATCAAGTTCTTCAACCGCGGCGACGAGACGCCGGAGATTGACGCCGCGGCGATCGACGAAGCGCACAAGAACAAGATGGGCACCGTCGCCCATCTGTCGCAGAACAACGTCGCGATGTTCAACGCGCGGCAGGCCGGCGACGCGCACCTCGACACCGTCACCCACTACTACGGCCACTTCGAGTCGCTGCTCAAGGACAAGACGATCCAGGAGTTCCCGGTCGGGTACGACTACAACAACGAGCAGGATCGTTTCGGCGACATCGCCCGCATCTGGAACCAGACCTACGAGCCCGGATCGAAGGAGTGGGTCGAGTACCTCGAGCACCAGAAGGCGAACCACGTCACCTTCGATCCCACGTTCAACATCTACGCGGCCTCACGCGACCTGATGCGCGCGAGGAACGCCGACTGGCACCAGACCTACACGATGCCGCAGCTCTGGAACTACTTCCAGAGCACGCGCGACAACCACGGCTCGTATTTCTACGACTGGACCACCGAGAACGAGGTCGCCTGGAAGAACTTCTACCAGCGCTACATGCGCCTCATCAACGACTACAAGAACATGGGCGGCCGCACCACCGTGGGGACCGACTCGGGCTTCATCTGGAAAACGTACGGCTTTGCCTACATCGAGGAGCTCGAGTTGATGCGCGAAGCGGGTTTCCTGCCGCTCGAGATCATCCGCTCGGCGACGATGTACGGCGCCAGGACGCTCTACGAGCCGAAGGGCGAGACTCCGCAGATCGGGATCGTGCGTCCCGGGATGCTCGCCGATCTCGTGATCGTCCCCGAGAATCCTCTGAGCAACCTGAAGGTGCTCTACGGCACCGGTCACATGCGCCTGAACCCGCAGACCAATCGCCAGGAGAAGGTCGGCGGCGTCAAGTACACGATCAAGGACGGCATCGTCTACGACGCGCAGAAGCTGCTCGCCGAAGTGGCGACGGCGGTCGCCGCCGAAAAGCGCAAAGGCACGACGTCGACGAGCCAGCCGGCAGACGATTTGGAACACTGGCACTGAGCGACGCGCGCTGTCACACCCAGCGGTGCTGCCTCGTCTTTCCTGAGACGAGGCAGCACGTTCTCAACACGCGAGGGTCAAGCTGGTGTGGCATTACGTCGACGCGGGGGCAGGACCGCCGTTAATCCTCCTGCACGGGATCGGCATGTCGCACGCCGCCTGGAATCCCGTGATGGGTTATCTCTCGCAGACGCGCCGCGTCATCGCGTTCGACATCGCGGGATTCGGATCCACACCTCCCTTGCCTCAAGGAACGCCACCGTCGGTCCCCAATCTCGTTGACGGCCTGGATCGCTCCGTCCGGGCGCTCGGCCTGCAGCTTCCGATCGACATCGCGGGAAATTCACTCGGCGGCTACATGGCGCTCGAAGCGGCGAAGCGAGGGATGGCGCGAAGCGTCGTCGCGATTTCGCCGGCGGGGCTCTGGAAGACGAACCCTCCTCCGCACGTGAAGACATTGTTCGCATGTTTGCGGTTTTCCGCGAAGCATTTCCCGAACGTCTTGAAAACGCTGCTGCGGAATCCGGCCATGCGGGAACTGGCATTCGCCGTGCCGCTCTCGGTGGGAAGCCGGCGCATGACCGCGGACGATGCGACGCGCGTGATCGACGACCTCGCGGCGACGGCGGCGTTCGAAGCGACATTCGAACAGACGCGCTCTCCGTTTTCAGGGCGCGACATCACGACTCCGGTCACGGTGGCGTTCGGCACGCGTGAGTGGGTTCTTCCCGGACCTTCCCGGTGCCGATCGGGGCTGCCGCCGCATGCCAGGTGGATCGACGTCGGAGGCTGGGGGCACGTGCCGATGTGGGCCGATCCGATCGGCGTCTCGCAGCTCATTCTCGAGAGCACGGCGGTATCGCGATAACACCTCCGCGGCTGGAACGTGCGGCCTCACGCTATACTCTTGCGCGCACCGCGCGTGCTTCCAAGGACAGCGTGAATGATCGCCATCGTCTGGCAATTCAACGTGAAGAAGGGACGCGAATCCGAGTTCGAGCAGTTGTACGGTGCCGACGGCGAGTGGACGACGATGAACCGGCACACGCGCTCCTATCTCGGCAGCTCGTTCCTTCGTGATCAGAGCGAAGCGTCCCGTTACCTGGTCATCGAGTACTGGAGCGAGATGCTCGTGGCCGAGCAGCACAAGAGCTATCGCCCTGGTGCGCTCGCCGCGTTCGAAGAGCGGCGGGGTGAGCTCGTCGTATCGACAGAGCCGCTGGGAGTTTTTTCGGCGCTCGATGTTCCCGATCGTTTCGGTCCGACCTGGTCGCGGCGGACATAGGATCGCGAACCTCGCCGGACGCGCGCGAAAACGCTGGCGCTACCGCACCGACACGCGCTGCTCGTGCAGCAGCTCGCCGGATGCGCTCCTCACTTCCACGCGCCACTCTTCGCCGGCGTCCACCGTCTGCCGGCTGAACGTGCGGTACCCCTCGTTCGCGTTGGCGCGAATCTCGAGCTCCACCGACCGCCGAAGCGCGGTTCCGCGATACCAGCGGTGCACGACCATCGTCGGGCGCGGCGACTTCACGCGCGTGTAGAACGCGAGCTGGCCGGGCGCGACCGAGTCGCCCACGGGATCGCAGTGCCAGTTGCCGCTCGTCGCCAACGTCCGGCACAGTTGTGCGGCGACCAGTGAAACGGGCGCGCCGGCGTCGGCCGCACTCGGCTTGGTGGCTCGAGAGTTGTCCTCGCGCGGTGCCGGAGCCGGCGGTTTCGACGGCTCGACAACCGGCGAAGCCGATGGTCGCGGAGCGGACTCTGGAGCCTGCGCTTGCGACGGCGCGGCTGGCGGCGGCGCTGTGGGTTTCACGACCGGAGTCAACGCCGGAGTATCACGCGACGATGACCACGGCCGCATGACGAACAGCGCGGCGATCACCAGCACCACAATCGCGATCGCCACCTTCGCGAAAGACGGAGACGGCCGCGGTGGTTCCGGTGACGGTTTCGGTTTCGAGACGGCCGGCGGAAGCGGACGGTGATCGGAAGCCGGCGCCGTGACTGGAGTGGTCGGCTCCGCCGTGCGATCGGTAGCGACAACGGGTGTCTTAGCATCAACAGCGACATCCGCGTGAGCGGGTGCCGGCGGTTCCGGTACCGCTCGATCCGTCTGCGGTGCGGTGACCGCTGGTTTCTCGATGGGTATGCCCTGCGCGCGGCAAAAGTCCTCGAGGTTCTGCCGGCTCGCAGCCAGCATCGGATCGTCGGGCGCGAGGGATGCTGACGCGATCGCCACCGCGCGCCGGTAGAACGTCTCGGCATCGTCGGGCCGCCCTGTTTTCTCGGCGACGATGGCGAGATTGTTCAGCGTGTTGGCCAGGTCCGGATGTTGAGAACCCAGCTCGTCTTCCTGAATGCGCGCGATCGTACGGAGCAGCTCATCGGCCGACGACAGGTCGCCCGCGGCCGCGGCACTCTCTGCCCTGCCTAGCAGGTCTGGAATGGTCTGTAGCTTCGGCATTGCATCTGACGGCGCGGCGGCGCGCCGACGGTCTCATTGTAGACCACGCTTCTTCACGGCAACCGCGGACGTGCATCAGATACAAGCGTGAAATTCTTGGTCCCGCCTCGAGCCTCTACGGTGCGCGAAAGACCACGACATCCTCGACGATCGTTCTCCCGTTCCCGGTGAGATAGGCGAGCCCTGCTCCGGCTATCGATCCGGTCACGATGACCGGCCAGCAGCCGTTCGGGTGCTCGGTGCAGAAGTTGGGTCCGGTGCCGCCGCCTGACGCCCCAACCATCGTGAGCAGGAAGCCGCCGACGGCGCCTTGTGCCATCTGGGCCTCGGAGCCGCGCGTCCTCTTGCGTCGCACCGCGATCGAAAGGATCTCGTCACGGGACACCCGATCGATCACCTGTCCGAGCTCGCCGATCTTCCGCCCCGAAAACAGAATCCCCGCCGGTCCGACCCACACACCGTACGGCAAAGAAAACCCGCGGCCCCGCTCCGCGGAGAGAAACCACTCGGGACGGTTCTCGGCGAGGTCGCGAAGCGCTCCTCGTACTTCCGGCGGCAGGACAACATGCGTGAGATCCAGAACGGTGATCGTCGACCCATCCGTCTGAATCACGTGACGGCGATCCCGGACGCTGCTCAATTGAACGGGTGAGCTTTTTTCGACGAGGACGATGGCGGATCCTGGTTTGAGCTTGCGTACTCGCGCCCAGTCAGAGTCGGCGGACGGCTTCTGCTGAATCCCGGCAAGCCGTGCGGCTTCGCGGATGGTGCTGTCGCGAAGGGGGCTTGCCGCCGTGGGAATCGTGACGCCCATCGCAACGACGAACGCGGCAGTGAACTTCATGGTTTCTCCTCGATGCGCGGTATTGCCCGCTGTCGCGTAATGTGAAAAGCGCGAGCGGAGTGGTTCACAGAACAACGCAGGAGTCTCGAGCCAGGCGCAACCTGAAGGCAGGCTAAAATGCTCTCGTGAAAGGAGAGTCATCGGAATGAACGTCAGACAGATGATGCTGTTCGCGAGCGCTGCGATGCTGGCCGCCTCGGCGAGCCTCTCGGCTCAGCATTGGGGGCGCCCCTCGTCTCCGCGCGACGGCGTCTGCTTCTACAAGGACCCGGATTTTCGCGGCGACTACTTCTGCGCGAGGTCCGGCGAGAGCGTCGGGTCGCTCGGCAAGGACATGAACGATGAAATTTCGTCGATGAGACTTTTCGGCGACGCGGAGGTGACGGTCTTCCAGGACGTGCGATTCGCGGGTCGATCGGCGCGATTCGATCGCGAGATAAGGGACATGAAACACGCCGGCTGGGACGACAAGATCTCGTCGTTCCGGGTCCGCTCGGTGCGCGGCAACGGCAACGGCTACGGCGC
>DASSGK010000432.1:0-15556 GCA_035693505.1 Vicinamibacterales bacterium
ATGCGCCTGCAGGACAAGATTCGTAAGGAAGGCACCGTGCTTCGTAAGGAGCGCACCATCATGGCCGGCGACACGGAGCCGACACTCAACAGCCAGCGGTTCGACGCCAACGGCGATCGGACGTAGCGCGGATACCAACCTCCATGCAGACCATCATCAAGTTCCTGAAGACCATCTTCCTCGTCGATTTGATGAAGGGGTTGTGGCTGACGATGAAGTACACGCCGCAGCCGGCGTTTACGTTTCAGTACCCGGCGGAACGGCGTCCGACGGCGCCGCGATTCCGCGGCGTCCTGCGGCTGCAGACCGAGCCTGCCACAGGCGCGCAGACCTGCATCGTCTGCGACCAGTGCGCGAAGGCCTGCCCGGACGACCTGATTGCGCTCGGCGGGCACCGCGAGCCGGGAGCGAAGATCAAGGTTCTCGACTACTTCGATTTCAACCTGTCACGCTGCAGCTTCTGCGGCCTGTGCAGCGAGGTCTGCCCGACCAAGCCGATCAAAGCCCTCATCATGAGCGAGGACTACGAACTGGGTAGCTACAGCCGCGACACCCAGATCCTGCGCGTCGATCAGATGTATGACGGGGTCGAGATCGAGCAGTACACCCACTGAAACATTTTTCGCTTCTCGAAAGACCCCTTTGGGGTGCATCATCCCTCCACGCCTTGACAGCCGTCCGGATCGATTCTTGTAAGCCCGAGCGTTTGCGGTAAGGAAGCACTAGGGAAGTCGTAAGGGATCACGTGCCTGGAGGGGTCATGCGTTGCGTGTACCGTGCGGTCGCGGTGTCGGCCATCCTGGTGGCGGCTTCGCTGATTATTCGCGCCGACGTCACCCCGCCCTCCCAGGCGGCCGAAGTTCAGCTTCAGCTTGCCGATATCCTCTTCTCCGAAGGCAGGTTCCTCGATTCGCTCGACGCATACCGCAACGCGCTGAAGGTGGCGCCAGCCGACAGCCTCCGCCGGTCGCGGATGGGCGTGGTCGCGTCGGCGCTGCGGGTCGCGGAGTTCGACCTCGCACGCGACGAAGCGGAAAAGCTCTTCACCTCGGATCCTCAAGCGCCGGAAGCGATGTCGCTGTACGGCGATGCGCTGTGGTCGATGGGTCTCTTCCAGGAGGCGGAGCAGAAATACAAGGACGCCCTTGCTGCAGCGCCCGAACTGGCGCGCGGCCATCACGGCATGGCGAAGGCGCTCGCGGCGCGCAGCCACCTCGACGATGCAATGAACGAGGCGCAGGCGGCGCTGCGGCTGTCGCCCCGCGACCTCGAGATTCACCACACCGTCGGGACCATCTACGAGCGGCTCCACAAGTACGAGGAAGCGGCCGGCGCGTACTCGAACTACGTGAATCTGCTGCCGAACAAGGATCACAGCGAGAAGGCCGACTGGTCGCGGGCGGAAATCCGATTCCTGCGGTCGTTCGGACAGCGCGTGCCGTTTGAAACCGATCCCGGCGCGGACGATCGCCTCTACACCGTCGACTTCCGCCTCGTGAACGACAAGGTCGTGGTTCGCGCGAAGGTCAACGACGCCGCCGCTCAGGATTTCGTCGTCGACACCGGCTCCGAGAACACGGTGATCACCCGTCCGACGGCGCAGCGGCTCGGTATCACGCCGGTGACCTATACGCTGAGCGCCGGCGTCGGGCGCGTGGGCCTGCGCGGACTGCAGCTGGCGCGGATCGACACCCTCGAGATCGGCTCGCTCAAGATGCGCAACGTGCCGTGCCTGATCAAGAATCCGCCGCTGCGCGACATTCCGGTGAAAGAAACCGAGGGGCTGTCACCGCTGGCGCTCGGGTATTCGATGGTCATCGACTACAAGACGCACAAGCTGACGTTTGGCAAGCACCTGCCGGAAGAGCCGAAGGACTTCGAGCTGCCGCTGCGGCTGCACCGGCTGGCGACGGTGCGCGGCACCGTCGATGGCAGTCACCAGGCGAACTTCGTCGTCGACACCGGCGGCGAAGTGATCTCGATCAGCTCGGCGACTGCGACGTCACTGCAGCATCCCGAATCGGGCCGCCGGATCGCGCTGAAGGTTTACGGCACGTCGGGTTGGGATCCCGACGCGTTCCTCATGCCCGGCGTGGACCTGATGTTCGACACGATCAGCTACAAGAACTTCCCGGTCGTCGTGCTGAACCTGAACGCGCCGAGCGCGCTGCTCGGCTTCCAGCTCGGTGGGATCGTCGGACACAAGTTCCTGAGCAAGTACCGCGTCGGCATCGATCTCGAACGTTCGGTGCTCCGCCTCAAGAACGTGTCGTAAGTCAGCTCTTCACTCTCAGCGGTTCAGCTTTGGCCTTGCGTTCGAGCCGCGCGGCGCGCCTGCGGTGCGCCTCTTCACACTCGGTCCGCTCTTCATCCGTTTCAATCAGCAGCGGCGGAATGTGAACCTTGGCGCCATCGCGGTCGATGGCGACGAAGGTGAGGAAGGCGCGGCTGGTCAGCTGACGGGCGCCCGTCAAGATCTCCTCAGAGAACACGTCCACTTGCACTTCGAGCGACGTCGTGAAGGTACACGTGACGCGTGCCTTCAGGATGATCAGGTCGCCGACCTTGATCGAGTGGAGGAACTGCAAATCGTCGACGGCGGCCGTTACGAGCAGCGTGCGCGTGTGGCGATGGCAGGCGATGGCGCCGGCGATGTCGATGAGGTGCATGACCGTCCCGCCGAGGATGAAGCCGAGCGGGTTGGCGTCGTTGGGGAGCACCACCTGCACCATCTCGGTGGCCGATTCGGCAGCGCGCTTCGGAGTCAGGTCCATAACATGTGCTCTGCACTTCTAACTTCTAACTTCTAACTTCTGACCTCAGTTTACTGCCCGGACAGAACGGCCTCTTCGTTGAGATCGCCGGCAACCTTCTTCAGAATCCCGTCCATCGTCGCGTGGTGGCCGATGACGAAGCGCGAGACGAACCGGAAGATCGGATTCGCGACCCAGCCGTCTTCCGTGATCGTGATGTCAGAGCCGGCGGCCACGGGTGCGATGGCGATGGTCCACGTGCCGCCGAAATTCTTTTCACGCTCGGTGACCCGCGTGACCAGGCGACGCGGCGGGTCACGCTCGAGAACGTCAACCGGCACGTCCGAGGCCTCGGTCGCGGCGATGAGGACAGGCCAGACGTCGGCCGGAGGGCGCTTGAGGCGGAGCGTGCGGCTCGCCTTGTGGTTGCGCGGCAGCATCGATCCGGCCGCGACAATTGCCGCCACCACCAGCACCACTCCGCCGGCCACAATTGCGATCCACTTCACCATTACCTCCTGCTCCGGCCTTTGACCCCGGCTTTCATGTGCTTCTCCGACGCGCGGGCCAGCAGGTCCAGGCCCTTCAGTGCGGCCTCGCGGTCGGCGGGGGAGAGATGGGCGAGCACCTGCTCCACGCGAACCGGGTCGAGCACGGACTTCGCCTCCCGCAGGCGCACGCCGGCCGGGGTGATGCGCAACAGCACCCGCCGGCGGTCTTTCGGATCGCGATCGCGGCGCACGTATTTCCGGCGCTCCAGCCGATCGATCGCCAGCGACATCGTCGCCACGGTGACGCCCATGTGGCCGGCGAGGTCGGTCATCGACATCGGGTCCACATCGTCGAGATGATCGAGGATGCTCGCCTGGTGCGCGCTGACGTCCGCGCCAGTCGCCGGATCCTTCACGTGCCTCGTGTGGCACGCGAAATAGATCCTCGGATACGCGTCCAGCAGCTGGCGGACGTGACGATCGCGTACATTGATTTGCTTTGTCAAACCAATAGATTGTAGCAAAAGAAAGGGACTGGGGACTAGGGGTTAGGGACTAGGGCTAGCCAGCTGGCGCCCGTTCCTAGTCCCTAGCCTCCAATCCCTAGCCCCTAATTAGAAGTCGTATCCGATCCAGACCGCGAAGCGCGGCTTCCGGAAATCGTTCGCCGAGCTGATGCAGCGTCCGCCGGCATCGACGCTCGTGCACGCGAAGACGATGTTTTCCCACGTGCTGTTCATCAACGTCCGCCACGACCAATCGAAGTGGATGGGGAACCCGAGAGCAAACGTCTCGAGGCCCAGCCCGTAGGACGCGCGGCCGTCCTGCAGCCGGAAGCCCGAGACTGCTTGCGGCGCGTAGTTCAGCACGAACGTCTGCTGGCCCGTCTGCGGATTGGTGACGACGACCGGCTGCCCGAGCACGTCGGTCTTGTAGCCCGTGGGCACCTGGCAGAGCGCGGGCTGGTTGGACGAGAACTTGAACCCGGCAGTTTCTCCCGTGCACGGGTTGGTGGCGGGCGAGTTGCTGAACCAGGCGCCGCCGATGCCCGCGAAGAACACGCCGCGAACGCCACCCACGACGCCGATCGGCGTCAGCGCCGCCTCAATCAGCGGGAAGCGCAGTTCCGCGTTGGCGAAGAAGATGTTCTGGCCGGCGAACTGCAGATAGTCGTAGCCCCGCAGCTCGGAGTTGCCGCCAAAGTACTGGAAGTCCGGGAAATCACCCCAGCTCTTGAATCCGCGGATGCGCATCGCGAGCAGGCCGGTCGCGCCGAGACGCTGGTAGTACCGCGCGTCGCCGTCCAGGGTCTGCCGCGACAGCATGCCCGCGAAGGCCGGTGACACGTCGTATGCGAGGCGCATCGTGCTGCCCGCGAGCGGTCCGAATTCGCGGAAGATCGTCGTCTCCTGGACGAAGGCCGCGGTGAGCGGCATCAACGTGCCGTTGCGCAGGACGGTCGTGCCGTAGAGCGCCTGCTGGTACGCCTCCGAGCTCGCCTGGAGCGTCGGATCGTTGTACTGCTCGTCGAGCTGCACCAGGCCCGCGGACACTTCCAGGCGGCGGTATCGGCTGAGCGGGTAGATGCCGAACGCGGTGCCGCCTCGCACGGTCCTCGTCGCGATCGCATCGTCGCGGCTCAGCAGCGGTGCGAATGAAGGATCGTAGAAGTAGCCGCCGACCTGGCCGTAGAAGAACTGCGTTTGCGAGTAGCCTTGCAGGCCCCACTGGAAGCGGCTCGAGAGGTCGACGTAGGACAGTGACAGCGTGCGGTACTGAGAGATGGACGCGGCGAAGAAGTTGATCTGCTTGTCGCCGAGCACGTCGCCGAAGCTCACCTGCGTGCCGCCGAAGATGTCGCCGCTGTTGGTGACGCCGATGTTCACGGGCGGCCGTCCCTCGAGGAACATCTTCTCGAAGCGGCCTTTCTTGCGGTTGTTTTCCTGCACCAGCGTGTGCTGCAGCGGCGCCTGGAAATCGATGATGGGACCGGGCGCGCCGAAGTCGGAGGACGCGGCCGTGTGCAGCGGTTCCTTCCGTTCGAGCGTGCGGATGCTGTAGTCGTTCTTGAAGTAGCTGACGAAGGCGATTCGGTTCTCCTTGCCTTCGTTCAGCACGATGGGCGACCAGTTGCCGCCCACCGCGTCGGTGTACTGCCGCAGCTCGCCGGACGTCAGATCGAGCGTCCAGATGTTCAGGATGTTGCCGTTGCGCGCAACGTCGGGCTCCAGCGGGACGGCCGGATCGGTCGCGGTGGACCCGAAGACGATCGTGTTGTTGTCGATGAACTGCACGCCGGTCTCGTCCTGCGTGCCGAACGTGATTTGCGTTTTCTTTTTCGTGTCGAGCTCGAGCCGGAACAGCTTGTCGTTGCCGCTCACCCGCGCGGTGTAGACGATGAACTTGCCATCGGGCGAATAGCTCGGCGCACGATCGCCGAACGCATCCTCGGTGAGGTTGGTGATGGCCTTCGTGTCCAGGTTGATCGCGAAGATGTCGCCGATGGCGTTGCGCAGCGCGTCGAAGGCGACCGATTTTCCGTCCGGGGAAAATGCGGGCGATTCGGGCTCGTCCACCGACTTCATCGGGATGCGCTCCTCGATCTTGCGTGTGAGCACGTTCTGGATGATCAGGGTGCGCTCCTTCTCGGTGCGCACGAAGTAGGCGAGCCGGTCGCCCTTGGGCGACCACGCCATCCACGGATTCGCCGCCTGGTCGACGCCCATCTGCACCAGGTGATCGAACCCGAGATCCTTGTCGAACCCGCCGGTCAGGTTGCGGACGACCGATCCGTCCTTGGACGAGACCAGGATGATGTCGAGCTCCTGATCCTTGCGGTTGACGGTGACGACGGCAATCAGGTCGCCCGAGGGCGAGGGCGCAATGGACAGCGCCTCGGCGAACTTCGTCTTCTCCTTGTTCGGCGAGAGATCGCGGCCGTAGTCGGCCGGGCGCTCCTTGTCGCGGAACGGCTTGAAGCGATCCTTCAGGTACTTCTCGAAGTTCTGGTCGAACTCGTCCTTCTTCATCCGCAGCGCTTCTTCGTAGGC
The DNA here is from genome assembly GCA_035693505.1 of Vicinamibacterales bacterium. Lineage (GTDB taxonomy): Bacteria > Acidobacteriota > Vicinamibacteria > Vicinamibacterales > CAVVIG01 > CAVQFC01. The sequence continues at coordinate 6,295 of DASSGK010000432.1, forward strand.
GTCTTCGCCGCCGCCGATCACGCTCTTGCGCAGGGAGAACAGGAACTGGCGGATGCCTTCCTTGCCGAACTTCGCCTCGATGTACTCGAACACCGCGTGGCCCAGGTTGTAGATGAGGCGCGACGGGCCACCGCCGCCGCCGTAGCCTTCGAGCTCCGTCATCTTCGGGATGATGTCGGCGATGGCGGCGTCGCGGACGGCCATCAGGTCGAGCGGCTCCCACTGGCCGCGCTCGTAGTCCGAGAGACCTTCGTTCACCCACAGCGGCACGCTGCGGCGAATCAACCCTTGCGGGATGATGTCGAACTCGAACTGGTGCGTCAGCTCGTGGACGATGAGGCCGTACAGACGATCTGGCGGATCGTCAATCGGCGCGACGATGCGTTTCTGGCCCGGCTCGGCGAAGGCGCCCACCCCCTCCTGCGCCGCGCCGGGGTCGATGTTCTCCTGCTCGAATTCGCTGTGGGTCTTGAACAGAATCAGCTGCACCTTGAACGACAGGTCGTGTTTCAGGTCCGCGCTGATTTGCTGATAGGCGCTCTCGGCGTAGCCCGCGATGCGCTCGAGATGCGATTCGAGCGCGGGGTAATAATAAATTTCGAAGTGGTCCGTGGTGTAGATATGCCACTCGAACTTGTCGTAATGCGGGTTGTTCTTGCCGAAATACGGCACCATCGAGGTCTGTGCCCCGGCCACGGCCGCGTGGCTGGTCAGCCACACGAAGGCAAGTCCGGCGATCAACCGGTTCGTCAGCACACGCGCGCGCATAGGCGGTACCTCGAAAAATTCACGGGAGAGGGGAAACGACACGGAATCTTACTGTTGACCGAGACGACCCTGCAAACGCTGTGCTCGCGGTTTACGGCCCAGGACAGGCGCCTTGTCCTCTCGGGGACGCGTCCTCCGACCTTTTTAAGCGACACGCTATACTTGGTCCACCTGCGCATGTGTGTAGTTCGCCATGCGACGGCGGGACAGCCCTGGCTCGCCAAGCCGATGCGCTTGGCCCGTTCCGTAGCGCGAAGGCTGGAATAATTGATGGCCCGGCAGGGTTTAACAGTAGTGTCGCCCGCCTTCGAGGCGGAGGCGCTCGCGGCGCTCGACTCCCTGTACCGGGCGGCGCTGCGATTGACCCGCGTACCGGCCGATGCCGAGGATCTGGTCCAGGAGACCTACCTCAAGGCGTTCCGGTCCGCCGATCGGTTCCAGCCGGGCACGAATCTGAGGGCCTGGCTGTTCACGATCCTCCACAATACGGCCTTGAACCGGGCGCGCGACCGAGCGCGCGATACGGTCGCGGTCGACAGCGAGGTCGTGGACCGGGCGGCCGACGCGCCCCCACCGGGCTCGCTGGGAGGGGTAGCCGACACGCCTGAGTCGCTGCTGATTCGTGACACCCTGGCGCCTGAGCTCCAGGCCGCGATCGACGCTCTGCCGGAAGCGTTCCGCCAGGCGGTGTGGTTACGTGACGTGGAAGAGTTTTCGTACGCCGAAATCGCTGCGATGCTGTCGATACCTATCGGCACCGTCATGTCGCGCATCTCGCGCGGCCGGCACATGTTGTTCGAACGTTTGAATCATTTGCGACCGGTCAATGCCTAACTGTCAAAGAATCGACGAGCTCGTCACGCCATTCATCGACGGCGATCTCCCCGAACCGGACCGGCGCGAGGTCGAGGATCATCTCCGCGTGTGCCCGCCGTGCCACTCGCGCGTCTCCGCCGAGCGGGAAGTGCACGAACTGATTCGGACGCGAGTGCCGGCGCTCCAGAAAACCCAGGCTCCCGATTCGCTGCACGCGAAGTGCTGGCAGATCGCCCGCACGAAGCCGGAGGCGGCCGACAGCGCGGTTCGTGCGGAGATGCCGCTTCAGACGCCTGCGGCGTCGAAGCGTCTCGCGCCGTACGCCCTGGCGGCGTCGCTCGTGCTCGTCGTTGGCGGCGCCTTCGTCATTCAGGCAACGGACAAATCGTCGAAGGTGCTCGCCGCTGAATTGACGGCGGATCACATGAAATGCCTCGCCCTGAATTATGCGCTCGGCACGCATCAGGGGGCCGCGTCGGTCGAGAGCAACATGGCGGCGAGTTTCGACTGGCGCGTCCACCTGCCCGACGATCCGGCGAAAGAGGGGATGGAACTGATCGGCTCGCGTCCGTGCCTGTACCCCGAAGGCAAGATCGCACACATCATGTACCGCCACGAAGGCCGCCTCGTCTCGCTGTTCATGCTGCCGAAGTCCGCACGGCCGTCGGAACTCGTTGGCATTCTCGGGCATCAGGCGAAGATCTGGTGCGCCGGCGACCGCACCTTCGTGCTCCTGGCGAGCGAACCGCCCGAGAAAGTCGAGCGCATGGCGAAGTTCGTTCAGGCGTCTCTTCATTGACATTTGAGGATTGCAGGATTTTAAGATTGCAGGATTGCAGGATTGCAGGATTGCAGGATTGCAGGATTGCAGGATTTGAGGCACTGAGATGAATCTTCGCTGGGTGATCGCGACCGTGGGATGTCTGGCGCTCGCCTTGTTGACGCTGAACGCGTCGCCCGATCTGCATTTCGATCGCGTGGACGCCGACGGTCCGGCGACGGCCGCCTGTCCCGCCACCGCGAAACCGGCGAACATGAACTTCACGCTCAAGGACGTGGAGGGCAAGGACGTCAAGCTCGCGGCGCTCAAGGGCAAGGTGGTGCTGCTCGACTTCTGGGCGACGTGGTGCGGCCCCTGCAAGATCGAGATTCCCTGGTTCGTCGAGTTCCAGAACAAGTACGGCAAGCAGGGGCTGCAGGTCGTCGGCGTCTCGGTGGACGATACGCCTGCCAAGCTCAAGCCCTACGTCGCGCAGATGAAGATGAACTATCCGGTGCTGCAGGGGCTCGACCACGACGATATCCAGGATGCGTACGGTCCGCTGTTTGGCATCCCGGTCACGATCGTCATCTCGCGCGACGGGAAGATGTGCGCCAAGCACGTCGGGCTCTCGTCGAAGGACCGGTTCGAGGCCGAGATCAAGTCGCTGCTGTAGTATGATCGAGGCAATGCTGAAGGGATTCACGCACGCACGGCTCGCCTGCGGCTGCCGCGTCGCGTTTCGCGAAGGCGTCGAGGGCAGCCCCGTCACGGTGGTGATCGATCTCAAGTCGCCCGGATGCACGCTGCCGCTGCACGTGCGCGACCTGCCGATGTACGACTACCGCGAGGCCCTGCGTCCGTCGACCCGTCTCGGCCCCCGCGAAGAAGAAGAGTTCGAAGAGGAAGGCTGAGCGCCGGACCGCCCCGCGAACAGCCTCGCCCCTTCTTTCGTCATCATCTCCAGACAATCGATTTTCAGCCAGCGATCCGCTGCCTGCGGTTCAACGCCGCTGTCGCGGCGAAATGCGGGCGATTCCGTTAGAATAGTCGTCTTCACTAAAGTTTTATGAGTCTCGCCCCGGTCCACGATCTCGAGCGCCTTCGCATCGATCGCGATGCGGCGCCGCGGCGTCCCTGGCTTCTCTGGACAGTGCTGGCCCTGCTGGTCGCCGCCGGCGTGGTCGTGTATCCACGCGCTCGCGCGTTCATCGCGGAGCGGCAGGCGCCCGAAGTCGAGATTGCGCGCGCGACCCAGGTGGTGGCCGCCGCCGGCGGATCGACCGATCTTCCGGTCCTCGTCGCGACAGGCTATGTCGTCGCACGGCACAGCAGCGAAGTCGGCGTCAAGGTCGGTGGCCGTCTCGCGCGGTTGAAGTTCGAGGAGGGCACCCGCGTGCGCAAGGGCGAGGTGATGGCCGAGATCGAGCACGCGGACATCGACGCCCAGCTCGAGGCATCGCGGCGGGCCGTCGCCGAAGCGGATGCGCAGCTGGTCCAGGCCATCGCGAGCCGCGACGAGGACACGCGCAGCTTCGACCGTCAGCGCGCGCTCATGAAGGACGGCATCACGACCGACGCCGCGCTCACCGCTGCGCAGGCGGCAGCCGCCGTTTCGGCGGCGCGCGTGAAGTCGGCGGAAGCCGCCATTGCGTCGGCGCGCGCGCGGGTTCGCGTCACCGAGGAAGCGCTGGAGAACACCAACGTCCGGGCGCCGTTTGACGGCGTCGTGATCAAGAAGCGCGCGGAGGTCGGTGAAACCGTGTCGCCTTTCGGCGTCCAGGGACAGTCGTCGCGGGAAGGCGGCGCCATCGCCACGATCGCGGATCTCGGCGAGCTCGAAGTCCAGACCGAGGTCAGCGAGAACAGCGTCGCGAAGCTGACGCCCGCCATGCCCGCCGAGGTGAAGCTGCAGGCCTACCAGGAACAGATCTTCAAGGGCCGTCTCCGGCAGATTTTTCCGTCGGCCGATCGCGCGAAGGCGATCGTCGAGGTCCGCGTGACCATCCTGAACGCCGATGACCACGTGAAGCCCGAGATGACCGCCAGCGTCACGTTCCAGGAGAAGCGTGTCGCCGAGAAAGGCGCCAGGGCCGCGGCCGATCCCGTGCCGCAGAACGTTGCGCCCGTCGTGTTGATCCCGAAGCGGACGGTCACGGAACAGGGCGGGCAAACGATCGTGTGGGTCGTCACCGGCGGCACGGCAGCCCGCCGTCCCGTGAAGCTGGGGCGCGAGCGGCTCGATCAGGTCGAAGCCGCGAGCGGCGTCATCCCCGGCGAGGCGCTGATCCTGAACCCGCCGCCGTCGCTCACCGACCGCGGCCCGGTTCGTGTGAAAGGAAAATAGCGATCCATGGCGCTCATCGAGCTGCGCGACGTCACCAAGGCGTACAAACGCGACGCCATCGAGATTCCCGTCCTCGATCGCATGTCGATGTCCATCGAGGCCGGCGAGTACGTCGCCCTCATGGGACCGTCGGGTTCGGGCAAGTCGACTTTGCTGAACCTGCTCGCAGGCATCGATCGGCCGACGCGCGGGTCGGTTCGCGTCGGCGACACCGAGATCAGCGCGCTCTCCGAGCGCGCCCTGGCGACGTGGCGCGCGCGCCATATCGGGTTCATCTTCCAGTTGTACAACCTCATCCCGGTGTTGACGGCCTTTGAGAACGTCGAGTTGCCGCTGCTCCTCACGAGCCTGACGAAGAAGCAGCGCCGCGATCACGTCATGACTGCGCTTGGGATCGTCGGTCTCGCGGATCGTGACAGCCACTACCCGCGCCAGCTCTCCGGCGGGCAGGAGCAGCGCGTGGCGATCGCGCGCGCGATCGTCACCGATCCGACGTTGCTGCTCGCCGACGAGCCGACCGGCGACCTCGACGCGAAGTCGGCCGCCGAAGTGCTCTCTCTCCTCCAGCGGTTGAACCAGGAGTTCAAGAAAACCATCGTCATGGTGACGCACGATCCCCATGCGGCCGAACGCGCCGGGCGCCAGCTGCACCTCGAGAAGGGGACCTTTGTCGAGCAGGTGACCGCATGAAGTTCATGGGCCTGATTTTCAAGAGCGCCCGCCGCAGCAAGCGGCGGACGGCGCTGACGATGATCAGCGTGGCGCTCGCCGTGTTCCTGTTCTCGTCGCTTCGCGCAGTGCTGGACGGCTTCGATGCCGTGTCCGCGGCGAGCTCGTCGACCCGCCTCGTCACGATCCGGTCGACCTCGATGATTTTCAGCATGCCCACCTCGCACGCCGAAATCGTCAAGAGCACGCCCGGCGTGCAGGACATCACCTGGGCGAACTGGTTCGGCGGCATCTACAAGGATCCGAAGAATTTCTTCGGCCAGTTCGCCGTCGAGCCCGAGAGCTACCTGCGGATGTACCCCGAGATCCAGCTCGACCCCGAGGATCGGAAGGCCTTCCTCGAGGACCGCACCGGCTGCATCGTCGGCGACGGCCTGGTGAAGAAATACGGCTTCAAGGTCGGGGACAAGCTGACGCTCCAGGTCGGGATTCCGGTATATGGGTCGCGGGACTTCGATTTCAACATCCGCGGGATCTATCATGCCGGCGGCGCAGCGGTCGATAATCAGTCGATGATGTTCCACTGGAAGTACGCCGACGAACGATCGACGCCGCAGGGGCAGATCGGCTGGCTGGTGACGAAGATCGACAACCCGGATCGCGCGACGCAGATTGCCGGGATCATCGACGGGAAGTTCGAGAACTCGCCGTACGAGACCAAGACCCAGACGGAACAGGCGTTCTCGGCCTCCTTCGCCTCGATGCTCGGCAACCTGAACCTGCTGCTCGGCAGCGTCGCGCTCGCGGTGGTCCTGACGACGCTGTTCGTGGCGGGGAACACGATGGCGATGTCGGTCCGCGAGCGGACGACGGAAATCGCCGTGATGCGGACGCTGGGCTTCCCAGCGGCGACGATCTTCGTGCTGGTCGTCGGTGAAGGGCTGCTGGTCTCAGTTCTCGGCGGTGCCGCGGGCGCGGCGCTCGCGCGGCTGATCGTCAACGGCGAGGCGCTCGGGCTCACCGGCGGCTTCATCCCGGCCTTCGGCGTCAACAATGGAAACCTGGTCGTCGGCCTCGGGTTGAGCGTGCTGATCGGCGTGATGGCCGCGGTGCTGCCGGCCTCGATGGCGTCGCGGCTGAAGATCGTCGACGCGCTGCGCCGGGTGGCATAGAAAATGGGACAGGGCGGAGGGCTCAGAGCTGAGGGCTGATTCCTCTGCGTCGCCAATCTGAAATCTGCAATCTGAAATCTGCAATCTGAATTTCTTATGGGCCTGATCGCTAGTTACAATCTGCGCTCGATGACGGTGCGCAAGGGCACCGCGGCGATGACCGCCATGGGCATCGCGATGGTCGTCGCGGTATTCGTGATGACCATGGCCATCGCGCAGGGGTTCAACGGCGCGCTCGTCGCGAGCGGTTCCAACGAGAACGCAATCCTGCTACGCAAAGGCGCGACGTCGGAAACGGTGAGCGGCGTGCTGCGCTCGCAGCTTCCGTTGATCGAAGCGATGCCGCAGGTGGCTCGCGCCGCTGACGGCCACGTCCTCGCGTCCCCCGAACTGGTCGTCATCATCGCGCTGCCCCGCGTCTCCGACAATCAACCGGCCAACGTGCCCGCGCGAGGCGTCGGCCCGCTCGCGTTCGAGATTCGCAACACGTTGAAGTTCGTCGAAGGCCGCCGCTTCACGCCGGGAACGCGAGAGATCAACGTGGGCCGGCAGGCGACCGTCCGGTTCAAGGGCCTGACGCTCGGCAGCGACGTCAAGTTCGGCGCCGCGACCTGGAAGGTCGTCGGCGTCTTCACCGACGATGATGCGTCCTTCGAGTCCGAGGTGTGGGGCGATGTCGACTTGATGATGCCGGCGTTCCAGCGCAACGGCTATCAGTCAGTGACGCTGAAGTTGATCGATCCGTCGGCGTTCGAGTCGTTCGCGGCGGCGCTGGCCGGCGATCCCCGCCTCGATCTCAAACCCTACCCCGAGCGCGATTATTACCAGGGACAGTCCGAAACGACCGGCACGCTGATACGCGTGTTCGCCACGTTCGTCACGGCGATTCTCTCGATCGGCGCCGTCTTCGGCGCGGTGAACACCATGTACGCCGCGGTGGCCTACCGGACGCGTGAGATCGGGACTTTGCGCGCACTCGGCTTCTCGCGCGCGCGCATCGTGTCGGCGTTCCTGGCGGAGTCGGTCGCGCTGGCGCTCGTTGGCGGGGTCATCGGCTGCCTGCTGGCGCTTCCGGTGCACGGCCTGTCGACCGGCGCGATGAACATGACGAGCTTCAGCGAGCTCGCGTTCAAGTTCCGTATCACGCCGGGGCTTCTTGCCAACGGCCTCATCTTTTCCGCCGTGATGGGAGCGGTCGGCGGCCTGCTCCCGGCTTTGCGCGCGGCCCGTATTCCCGTCGCCCGCGCCTTGCGAGAGATTTAGCGTGCTTCCGAACGTCATTCAAATCAGTATTTTCTGGCTCGTGCAGGTGTCGGCGCTGCTCGTGTTCACGGTGCCGTTCCGATGGCCGCTCGTCGGGCTATGGGCCGTCTCGCATTTCGCGCGCGCAATCGGCCTGACCTTGATCTTTCATCGCTATCTTGCGCACCGGGCCTTCAAGATGAATCGCGCCGCCCGCTTCGTCTGGGCGTTCATCGGCACCGCGGCGATGCAGAAGGGCCCGATCTGGTGGGCCGGCCATCACGTGAATCACCACAAATATGCCGATCGCGACGGCGATCCGCACAGCCCGATGGTGAGCGGCTTCTATTACGCCCACATCGGCTGGTTCCTGCACGATACGAAGTACGACAGGCTCGAAGCCAGCAACCCGGTGTTGCGCGACTTCGGCAGGGAGCCCGAGCTCGCGCTCCTCGAGCGCTACTTCTTCGTTCCGCCCGCGATGTTCGCCGCGGTGTTGTATCTCGCCGGTGGATGGCCGTGGCTCGTCTACGGTTTCTGCCTGCCGACCATGACGCTGGCGCACGCGACGTTTGCGATCAACACCGTCAATCACATGTTCGGATCGCGCCGCTTCGAGACGGTCGACGAATCGCGCAACAACCCCTTCACGGCGTTCTTCGCTGTGGGCGAGGGATGGCACAACAATCACCATCGGTATCAGCGCGCCGCGCGCAACGGCTTCTACTGGTGGGAGTACGACCTCACCTGGTACGTCATCCGCGCCATGGCCGCCTTCGGTCTCGTCTGGGATATCCAGCCGGTGCCTGAGCGAATCTACAACGAGGCCCGCGCGGTGAAGGTCCGCCGCGCCTCCGCCACCGTGCCGAGCGTCGTCGACGCGCCGGCGATTCCATTCGAGCTCGCCGAAGAACGCGACTAACCGCGTGCTTTGCGGTCTCTGCGGTTTCTTCTGTACGTTTATCCGATTCGGATGTCCGCGACGATCGGCAGATGGTCGGACGCGACCAGCGAGAGCCGCGTGCGCGGAAGCTCGACGCCGAGCACTTCGATCTTGCCCGAGTAGTAGATGTGGTCGAGATGCAGGACGGGGAAGAGGCCGGGGTAGGTTCGCTGCGTCCGCTTTCGCGGCAGGTAGTCCCTCAGGTCCACGCTTCGCAGTTTCTCGTTCAGCAGCGACGTGGCGAGGCCGCGCATCCACTCGTTGAAGTCACCAAGCACGAGTTTCGGCCCGGTGACGTGCCGGTCGCTGACGATGCCCGCGAGACGCTTGGCCTGGTGCCGGCGTTCGAGAATCGCAGTGCCGAGATGGACGTTGTAGAGATGCAGGGTGCATCCCTCGGCTGAAATATCCACGCGCTGCATGCGCCGCGCCTCGCACGTTTTCCACGACAGATCGTGCTCGAGATGGTGGGTGATCGGCAGCCGGCTGAGAACAGCGTTGCCGTACTGATGACCGCGGAATTGCCGGGCCGCCGCCATGACCCA
>DASSGK010000433.1:0-14688 GCA_035693505.1 Vicinamibacterales bacterium
CTGAGGTGGCGTCGTAGCCGCGCTCGCGGAACAACTGAGCCGCCGTCCTGCACATCCTTGCGCGTCGCGTGTCGAACCGCTGTTGAGTGGGCGCCGCGCGGTCGATACTCATACGCGTTCGCTTTTACCCTGAGGTGGCCTGCTCGTCAAGACAGGGTGCGATCTGCCAAATATGACCGACCGGTCGGTAGGTCGAACGAAAAACGGAAGGATTTACGCGAAACGAGGAGCTTGCATACGAAAAATTGGAATCGTGCGGCGTTGGCGGCATGAAGAGCGCGTGAAAACCGCGAAAATTTCTCGACGGAGCGAAGTAGAGTGTGCGGCACGACGAGTGCACGCGAGAGGCGCTCATTGCAAGACCTACGGCTTTCGAGGAGGAGATTGAGCATGCGCATGGTTGCACGACTAACGTTTGCGGCAGCTCTGCTCGGGCTGCTGCCGGCGTCGGCGCTGGCCCAGACCAGCGCGATTGCCGGCGTCGTCAAGGATTCGTCCGGTGCGGTTCTTCCCGGCGTGACGGTTGAGGCTTCAAGTCCCGCACTGATCGAGAAAGTCCGATCCGCCGTCACCGACAGTTCCGGACAGTACAAGATCGGCAGCCTGCGTCCAGGTACCTACACCGTCACCTTCACCCTTCCGGGATTCAGCGTCGTGAAGCGCGAGAACGTGGAGCTCACTTCGGACTTCACCGCGCCGATCAATGCCGACCTCAAGGTCGGTGCGCTGGAAGAGACCATCACCGTTTCCGCGGAATCGCCGGTCGTCGACACGCAGAGCATCACCACACGCACGGTGATGACGCGCGATGTGATGGACGCGATTCCCACGGGCCGCAACATCCAGGCAGTCGGCATCATGATTCCCGGCACGTCGATCGCGGTGGGCGGCGGCGGCGCGCTGTCGCGCGACGTCGGTGGGTCGGGCAACCTCCAGCAGTCGCCGCTGCAGTATCGAGGGTCGGGTGACACGGTCCAGACCATCGAAGGCATGCGGCTCAACAACCTGTGCGCCAACGGCGCGTACAGCGGCGTGTACTGGAACGACGGCAGCTTCCAGGAGTTCAGCTACGTGACCGGCGCCGACTCGGCCGAGATGGGCCAGGGCGGCATGCGCGTCAACATGGTGCCGAAGGATGGCGGCAACTCGTTCCATGGCTTCGCCTACGGCAACTACTCGCCGTCGGCGTGGGCCTCGGACAACTGCGGCTCGTCGGGCGTCGGCCAGCCGTGCACCGGCACGAACCTCACCGGCGACACGACCTTCAACAAGACCAACAACTTCCTCACCAACGTCAGCAAGCTCACGAAGAACTACGACTCGAACATCGGAATGGGCGGTCCGATCGTGCGCGACCGCGCGTGGTTCTACGGCACGTTCCGGTATCTCGGCGTCAACAAGACGGTGGTCGACAGCTTCTACAACCTGAATACGCAGGTGCCCGGCAAGTTCACGCCGTACGTGCCGGACACCAGCCGTCCGGGTATCGACGACGGCCATATCCGGAGCTTCGCGGGACGCGTGAAATTCCAGGTGTCGTCGAAGGATCAGATCTCGTACTACCACGACGAGCAGGACAAGGTGCGCGGCCACTGGGGCATCGCGTCCACTGTTCCTCCCGAAGCGTCGGCCATTCAGGCGACGCCCACCAGCTTCGTGTCCGTGACGAAGTACACGCGCACGCAGAGCAACAAGCTGCTGTTCGACGCCGGCTTCGCCGTCTACGACCAGGAGTACCAGGAGAACTATCAGCCGGACGTGTTCGCCAATCCGGTTCCGCTCTACACCATCAACGACAACGCGACCAACAAGATCGCCAACGCCTGGAACAACCCCGCCGACCACTTCTCGAAGCTGTTCACGGAGCAGTTCGCGGCCAACTACATCACCGGCGCTCACCAGTTCCGCGGCGGCATCGTCATCAGCCAGGCCCAGTGGCGGCTGGCGCAGCAGTACACCCTCGACGTCCAGCCGGTCAACTTCAATGCCGGCGTGCCGGTGTCAGTCGCGCTCAAGATTCCGACCGACCGGAAGAACTCGATCAAGGAGGACATGGGCCTCTTCATCCAGGACAAGTGGACGATCAACCGGATGACGATCAATGCCGGTGTCCGCTTCGATCAGTTCGTCGGTGCCACCGACCCCGAGACGCTGCCCGCTGGCACCTTCAACAACGCGGTCACGTATTCGGACTGCCCGGACGGCAAGAACAACCTGAACGCCGGCTGCACGGGCCGCGTGACCAACTGGAAGGACATCAGCCCGCGCGTCGGCATTGCCTACGATCTCTTCGGCGATGGCAAGACCGCGATCAAGGCGAGCGTGGCGCGCTATGTGGCCGGCACGGGTCTCGCCGCCGGCGGCACGGTCGACAACAACAATCCGGAGACGACGGTCGGTCTCACCGACACGCGAGCGTGGAGCGATCTGGACAAGAACGGATCGCCGTTCGATTCGGCCGGCCACATCCAGCTCAACGAACTGACGAACTCGACGGCGACGCCGACGTTCGGCAAGAACGTACCTTCGTCGACGCTGACCGACCCCGCCGTGCTGGATGGCTGGGGAGCCCGCGGCTACAACTGGGAATTCACCGTCAGCGGCCAGCACCAGCTCGCGCCGCGCGTGGCGATCAACGGCGGCTGGTACCGCCGCCAGTTCGGCAATCAGACCGTGACCGTGGACAATCGCTACAACTTCGCCAACAACAGCTACGACGGTCCGTTCTGCGTGAACGCGCCGGTCGATGCCAACCTGCCCAACGGCGGCGGCTATCAGGTCTGCGGCCTGTACGACCTGAAACCGTCGGTGGTGGCCCAGAACCTGCCGGCCAACAGCACGATTCACTTCTCGTCAGATTACGGCGGCGAAACCAACATCTACGAGGGCTTCGAGGTGTCGACGACGGCGCGCTTCTCGCGCGGCGCGTTCTTCAACGTCGGCATCAACGCGCAGAAGCGCATCTTCGACCAGTGCAATCTGGTCAACGCGGGCATCTTCTCCGCGATCATGACCAACGCGGTCACCGGAACCGGCTATCCCGAGACGTTCCCGGACGGGGGCAAGGCCTGCCATCAGGATCTGCCGTACCGCCCGGACTTGAAGATCCTCGGTTCGTACACGCTGCCATACGACGTCGTGTTGAGCGCGACCTATCAGTTCAGCCGCGGCGTGCAGACCGGCGGAGCCGCGCCGAGCATCCTGGCGACCTGGACGACGGCGCCCGCGACCGCTACAACGCTGGGCCGCGCGTACTCAGCCGGCCTGACGACCAAGACGATCAACCTCATGGCGGTCGGGGCGAACTACGGCAACCAGAACCTGCAGCAACTCGACTTGCGTGCATCGAAGCGGATCAGGCTGGACAAGCTGCGCTTCCGTCTCGACTTCGACGCCTACAACATCTTCAACAGCGACTGGCCGTTCACCGTCAGCTCCACGTTCTCGACGGCGGCGACCAGCAACTGGCTGAAACCGACCAACGTGCTCCAGGCGCGCTTCTTCAAGATCGGAGCGCAGTTTGATTTCTAACGCGCAATTCTGAATTCAGAATTCGGAATTCTGAATTCGTGGGGCGGCGGGCCTTCGGCTCCGCCGCCCTTTTTCTTTCTAGTAGACTGAATCCGCTGTGATCATCGGGGTGATTCTTGCCGTCGCGCTGATACCGCAAGACGACCACGCGCATCGCCCGGCTTCGTCCCAGACGGCGCTCGAGATCGCCCAGCGCCCGGTGCCGATTCGAACGGGCATCGGATCGGCGCACGACACGGCGGCGACTGCGTCGCCGAAGGCGCAGGCCTTCTACGATCAGGGGCTCGCGTATCTGCATTCGTACGTCTGGATCGAAGCCGCGCGCTCATTCAACCAGGCGCTTCGGATCGATCCCAGGCTTGCGCTCGCGCATCTCGGCCTTACGATCGCCTACGTGGAGCTGAGCGCAGCGCCGGCGGCGCGCGCGGCGCTCGATCGCGCGAAGGCGCTGGCGACGACCGTTCACGACAAGCGTCACGTCGAGGCGCGCGCGCTGCAGATGGCGGCCGAAGACGCACCGGGCGATGCCGTGAAGCTGACCGCCTATCGCGCGGCACTCGACGAAGCGCTGAAAACGTTTCCGTCCGACGAGGAGTTCTGGCTCCAGCGCGGACAGGCCGAGTCGGCGGATCCGGCGGAGCGGGGACAAGGCAGCGTCGCCGGTTCGGTGCGGTTCTACGAGAAGGCGCTGACGCTCGGCCCGGGCCACTTCGCCGGTCATCACTATCTGACCCATGCCTACGAGAACAGCGGCCGGGTGCAGGATGCGCTGACCCAGGGCGCGACATATGCGAAGATGGCGCCGGCCGTGCCGCACGCGAGGCACATGGACGGCCACAACCTCCGGCGCGCGGGCCGAATCGAAGAAGCGATCGAAGAGTTCTCGGCGGCCGATGCGCTCGAAACCGCGTACTTCTCGTCAGAGAAGATTCCGGTCGAGTACGATTGGCACTACCAGCACAACCTCGATCTGCTGGCGACCTCGTATCAGTACATCGGCCAGATGCGGAAAGCGGAAGAGCTGTTCAAGCGCTCGTTCGGGATTCCGTCGACGCTGCTGGTCCAGGAGTTCAACAAACGCGAGTGGCCCGTGTTCCTGCTCGCGCGCGGGCGGGCGCAGGAAGCGCTAACCGCCGCAAACACGATGGCGGCGCATCGGTCGCCAGTGGTCAGCGCCACCGGCCACGTCGAGGCGGGACGCGCGCGACTGGCGCTCGGTCAGTTCAAGGAAGCGGCCGACGAAGGCAACGCGGCCTTGAGGCTCATGCGTGGAACCGAGGGCGCCGGCATCGTCGCGGATTCGCTGCAGGCGTTTCAGGGCGAGTTCTTCCTCCGCACCGGCAAGGCGCCGCAGGGGCGGCCGATGCTCGAGGAGGTCGTGCGAAAAGTGCGTGCGCGGACGGGGCCGGACGCATGGGCGCAGGCGCTGTTCACGATCGAGGCCATCGCGCGAGCTGCGCGCGACGTCGGCGACTGGGAACTGGCCGGGTGGACGGCGCGTCAGATGGTGGAACACGATCCGAACTACGCGGGTTCTCATCTGGCGATGGCGCTCGTCGCCGAACATGCCGGCGATGCGCAAGCCGCCCGCGCCGAACGGGCACTGGTCGCGAAATACTGGAAGAACGCGGATCCCGATCTGAAGAAGTAGTCCGGTCCCCGGCGGGCCCGGCGGAGGAGACGACATGACAAGGATGCACGCACGGGTGGCGGCGGTCGGCGCGGTCCTGATGCTGGCTCTCGGGTTGTCGGCGGCGCGCGGCGCCGCCCAGGCGAAAGTCGACGTCACCGGCAAGTGGGCCTTCAACGTCGAGACGTCGGCGGGTGCCGGCACGCCGACGTTCACGTTCAAGCAGGACGGTGAGAAGCTCACCGGGCACTACACCGGCACGTTCGGCGAGGCCGACCTCACGGGGACGGTCAAAGGCGCCGACATTACCTTCTCTTTCACCGTGGACGCCCAGGGCAACTCGCTCAAGGAAACCTATACGGGCACGGTTGACAAGGACACGATGAAGGGCAAACTCGTCATCGAAGGGTTCGGAGAGGGCACTTTCACGGCGAAAAAACAATGACGAAGCGAGGTTTGGGGTTCGTCGTACTGGCGCTTGTATCGGTAGTGTCCGGCTTTAGCCGGACCGCCGCCGCGCAGGACGGCGCGACGATCTACAAAGACACCTGCGCCACCTGCCATGATGCGCCGACGGGCCGCACGCCGTCGCGCGACGCGCTGAAGGATCGCACGCCCGAAGCGATTCTCAACGCGATGACGAACGGCACGATGACGCAGCAGGCGATGCAGCTGAGCACGGCGGAACGCCGCGCGCTCGCGGAGTACTTGTCCGGAAAACCCTTCGGCACCGTCAGCGTTCCAACGGCTGCATCGTGCGCGGCGAAACCGCCCGCGATCGCCAACATCGCGTCGAAGCCACAGTGGAACGGCTTCGGGGTCGACTCGTCGAATTCGCGCTACCAGCCCAAGCCAGGGATGACGGCGGAAGAGGTACCGAAGCTGAAGCTGAAATGGGCCTTTGGCTTTCCTGGCGGCACGCAGGCGTACGGCAACCCTGCCATCGTCGCGGGCCGCGTGTTCGTCGGCAGCGACAATGGCACCGTGTACGCGCTCGATGCGGAGACCGGCTGCACGCACTGGACGTTCAAGGCGGAGGGCGGCGTGCGTACCGCACCGAGCGTCGCGCCGATCGGACGAAAGTTCGCGGTGTACATCGGCGATCTGAAAGCGAACGTCTTCGCGCTCGACGCCGAAACCGGCGCCGTGATCTGGAAGAAGAACCTCGACCCGCACCGGTTCGCGCGCATCACCGGCGCCCCGGTCGTGGTTGACGGGAAGATCTACGTGCCGGTCTCGTCGACCGAGGAAGCCCCGGCCGCGCAACCCAGCTACGAGTGCTGCACCTTCCGCGGCAGCGTCGTCGCGCTCGACTCCGCAACCGGCGATCAGCTCTGGAAGAGCTACACGATCACCGAGGCACCGACGCAGGTCGGGAAGAACTCCGCGGGCACAGCGCAGTACGCGCCCGCCGGCGCGGCGGTCTGGAATTCACCGACGATCGATCGCCAGAAGGGCATGCTCTACATCGGCACCGGCAACTCGTACACAGGCCCTGCGGTGAAGACGAGCGACTCGGTGATCGCGATGGATCTCAAGACCGGAAAGATCGCCTGGTGGAACCAGGTCACCGGCGGCGACGCGTTTCTGGTCGGCTGCCGTCCCGGCCTAGAGAACTGTCCAAAAGAACTTGGACCCGATCACGACTTCGGCAATGCGCCGATCCTGCGCACGCTCCCGGGAGGCAAGCGGATCATTGTCATCGGTCAGAAATCCGGTACCGTGTGGGGACTCGATCCCGATGCCGAAGGCAAGGTGCTGTGGCAGTTCAAGGCCGGCAAGGGCGGCGCGCTGGGCGGCATCGAGTGGGGCTCGGCCGCCGACGAGACCGCCGCTTACATCCCGGTGTCTGACGTGCTCACGCCGCCGAACGAGGCAGGCGGCCTGTTCGCTCTGCGCCTGACGGACGGTCAGCCGCTCTGGCACACACCCGCGCCAAAGCTCGAATGCAATACCGGCCGCGGATGCACCGGTGCGCAGTCGGCGCCTGTGTCGGTGATTCCCGGCGTCGTCTTCTCGGGTTCGGTTGACGGTCACATGCGCGCCTATTCGACGAAGGACGGATCTATCCTCTGGGACTTCAATACCGTCCGCGAATACGAGACGGTGAATCACGTGCCGGGCAAAGGCGGGTCGATCGACGCCGCCGGTCCGGCCATCGCCGAGGGGCTGCTCGTCACCAACTCCGGGTATGCCCTGTGGCGCGGGCTTCCGGGGAACGTGCTCCTGGCGTTCTCGGCGAAATGATGCGATGAGCGACGCCAGGCTCAGCGTGGATGCCGTGATGGGCGATATCGAGCGCGACGTCCGCGATCGGCTGCGGCGGCACCTCTTGAAGAAAGGCGGCGCCGCTGATTACGAAGAGCAGGAAATCTTCGACGCCGTCCACCGATTGTTCGCGCGGGTCGTCGACAGCCGCGATCTCGACGCCACGCTGATGTCAGAACTGGCCGACGGCGACGTCGACTGGCGCCTGCAAACACACCTGAATCTCACGACGCACCGGCCCGCGGCCACGGGCCGGTTCATTCTGTTTGCCAAGAAGAAGCTGCTGCTTCCGCTGATGCGATGGCTGTTCGAGTACAGCCAGGAAAACTTCCGGCGGCAGGATCGTCTCAACCGCATCATGTTCGCCTGCATCGAGGAACTCGCGATCGAGAACGCCCGCCTTCGCCGCGAGATCGCGTCGGCTTCGGCAGGCAAGCCCGCCCGATGAACCAGTCCGCGTCATGAAGAGCCATTCCGCGCTGTGAAGCTGGCGTGCGTCGTCCACCGGTTCGGAGCCGATCTCGCCGGCGGTTCCGAGGGGCACTGCCGGCTCATCGCCGAGCATCTGGCGTCGAACCACGACGTCACGATCCTCACGACCTGTGCCAAGGACCACATCACGTGGCGCAACCACTATCCAGCCGGCGAGACGCGGGCGGGCGCATTGCGCGTCCTGCGGTTTCCGGTGGCGCGCGAGCGCGACATGCGCCTGTTCCTGGATCTCAACGATCTCATCGCCGCGGATCGTGCGACGCCCGACCAGCAGGAGCAGTGGTTCCGCGAGAACGGGCCCGACGCCCCCGAGCTCCTGGCGCACCTAAGCCGTCACGGGCCCGAGTACGACCGCGTGCTCTTCTGGTCGTATCGCTACGCCGACACGTACTTCGGCCTGCCGCTGGTGGCCGAGCGCGCGGTGCTGGTGCCGACGGCCGAAGAGGATCCCTTGATCCACGTCGATGCGCTCGACGCGTTCTTCGCGCTGCCGAAGGGGTTCCTGTTCCTGACGCCTGAAGAAGAGCGCCTGGTGGCACCGCGTCTATCCGTAGCGAAGCCGTCCGCCGTGATCGGATCCGGTCTCGACCCGGCGCCGGCGTCCGTCGACCTCTCGCCGTTGGATGCGCTCCATCTCGACGACCCTTTCGTGCTCTACCTGGGACGCATCGATCCGAACAAGGGATGCCAGACGCTCATTCGTCATTTCCTGCGCTACGTGGACAGCGGAAGGAACGTGCAGCTTGTGATGGCCGGACCGGCGTCGATGCCGATCCCCGACCATCCGCGGATTCGCGCGCTCGGCTTTGTCGAAGAGGCCGTGCGCGAAGCGCTGCTGAGCAAGGCGCGTGCGCTCATGATGCCGTCTCCCTACGAGAGCCTGAGCATGGTGTTGCTGGAAGCCTGGAATCACGGACTGCCGGCGTTAGTGAACGCGAGATGCAAGGTCCTGCGCGGCCAGGTGGAGCGCGCTGACGGCGGCCTGTACTACGGCAACGCGGTCGAGTTCGTCGCCGCGCTCGACTACCTGCTCGATCATCCCGACGGAGCACGCCAGCTTGGACGACAGGGCCGCGAGTACGTGGATCGCGAATACCGCTGGCCGGTCGTCATCGACAGGATCGAGTCGCTGCTGCGCGCTGTGTAAGCGCAGTCTAAACGGTCGACGCGACGCTCGGCCAAAGGCCTTCGCGCTACGCGGATGGAGTCAGGCGCGATGGTGTAGAACGAAGGCTTTAGCCGAGCCGAGGCTTTCAGCCGCCCGCGCTCGAGTGCTGCCCCATGCAGTACATGTCGTTCGCGTCGCACCCTTCGACCTCGACCTGGACCGTCGTGTGCGTGATGTTGAAGCGGTGCTCGATGTCGTGAACGACCGCGCGCAAAACCTGCTGGCCTTCCCGGACGCTTTGTTCAGCGACGAGGATGTGGCAACTGCAGGCGACGACGCCGGGGCCGACCATCCAGACGTGGAGATCGTGCACGTCGAGCACGCCGGCCACACTCTTGATGGCGGCGATCACGGCCGGCATGTCCATCCCCGCCGGCGTTCCCTCGAGCAGCACCGTGGTGCTCTCGCGGAGCACGCCGTAGCTGCTGTACAGAATCAGCCCGGCGATCAGGAGCGACACGATCGGATCGGCGAGAGACAGCCCGAATTTCACGACGAGGACGCCGGCGATCACGACGCCGAACGCCGACAGCGCATCGCCCATCATGTGGAGATACGCGCTGCGAATGTTCAGGTCGTCCTTCGATCCGCTGTGCAGCCACAGCCCCACCGCGAGGTTGATGACGATGGCCGCTGCGGCGACGCCGATCATGACGGGGCCGTTCGCCGTCTGAGGCTCGCGAATTCTCTCGATGCCCTCCCAGGCGATGACCGCCGCGATCAACACGAGCGAGACCGCATTTGCCAGCGCGGCGAAGATGCCGACGCGGTGGTAGCCGAACGTCATCCCCTGATGGGAAGGTTTGCTCGCGACTGTCAGCGCGTACCAACTGAATCCGAGCGCCGCGGCGTCCGCCAGATTGTGGCCGGCGTCTGAAACGAGCGCGAGGCTGTGCGCCATCCATCCCGCAACCGCCTCGACCGCGACGAACGCGAGCGTCAGGGTGACGGCGGCGCCCATCGCGCGGCCGGACACGTTGGGCGGCGCGTGAGAATGACCGTGCGAGTGGCCGTGGGCATGGGCGTGCGAGTGGCCCGCGTGCGAGTGCGTCATCCGTTGACTGAAGAATACCAGACGGCGGGGACGGCCACTACGTCACGAACAAGCCGAGCGAGGCGACGACCATGACCGCGAAAGTGATCCATCCCAGCACGGTGGCCACGCGGGAATTGACGGCCTTGCCCATGACCGTTGGATCGCTGGTCAGCAGGAGCACGATGAGGATCAGCGGGGGCGCGAGCACGCCGTTGAGGACCGCGGCAGCAAAGAGCAGTTTGATGGCATCGATGCCGGCGTAGTTCAAGGCGATGCCGAGCGCCACCGAGACCGCCAGCACCATGTAGAATTTCTTCGCGCGCCGCGGCCGCCTATCGAGCGACCCCCGCCAGGCAGCAGCTTCGGAGATGGTGTAGGCACACGATCCCGCCAGCACGGGCACCGCGAGCATCCCGGTGCCAATCAATCCAATCGTAAACAACCAGTAAGCGCCCGCGCCCGCCAGCGGCCGCAGGGCATCCGCTGCCTCACGTGCGGTGGCGATGTTCGTCTTTCCGCTCGCGTGCAGCGTCGCCGCCGTCGTCACGATGATGAAGTACATGATCGCGTTGGACGCGAACATGCCCGCGACGACGTCCCGCCGGCACCGGCCGAGCTCTTCGGGCGTTGCGCCGCGCCGTCGCGCCAGATTGCGTCCCATCGCGCGCTCTTCTTCGACCTCCTGCGCCGCCTGCCAGAAGAACAGGTAGGGGGAAATGGTCGTGCCGAGGATCGCCACCAGGACAGAGAAGAACGCGCGCGACCACTCCACGTGCGGCGCCATCGTGGCCAGGAGCGCCTGCCGCCAGTCGATGTGGGCGACGAACGCGGTCACAACGTAGGCGAGCAGCACGAGCGTGAGCCACTTGAACACGCGCGCAATCGCGCGATACGACGACCACATCAGGAGCCAGACAATCACGGCTCCGTACACCGGCACCATCAGCGCGGCCGGTATGCCGGTCACCAAGGTGGTGGCTTCGGCCATGCCGCCGAGATCCGCCGCGATGTTGATGACGTTGGCGACGATGAGAAGGACGCAAGCGCTCCAGAGGACCCATCTGGAATAACGACGGCGAATGACGCCGGCGAGTCCGAGACCCGTGACCACGCCCAGTCGAGCGCACATGAGCTGGACGGTCGTCATCAGCGGGAACGAAAACAGCGCTGTCCACAACGGCACATATCCGAAGGACGCGCCGGCCACCGAGTACGTGGAGATGCCTGACGGATCGTCGTCGGCAGCGCCGGTGATGAGTCCGGGACCCAGATCGGCAAAGAAGCGCCGGAATGGTCGGTTGTCGACGGAAGGAGTCTTCTTCTTCGGCTGCGCGCTCATCCTGTCCGGTTCATGGACGCATCAATCCTGCCATGAGCGGGCGTATGATGCGCACGTGGACCTGTGGTTCAAGGGAGGCGGTATGCGGCGTCACGTGCCCGTGTTGGCCGGGATCGTCATGGCTGCGGGAACCGTGGTCATGGCGCAACAGACGGGTCGAACGGCGAGCGGCCCTCCGGACCTGCAAGGCACCTGGAACTTTTCGACCATCACGCCGCTCGAGCGCCCGGCCGAATTCGCCAGCAAGGAGTTTCTGACAGACGCCGAGGCGGCGGCCTACGAAGCGCGGACCGTGCAGCGGAACAATCGTGACACCCGCGAATCGTCGGCCGATGCCGACGTGGCCAGCGCCTACAACGAGTTCTGGTGGGATCGCGGAGTGCACGCTGCGCGCGTCAACGGCCGGGTCCGGACGTCGTTGATCGTCGATCCGCCGGACGGGAGAATTCCGGCGCTCACCGCAGATGCGCAGCGGCGGGCAGCCGCGCGCGCCGACGCGCGGCGGGACCATCCCGCCGACGGTCCGGAAGATCGCTCGCTTGGCGAACGGTGCCTGCTTTTCAACGCCGGGCCGCCGATGCTGTCGGGGCCGTACAACAACTTCGTCCAGATTCTGCAGTCGTCCGACTACGTGGTGATCCTCAACGAAATGATCCACGACTCGCGGATCGTACCGCTCGACGGCCGGCCGCATCTCCCGCAAGGGATCCGGCGTCTGCTGGGCGATTCACGCGGCCGCTGGGAAGGGAACACGCTCGTGGTCGAGACGACGAATTTCTCCGACAAGACCAACGTCAGGGGATCGGGGGAACAGCTGCGGTTGACCGAGCGCTTCACCCGTGCGGATGCGAAAACTCTTCTCTACGAGTTCACGGTGGACGACCCCGGGTCGTTCGTCAAACCCTGGACCGCGGTCCTGCCGATGTCGAAGACCAACGATCAGATCTACGAATATGCCTGTCACGAAGGGAACTACGCGATGACCGGCATCCTCCGCGGCGCACGGTCGCAGGAGAAACCAATTAGTCGTTAGTCGTGAGTCGATAGTACGGAGTCCATAGTCGTTAGACAGTCGTTAGACAGTCGCTAGTCGTCGGCGGTCAGTCTTGAGATTTGACTCACGACTCAGGCTCGACTCACGACTAAAGACTCGACTCACGACTAGAGACTCGACTCACGACTAGAGACTTCGTACTAACGACTAAAGACTATCGACTCGGCAGACCCCACGATCTATCTCACCCGATCTAGCGTCAGCCGCCGTGTGAGAGTCTCGTTCCCCGCGCGAATCGAACCCGGCGCGGGACCGAACAGCAGGACACCGTTTTCGAACCGGAAGAATCGCTTCTGTTCCGTGCCCACGTAGTCGGGACGCCAGGCGGCCTCCACTTTCAGCGTCACGCTGTGCTCGGCCTCGTTGATCGTGCACGGTCCCGAGTAGGCGATGTAGCTGCTGAGCAGCGTGCCCTTCATCTGTTCGGTGACGGCCGTGTTCCCCTGCGCGAACGAAGGCGTGTCGCTCGACATGATCTGCAAGTAGCACGCTCCGCGTTCGACGACGATCGATCCGACCGGGTGCTCGCCCCAGGGGAGCCGCGCCACCGTTCCGTCGGCGCGCAGGTCCTCGGCGGCTCGCAGCTTCCAGCGGCCTTCCAGGGCAGGAGGGGCAGGAGGGGCAGGAGGGGCAGGATCGGCAGGAACGGCAGGAACGGGCGCAGAGGGAGACGCAGCCGGTGACGGACGACGACCGTAGTTCGATCGGTAGTGCGAGTGGCAGCTCGTGCACGACGTGTACAGTTGATCGTTGAGCGCGTCGAGCGCGGCCACGTCCTTCGCCTTCGCCGCGCGGAACGCCGCGCGTCCCGCATCGAGCATCAGCTTCGCGTCCTGCATCCAGCGATCCTGATCGCGCGCGCGGCCCGGCATCATCAACAGGTTGGCGGACTCCGCGACCGCCAGCGCCTTGCCCTGCAGATCGCCCCACTCGGCCTCGGTCTTCGGCTCGCGCGTGGTGATGTAGAAGATCGCGTCCGACGCCGGGTAGATGATCTTCACCATCAGCTCGCTCATCGTGCTGGCGGGCTGCGGCGTGATGGTCTGCGCTCCGACGGCGGCCGCGAGAAGCAGCACTCCGATGACGATTCGCATGACCGTATAATACGCGGACCCTATGTCCCTGCTCCCGTTTTGTCAGTGGCTGGCGGACACGCCCGGCAGCATCGCGCTGCACGAATCGCTGTACATGTACCCGCTCGTGGAGTCGGCGCACGTGCTGACGCTCTGCCTGTTTCTCGGCATGGCGATCATGTTCGATCTGCGTTTGCTCGGCGTCGCGCTCCGGAGCGTCCGGATCACCGAGATCAAGCGGCGGCTTGGCCCGTGGATGACGGTCGGGTTCATCGTGATGGTCATCACCGGCGCGCTGCTGTTCTACGCCATCCCCGTCCGGTCGTATCAGAGCATCTGGTTTCGCGGAAAGGTCGTGGCGCTGATCCTGGCCGGCTTGAACGCGTTCGTCTTCCACGCCGGCGTCGATCGCCGCGTCGCGGAGTGGGATCTTGCGCCGGTGCCGCCGCCCGCGGCGCGCCGCGCCGGCGCCACCTCGCTCGTCCTCTGGGCGATCATCGTCGTCGCCGGCCGGATGATCGCCTACAACTGGTTCGACTGCGACAAGCAGCCGCAGCCGCATTTCGTCAATGTCGTCGCCGGCTGTGTCGTCCCGCCGCCGGGAGGTGGCCGATGAACCTGTCTGCCCTGAATATGCCCGGCCTCGTCGAGTGGGTCGCGTCCTCGGCGCTGAGCAAGGCGATCAGCACGTCGACGTGGGCGTTCGCGGTCATCGAGTCGGTCCACCTGCTGGCGCTGGCGGTGATTGGCGGCGCGGTGCTGATCGTGGATCTGAAGCTGCTCGGCTTCGGCATCCGCACCCAGGGACTCGAGGAGATCGCGCGTGACGCGCAGAAGTGGTTTCTCGGCAGCTGGCTCGTGATGATCGTCACGGGGCTGCTGCTGTTCTGGTCGGAGCCGCAGAAGCTGTACTACAGCACGCCGTTCGCCGTGAAGATGCTCTGTCTGCTGCTCGGAACCATCTTCGCGCTCACCGTGCGACGCAAGGTGACGCTGGCGGGCGAGGGGCGCGTGTCGCCGGCGGTGATGAAGCTGGTCGCGCTCGTGTCCTTGACGCTGTGGTTCGGCGTCGGCGCCGGCGGCCGGTGGATTGGGTT
>DASSGK010000434.1:0-6738 GCA_035693505.1 Vicinamibacterales bacterium
CGCCGCGCAGAATCGTCGCGTTTCCCGCCTTGAGGCAGAGCCCCGCGGCGTCGGCGGTCACGTTCGGCCGCGATTCGTAGACGATGCCGACGACCCCGAGCGGAACGCGCATCAATCCGACCTGAATACCGGACGGCCGATGTCTGAGGTCGGTGATTTCGCCGACGGGGTCCGGCAGCGTCGCGATCTGCTCGAGGCCGAGCGCCATCGCTTCGACGCCGGCTGCGTCCAGCGTCAGACGGTCGACGAACGCGCCGTCGTGGCCCGCAGCGGTCGCAGCCTCGATGTCCTCGCCATTGGCGGCAAGGACCTTCGCTTCGTCGCGGCGGAGGCAGGCGGCGATCGCCGTGAGCGCTTCGTTCTTGGTCCGCGTGTCGGCGCGGGCGAGCTCGCGCGACGCGGCGCGCGCGGCTTGGCCGACGCCGCGCATGTACGCGCGCACGTCCGCGAACGTTCCCAGGCCCGGTACAGCCAGATTTCCCATGGGGAGATTGTACTGCGGCGGTGGAGTCGCCGCGGTCCGGCGCAGGGTCCGGACCGATCGGAGGTCGGTAGTACGCCTGCCGCTACGTGCGAATCGTCCGCACCCCCGTGTCGGAACCGAGCAGGATCACGTCGGCGCCGCGTTCCGCGAACAGCCCCACGGTGACCACGCCGACGATCGCGCGGATCTTCGCTTCCATCTCGACCGGGTTCACGATCGACAGATTGTGGACGTCGAGGATCACGTTGCCGTTGTCGGTCGTGAATCCCATTCGCCAGGCGGGCTGCCCGCCGAGCAGAACGAGCTGCCGCGCGACATGGCTGCGCGCCATCGGGATCACTTCGACCGGCAGCGGAAATTTCCCGAGCACTGGAACGAGCTTCGACGCGTCGGCGATGCACACAAACTTGCTGGCGACGGCTGCGACGATCTTCTCGCGCGTCAGCGCGCCGCCGCCGCCCTTGACCATCGCGCCGTGCTCGGTTACCTCGTCGGCGCCGTCGACATAGACGGGAATGTCGGCGACGTTGTTCAGCTCGTCGACGTAGATTCCGTGGCTCTTCAAGCGCTCGGCCGTCTTCACCGAGCTGGCGATCGCTCCCTTGATCCGATGCTTGAACCGCGCGAGCTCGTCGATGAAATAGTTCGCGGTCGAACCGGTGCCGACGCCCACGAACGCATCGTCGACGACGTACTTGATCGCCTCGCGCGCGACAGCCTGCTTCTGCTCGTCCTGTGTCATCGTTCACCCCGAACGTGCGCCGACGCGTTTGGCGCACTGTGCGTCATTTCTTGCGCGCCGGCGGCAGATCCGTGCACACGCCTTCGAAGAGCTCTGCGCCGAGCCCTACCGATTCGGAAAGCGTCGGATGCGGATGGATCGTGCGGCCGATGTCGGTCGCATCCGATCCCATTTCGATCGCGTGAGCGATCTCGCTGATCAGGTCGCCGGCATGCGTGCCGACGATCCCGCCGCCGACGATCCGGTGCGTCTCGTCGTCGAAGATGAGCTTCGTGAACCCTTCGTCGCGGCCGTTCGCGATCGCTCGCCCTGAAGCCGCCCAGGGGAAGACCGCCTTGCCGATCTTGATGCCTTTCGTTTTCGCCTCGTCCTCGGTGACGCCGACCCAGGCGATCTCGGGATCGGTGTACGCGACCGACGGGATGACGCGCGCGTCGAAGAACGCCTTCTCGCCCGCGGCGGCTTCCGCGGCGACGTGGCCTTCGTGCGTCGCCTTGTGTGCGAGCATCGGCTGGCCGACGATGTCGCCGATCGCGAAGATGTGCGCGACGTTCGTGCGCATCTGGCCGTCGACGGGGATGAACCCGCGATCGGTCACGGCGACGCCGGCGTTCTCGGCGCCGATTTTCCTGCCGTTCGGACTGCGCCCGACCGACATCAGCACGAGGTCGTACGGCTGCGGGCCCGCCGGCGCCTGCTCGCCTTCGAACGTTGCGTAGATCGCGTCGTTCTTCGCTTCCATCGCGACGGTCTTCGTCTTGAGCATCACGCGGTCGAAGCGCGGCTTGTTCATCTTCTCCCAGACGCGAACCAGATCGCGGTCCGCGCCGAGCATCAGTCCGTCGAGCATCTCGACGACGTCGAGCCGCGCGCCGAGCGTCGAGTAGACGCTGCCCATTTCGAGCCCGATGATGCCGCCGCCCACGACGAGCATCCGCTTCGGGATCGACGGCAGCTCGAGCGCACCTGTCGAATCGAAGATTCGCGGGTCCTGCGGGACGAACGGCAGCTGCACGGCTTGCGAGCCGGCGGCGATGATCGCCTTCGCGAACCGAACGACCTTCTTCGCTCCGGACTTCTGCTGTCCGGAGCCCTCGGTCAGCTCGACCTCGACGTGGTACGCATCGAGGAATTTTCCGTAGCCGCGGACGAACTCGACCTTGCGCGCCTTCGCCATTCCGGTGAGACCGCCGGTCAGCTTCCCGACGACCTTGTTCTTCCATGCGCGCAGCTTGTCGAGATCGAATTGCGGCGCGCCGAACGTGACGCCGTGCTCGGCGAGCGATCGCGATTCGTCGGTCACCGAGGCGATGTGCAGCAGCGCCTTCGACGGAATGCAGCCGACGTTCAGGCACACGCCGCCGAGCGTCGCGTAGCGCTCGACGAGCACCGTCTTCATCCCGAGATCCGCGGCACGAAACGCCGCGCTGTAGCCGCCGGGACCCGAGCCCAGCACGAGCATCTCGCATTCGACGTCGACCTTGCCTGCATAAGTCGAAGCGGCGGGTTGCGCAGGCGGCGCGGACTGCGCGGGTGCCGCGGGCGCTGATGGAGTCGCAGGCGGCGCGGCGGCGGACGCCTCGGGTTCTTTCTTCTGCGCAGCCGCGGGCGGCGCGGCCTTGCCGGCGCCTGCCTCGGCGACTTCCAGCACGACGATGACCGAGCCTTCGCTCACCTTGTCGCCGACCTTGACGGCAACGCTCTTGACCGTGCCTGCCGAAGGCGACGGGACATCCATCGTCGCCTTGTCGGATTCGAGCGTGACCAGCGAGTCCTCGGCGGCGATCGTGTCGCCCGGCTTCACGAAGATTTCGATGACGGGGACGTCCTTGAAGTCGCCGATATCGGGAACCTTGACTTCGACTGCACTCATCGAAAGATCTCCGGAGTTGCCGCGCCGCTCACAGGATCACACGGCGCAGGTCGGCGAGAAGCGCGGCGAGGTACGTGGTGAAGCGTGCCGCGGCGGCGCCGTCGATCACGCGGTGATCGTACGAGAACGAGAGCGGCAGCATGAGGCGCGGAACGAACGCCTTGCCGTCCCAAACCGGCCTGGTCACGCTTTTCGACACGCCGAGAATCGCGACTTCCGGCGCGTTGATGATCGGCGTGAACGCGGTTCCGCCGATTCCGCCGAGACTCGAGATCGAGAAGCATCCGCCCTGCATGTCGGCGGGGCCGAGCTTGCCCTCGCGCGCCTTGGCGGAGAGTGTCGCCATCTCGGCGGCGATCGCGAGGACGCCTTTCCGATCGGCGTCCCTGATGACGGGCACGACGAGACCGTTCGGCGTGTCGGCGGCGAAGCCGATGTGGAAGTACTCCTTGAGCACCAGGTTGTCGCCGTCGAGCGAAGCGTTGACGTCGGGAAACTTCCTGAGCGCCGCGACGCTCGCCTTGATCAGGAATGCGAGCATCGTGACCTTGATGCCCGCCTTTTCGTTTTCCTTGTTGAGCGCGACGCGGAACGCCTCGAGCTCCGTGATGTCCGCGTCGTCGAACTGCGTGACGTGCGGAATCACGACCCAGTTGCGCGCGAGGTTCGCGCCCGAGATCTTCTTGATTCGCGAGAGCGGCCGCGGCTTGACCGGACCGAACTTCGCGAAATCGACACTCGGCCACGGCAGCAGGTTGAGCGTCCCGCCGCCGCTTACGCCACCGGCGACTCCCGCGGGCTGCGGCCCTCCGGCGCCAAGCATCACGCTCTTCACGAAATCCTGGACATCCTGCTGCAGGATGCGGCTCTTCGGCCCCGACCCCTTGACACGCGCCAGGTCGACGCCGAGCTCGCGCGCGAACTTGCGCACCGACGGCGACGCGTGCGCCGCCTTGAATGCCGCGGCGTCGATCGGCCCGCTCGGTGAGATTTTCTCGGCCGCGGGTTGAGCGGTGGCCGGCTTCGCTTCGGTCGGAGCAGTTGGCCGAGGTGCCGGGGCCGGCTCCGCGGCGCCAGCGCGAGCAGGCGCAGCGGCCGCCGGGGGTGCGCTCTCGGCGCGTGCCGGCGCGGCGGCAGGTGCCGGCGCGGCGGCTTCGGCGGCAGCTCCGTCGACGAGCGCGATCAACGAGCCTTCGCTCACCTTGTCGCCGACCTTGACCCTCACTTCCTTCACCGTGCCCGCGACCGGCGACGGAACGTCCATCGTCGCCTTGTCGGACTCGAGCGTCACCAGCGAGTCCTCTGCCTTGACGGCGTCTCCCGGCTTGACGAAGACCTCGATCACCGGGACGTCGGTGAAGTCTCCGATGTCGGGAACCTTGACCTCTATCGTACTCATCGCCATTTTTCCGCGTGGCGAATCAGACCGTCCAGGGCGCTGGCTTCGCCGGATCGATCGCGTACTTGCGCATCGCGTCGATGACTCTCGCGGGGGTCAGCGTGCCCTCTTCGGCGAGCGCGCGCAGCGCCGCGACCGCGATGTGGTAGCGATCGACTTCGAAGAACCGCCGCAGCTTCGCGCGGGTGTCGGAGCGACCGAAGCCGTCGGTGCCGAGGACGAGATATCGGCGCGGGACGTACGCACGAATCTGCTCGGCGAACGCGCGGACATAATCGGTCGCCGCGATCACCGGGCCCTGGGTCTCGTCGAGGCACTGCGTAACGTGCGAGATCCGAGGCTTCCCTTCGGGATTCAACAGATTGTGGCGAGCGACCGCCCTCCCGTCGCGCGCGAGCTCGGTGAAGCTCGGGCAACTCCACAGGTCCGCTTCGACGCCCCAGTCGGCCTCGAGCATCGCGGCCGCCTCGATCACCTCGCGGAAGATCGTCCCGGAGCCCAGAAGCTGTACGCGCAGCGCGTTCGACGTCTTCTCGCTTTCCCGGAACAGGTACATCCCCTTGATGATCGACGGCTCGGCACCTTCCGGCATTGCCGGGTGCTGGTAGTTTTCGTTCATCACGGTGATGTAGTAATAGACATCCTCCTGGTTCGCGTACATCCGGCGCAGCCCGTCCTGGATGATCACGGCCAATTCGTACGCGAACGTCGGGTCGTAGGAGATGCAGTTCGGTACCGTGGCCGAAATCTGGTGCGAATGTCCGTCCTCGTGCTGGAGGCCTTCGCCGTTCAACGTCGTGCGTCCGGCGGTGCCGCCAAGAAGGAAGCCGCGCGAGCGCATGTCGCCGGCCGCCCACGCGAGATCGCCGACCCGCTGGAAGCCGAACATCGAATAGAAGATGTAGAACGGAATCATCGGCACGCCGTGCGTCGAATACGACGTCGCGGCCGCCATCCAGTCGCAGATCCCGCCCGCTTCGTTGATCCCTTCCTGGAGGATCTGGCCGTCCTTGCTCTCCTTGTAGAACATCAGCTGATCGGCATCCTGCGGCTTGTAGAGCTGTCCCTGCTGGTTCCATATCCCGAGCTGGCGAAACATGCCTTCCATGCCGAACGTACGCGACTCGTCGGGAACGATCGGGACGATGCGCTTGCCGATGTTCTTGTCGCGCACCAGCGTATGCAGGATCTGCACGAACGCCATCGTCGTCGAGATCTCGCGATCCTCCGAGCTCTTCAGCAGCCGCTCGAACGCCGTGAGCTCAGGTACGACGAGCGGCTCGGCCTTCCGTCTGCGCGCCGGCAGGTAACCGCCGAGCGCCATGCGTCGCCCGCGCATGTATTCGAGCTCCGGCGAGCCTTCGGGGAAAGTCACGTACGGAACTTCGTCGAGCTTGTCGTCGGGGACCGGGATTTCGAAGCGATCCCGGAAGCGGCGGATCGCTTCGTGCGACATCTTCTTCTGCTGGTGCGTGATGTTCTGCGCCTCGCCGGACTCGCCCATTCCGTAACCCTTGATCGTCTTCGCGAGGATGACCGTCGGCTGATCCTTGTGGTTGACCGCCGCCTGGTACGCCGCGTACACCTTGAACGGATCGTGGCCGCCGCGATTCAGCGCCCAGATGTCGGCGTCGGAGTAGTCCGCGACGAGCTCCTTCAGCTCCGGCGTATTGAAAAAGTACTCGCGAACGTACGCGCCGTCCTTGGATTTGAAGGTCTGATATTCGCCGTCGACGCATTCCATCATCCGGCGCACCAGGACGCCATTCTTGTCGCGCGCGAGCAGCGGGTCCCAGTGCCGGCCCCAGATGACCTTGATCACGTTCCAGCCCGCGCCGCGGAAGTCGCTTTCGAGCTCCTGGATGATCTTGCCATTGCCGCGCACGGGGCCGTCGAGTCGCTGCAAGTTGCAGTTGACGACAAAGATCAGGTTGTCGAGATTCTCGCGCGCCGCCATGCTGATCGCTCCCATCGACTCGGGCTCGTCCATTTCGCCGTCGCCGCAGAAGCACCACACCTTGCGTCCCTCGGTCTTCGCGAATCCGCGGTCCTCGAGGTATTTCATGAACCGCGCCTGATAGATCGCCATCAGCGGCCCGAGGCCCATGGA
The DNA here is from genome assembly GCA_035693505.1 of Vicinamibacterales bacterium. Taxonomy (GTDB): domain Bacteria; phylum Acidobacteriota; class Vicinamibacteria; order Vicinamibacterales; family CAVVIG01; genus CAVQFC01. Next base: position 6,609 of record DASSGK010000434.1, read on the forward strand.
TACCGTGGGGAACTGCCACACGGTCGGCATCAGCCATGGGTGCGGGTACGACGAGATGCCTTTGCCGTCGACTTCCTGGCGGAAGTTGTCCATCTGCTCTTCGGTGAGGCGGCCGAGCATGAACATGCGC
>DASSGK010000435.1:0-10079 GCA_035693505.1 Vicinamibacterales bacterium
ACCGCAGAGACCGCAGAGACCGCAACGAAACACGTTTGCTCTGCGTTCTTTGCGGTCTCCGCGGTTTCTTCCGAATCGTGATCATTTAGAACCTGAACCGGAACAGCAGCTGGATCCGCCGCATCGGCCTGACCGATGTGACCTGGCCGAACGTCGGCGAGTTGACGTACGTGTCGATGGTCGCAAACTGCACGGTGTTGAACACATTGCTCGCCAGAACCTGGATCGAGAGCCCGCGGGTCTGATTGAACGTGATGTTCTTGGTCAGCCCGAGGTTCATCGACGAAGTCCCGGGGCCGATAATCGTGTTCCGGCCGGCGTTGCCGAAGGTGCCCGGCGCGGGAATCGAGAAGGCCGACGTGTTGAAGAACAGCAGGGACGTCGGAACGCTCACGCTGATCGGCTCGCCGTTGTAGTTGGCCCTCAGCGTGCCGTTGAGGCCCTTGCTGACGTCGGAGACGCTGCCGAGGATCCGTGCCGTAAACGGCGTCCCCGATGCGAGCGTGGCGTTCCCGTTGAGCGTCCAGTTGCCGAACACCGCAGCGGCGGTGCCGTCGTTGAACCAGCGCTTGTTCGTTCCAAACGGCAGCTCGTACGTCAAGTCGCCGGTGAACCGATGGCGCTGATCGAAACTCGACAGCGCACGCTCCGCTTCAAGGTCCTGATCGTTCTGGGCCACCGTTCCTCCACCGCCGGCCACCGACGAGGCGTCGTCGATCGAACGGGACAGCGTGTAGGTGCCGCCCATAGCGATGCCGTTGGTCAGACGCCGCCGCAGGCGCAGCGTCAGCGCGTGCATGATGGAATCGGCGCCGGACGATTCCCAGATGAAGGGCGGCACGCCTGCAATCGACAGCCCCGTGGGACCGCGATTGGGCGCGCGCAGGATGTCGAGGTTCGAGCCCTTGGTGCCGGTATAGCCGATGCCGAACTGAACGGTGCGCGTCAGATCGCGCTGCACGTCGAGGTTCCAGATCTGCACGTAGCCGAGCGTGTAGTTCGGATCGATGCCGTACGTCGGCAGCGTGCTTCCCGGCTGCACGTTCAGCAGCGCCGTCTGGATGGGCACCAACGTGGTCGGCGACGCAAGCAATGTATTGATCGTGGCGCACGGACACTGGGCCGCGAGCTGCTGCGCGATGTACTGATACACGCTCGAGTTGTAGTTGATGCCGTAGCCGCCGCGGACCACGGTTCCTGCGTGCGGGCGCCAGGCGATGCCCACGCGCGGCGCGAAGCCGTCGCGGAACGGACGAACAATCGAGTCGGGCAGCTGTCCCGAGAACGGACTGACCGCCCCTGCCGCGACGGGAACCGCCGCGGTGAAGTCGGGCGAGGCATCGAGCGTGACGAGATTGTTGTTGGCCTCCGACAACGGCGAGAAATATTCGTAGCGCAGGCCCGCGTTCACCGTGATCTTGTCGGTCGCGCGCCAGTCGTCCTGGACGAACAGATCCCATGACGTGGATCGGAAGCTCACCGGATCCGGGTTGAACTGCACGCTCGCCTGCTGCGGATATCCCAGCAGGAAGTCCGCGAGATCGTTTCCGCTGTACAGACCTGTGAAGACGAAGCTGCCGCGGGCGTTCGGATCGGTCCGGCTGTCCGCGCGAATGCTCCTGAAGTCGCCGCCGAAGCGCACCGTCTGCTTGCCGAGAATCCTCGTCATCGTGTCGCCGGCGGCGATCGTGCGATCGGTGCGCAGCGATGGGTTGGTGTCGCGCACGCTGGCGAAATGGCTGAACGACAGGTTCGGCGCACCCCAGTCGAATGGGTCGGTCGCCACGCCGAGCACGCCGGCGTTGGCCGCAAGGTTCACGCTGTTCGCGTACAGGTTCGTCGTCTCGGCCCGCTGCTGGTTGAAGTCGAATCGCAGGCTGTGTGTGATCCCGAGCTTCGTGAACGAATAGTTCACCGGAATGTCCCATGCGCTGAGGATCGCCGCGCCGCCGAGCGACGGCAACGGGTTCGCATTGAGATTGTCGGAATGCCGATAGTGAATGCCGATGTTGAGATTCGACACGCCCGCGCGGCCGGCGCCGGGACCACCGCGTCCGCCGCCTGCGCCTCGTCCGCCACCTCCGCGGCCGCCTCGCTGCGGAGCCGCGCCGAACGTGTGCACGAACCGCACGTTGATGTCATCGAGTTCGCTGGTCGTGGTCGTCACCGTGTGGTAGTTCAGCGGGCCGTCCTGATTGGGCAGCGGAAACAGATTCAGGAGGTTCTGCGATGTCGGATTGATTCGTGACGCTGGAATCTGATTGCTCGCGAACGGCAGGTGCGTCACCGGATCGATAATGGTCCCGGCGACCGCGGCCAGGTCGCCGCTGCGCTCGGCCAGCGTCGGCACGGTCGAATAGGCGTCGTACGGATTGCTCGAATGATTGCCCGTGTAGTTGACGAAGAAGAACGTGCGCGGATTGTTGACGAGGTGCGGGATCACGAGCGGGCCGCCGACGGTTGCGCCGAAGCGCTGCTGCAAGTAATCGGGCTTGACCGTCGGCTGGCCGTTCAGCGCAAACGGCGCGGTGTCGAACACGGAGGAATCCATGCTCTGGTACACGCTGCCGCGAATCTGATTCCCACGTCCGCCGCGGCCGCCGAACGGTCCGCCGAAGCCGCCGCGGCCGCCGGCGAAGCCACCGGGTCCGTTAGGCCCTCCGGGACCGCCAGGTCCGCCGGGGCCCCCGGGGCCTGCCTGTCCCGCAGCGCCCACGAGGGCCGAATCGCCGCCGCCGAGTCCGTTGCCGAAGCGCTCGGCAAAGTCGCCGGGGCCGTTGGATCCGAAAAATCCCGCGTTCGCCTGCGACGAGCCGATGGACGTCACCGACTCGGTCGACGTGTCAGGTGAGAATCCGGCCGGCAAGAGGAGTTGCGCGGCGGAGTCGTTCGCGTTGCCGCCGCTGTCGTCGCTGCGCGCGAGGCCGGCCTGATCGGCGAGCAGTTCGAGGCTCTGAAACTGCTGGCCAGGCGCCTGCCCTCGACCCGTGCCTGCTCCCTGACCGCGCCCTCCGCCCTGCGCGCGCGCGCCCTGACGTCCGGACGGTGTCGTCTGCGCAGCCGTGCCAGCCGGAGTCGCGCTCAGCGGAGCGGTTCCGGTGCTCGCGGGATTCGCAGCCGCGGCGGTTGGTTGAGGCGCGCGCGACGCGAGCGTCATCGCAAGATCGACGCGCTGCTGACAGCTCGCCCCCTCCACCGTGACGTCGCGCGAGAGACTGGCGAAGGCGACGAACTCTGCCTTCAACGTGTAGCGTCCCGGTCCGGGAATCTTCAGCGCGTATGCGCCGTCGACGCCTGATGCGCTGACGTCGACGGCACGGCCGTCCGCGTCAACGACCGAGACGACGACGCCGGGCAGCGGCGTTCGCGACGAGGCGATCGTCCCGCCGATTGAACAGCTCGGGGCTGATTGAGCAAGTGGCGCGATCGGATTCAGCGCGGCGACGAGCAGGCACACAGACGGGATGACGAATCTCACCGTACCTACGAGCGTAGCCGACGAGCGCGGCGCCTGAATTAGACAAAACGATGACAGCTATTTCGGCACGAATTTCAGAGCAACGCCGTTCATGCAGTAACGCTCACCGGTCGGTTTTGGTCCGTCCGGAAACACGTGGCCGAGGTGACCGCCGCATTGCGAACAGTGCACTTCGACACGTGTCATGCCGTAGCTGCGGTCGGTCGTCGTGCCGATGGCGCCCTCGATGGGACGATAGAAGCTGGGCCATCCGGTGCCGCTCTCGTATTTCGTGTCCGACGTGAAGAGCGGCTGGCCGCAGGCGCCGCACATAAAAATTCCTTCACGCTTTTCGACGTTCAGCGGACTCGTTCCCGCCCGCTCCGTGCCGTGCTCGCGCAAGACGTGAAACTGCTCAGGCGTCAGCGTCTTCTTCCACTCGTCGTCGGTCTTTTCAATCATGGCCGTAATGTAGCATCACCGATCCGATGCGCGCAGCGTCAGCGCTGGCGAGTAGAGGCCGAGCCGTTCGCGTGTCCACCAGACGCCCTGCCGGCGCGCTGCGGCATCAGAGAAGTGATAGCGATACAGGACGCCGCGGATCGATCGGGGAGGGTGCCCTGCAAATGGATCCCGCTCGAGCAGCCGTAGGACGTCAGGCGATCCTTCGAGCAGGCGCACGCAGAATGCCTGGAACCACGGCTCGTCGTCGAATCGACTGAGCGAGGCAAACCACATCTGCCAGTCGAGTCGAGGCTGGTGCGGCGCCACCCACGGCGGCGCCCGCCGAAGATCCCCGGCCTTGTATCGAAACTCGTATTCCTGCCAGCGCGTGCCATCGTCCGATCCTTCGATGACGATCTCATCGCGCGTCGTTGTCATCACCGCGAACAGGCCGTACCCATTCACGCTCCGTAGCGGCGCGACGAGACGCGCGAGCGGCAGCACGATCGCCAGTCCCGGCATCTCGAGACCGAGACCGGCGGCAAAGTGCAGCGCCGAGACCGGAACCGTCACGAGCGCGACGGCGATCAGCAGTGCGTTCTGCGGCCGGCGCAAGCCGCGCTCGTTCAGCAGTGTCTCGGGTCGATGGAACCAGCGTGCCGCTCGCTCGAGGACGACATCGTCCAGCAGGAAGACGCAGAGCGCGACGGAAAGCAGGTTGAAGAACGCGTAGTTTCCCGTCGACGCGATCAGCGCCTGCAAGCCCACGAGCCAGGCACATGCGAAGCATCGAAGCCGTCGAGGGCCGAGCATGACGATCGGCGCAAGCAGTTCTATCCCGAGAACACCTGCGGTCGAGGCGTGATTGAACCACGCGGGAAAATGGTGCGCCCACCAGGCCAGCGGTGTCGGAATCGGCTGCGTCTCGTAGTGGAACGACAATGCGGTGAGATCGCGCCATGTCGGATCGCCGCTCGCGAGCTTGACGCCGCCCGATCCCATCATGAGGCGAAAGAGCAGCCACACCATCAACCAGACGCCGAGCCGAGGCGGATCATCGGCACCGCGCAGCCGATCGCGCAGAGAGATCGGCGCGAGAAAAATGGCGAGGAGTCCCGTCTCGAGCAGCAGCGCGTCCCATTGAAACGAGAGGAAGGGGCCGGTGATTGTCGAGAGCCACAGATAACCGGCCCAGAGAAGCGGCAGGATCACGACGGGAGCCAGACCCACCAGCAGCAGCGTCGCGAGAATGGATCCGCTGACGCAGACGCCTCGAAGCCACGCGTCATCCACACCGGCCGGGACGATGCCTGAGTGCCCGGCGAGACCGAGAATCTGCGTCCCGAGCGACCAGAACGCGGCGAGGTACACGAGGCTCAGCAGCCGAAAGAACAACCAACGCGCGAGCGCGTACGTCGGCGGCCGGGGATCGCGCCCCCACATCATGGTCGTTGCTCGAGCAGCGATGTTCCGGTGCTGCGCGACCGCTCGATAGGCCGCTTCGGAGACGGCGCGCACACCAGGGACGGCTTCGTAGAAATAGATCGGCAGGCGCAGCCCTATCGACGCGAGGAGACGAAACACCGCTTCGGCGGCCTCGGATGCGCGGCCGTCCGGTTCGACGAACTGAACCGCGCGGGCGCAGCGATCGAGTGGGATCTCCGGAAATCGCTGCGCGATGTCAGCGCTCTGATACGGCGTGTACTCGACGAGGCTGCCTGAGCGGTATTGCCACCTCGTCTTCCAGAACCGGCAGAATCCGCAGTCGCCATCGAAGATGAGCACCGGCAACGATGGCGGCGTCTTTACGCGCTGCTCGGAACCCACGCCGATGTTGTAGCCGAGGTGCTATCCTGAGCGCCAGATCTCGAGGGACGCTATGAATGTCCTGCTTCTGTCGATGCCCGACTCGTTCGAGCACATGCCGCCGGTGGCGATCCGCATGCCCAACGGCGCGCTCGCTTCGCTCGCAGGCAACATCGATTCTCATCATCGCGTCGCGATCGCCGATCTCATCCTCGTTCAGACCACGATGTGGACGACGATCCGCCGGCTGATCGCCGAGACCCGGCCCGACGTGGTCGGCCTCTCGGTGATGACGTTTCAGCGTCGGACCGCGCTCGAGGTGGCGCGATTCCTCCGCAAGATGTGTCCCGGCGTGAAGATGGTCGTCGGCGGATACGATCCGAGCCTGGCTCCCCACGCCTACGAAGCCTGCGACGCGATCGATTTCATCGTGCGCGGCGAGGGTGAGCTGACGCTCCGCGAGCTGCTGCGCGCCCTTGAAGCGGACGCCGACTTCTCGACGATCCGCGGGTTGTCCTATCGCACGAGCGACGGGTTCGTCCGCAACGCCGATCGGGCCGTGATTCCGTTGGCGTCCACAGAGCTTCGCCTGCCGAACCGCAGCGCCCGCGTGCTGGGCGGCTACACGCTCCTCGGACGTCCCGTCGACGTCGTCGAAACGTCGCGCGGGTGCACGTACGACTGCAGTTTCTGTTCGATCATCGAGATGCGCGGCAGGAATTTTCACCCGTACGCCATCGATCGGGTGCTTGCGGATATCGCCGATGCGCGCGCACATGGCGCCAAGGCGATCTTTCTGGTCGACGACAACATCACGCTCAACGTCGCGCGATTCGAGGCGTTGTGCCAGGCGATCGTCGACGCGGGGTTCAACGACATCGACTACACCGTGCAGGCGATGACGTCGCCGATCGCCAAGGAGGGCGCGCGGCTGGCGCCGATGATGAAGCGCGCGGGTTTCCGATACGTGTTCCTGGGCATCGAGAACATCGTGGAAGGCGATCTCGAGTTCCTGCGTGCGCGGAGCAAGAACTCCCAGCGCGAGGGCGGCCGGACGATCGGCAACGCCAGCATCGCGGCGATTCGACACCTGCACGCCAACGGGATGTACGTCGTCGGCGGCTTGATCGTCGGCAATCCGGACGACACGCGGAGCGCGATCGACGCCAACCTCGCGTTTGCCCGTGAATACGTGGATTGGCCCTACATCCAGCACCCGACGCCCTATCCCGGGACGCCGATGACACGCGACTTCGAAGCGCGCGACCTCATCGTCGATCACGATGAGTCCCATTACGACGGCACGACCGCCGTCGTCCGGAGCGAACACCTGTCCGCGGAGGACATCGAGTTCATGCGCTGGCGTGCCGATCGCTGGATGAAGGTCGGCCACATCCCGGCCGCATTCAAGCACAGCCCCATGTTCGTCCTGCGAAACAGCCGCAAGATGCTGTCGCACACCTTTGCCGGCAGCAGCTTGAAGTCGATGCTGGGCCTCGAGGACGAACGCACGGTGTTCGCGCGGTATCGCGAGAGGCGACGCTCCGAGCGCGCGGCCTACCGGGAAGCCGCCGCCGCTGAACCTGCGACGACGGATCCTCGTCTCATAGACGGATCCGTGCGCGCCGGCAATCCACGCGCGGTCGAACGAGCCGGGTTCCACTGAACCTTCAAATAACCTGCGGATTGCCTTGCGTCGGGAGACGTCATGAGCTTTCTGCAGGATCTGCGTTTTGCCGTTCGGCTCCTGGTCAAGGACCGCGGGTTCACTGCCGTTGCCGTCCTGGCGCTGGCGCTGGGGATCGGCGTGAACGCCACGGTATTCACGTTCGTGAACGCGGTCCTGATTCGCGGCCTCCCGTTCAACGACCCTGATCGCATCGTCGTCGTGGTCTCGCGCGATGCCCGGAACCGGGATCGCGGCGTGTCCTACGCGGACTTCGAAGACTGGCGTCGGGCCACGCGCACCTTCACCGGCCTGTCGGCGTTCAACGGTCAGACCATGAACGTCAGCGACGCCGGCCGGACGCCTGAGCGTTTCGCGGGTCCGTACATTTCGACGAACGCTTTCAAGCTGATAGGCCAACAGCCGCTCATCGGTCGCGACTTCCTGCCGGAGGACGACCGCCCCGGCGCCGGCGCGGTAGTAATTCTCGGCAATGGGATCTGGAAGAACCGCTACGGCAGCGACCCGTCGGTGCTCGGGCGCACGATCAAGGTGAACGAAGTGCCGGCGACCGTGATCGGCGTGATGCCCGAGGGCTTCAAGTTCCCGAACAATGCGGATCTCTGGCTGCCGCTCGGCCAGCTGCCGCGGCTGACGGACCAGAAGCGCGACGCGCGCACGATCGACGTGTTCGGACGCCTCGGCGACAGCGTCTCGATCGCGCAAGCGCAGTCGGAGATGGAAACCATCACGCGAAAGCTCGCCGCCGACTACCCCGACACCAACAAGGACATGTCGGCTCGGGTGATGACGTTCAACGAACGCGTGAACGGCGGCCCGATCAAATTGATCTTCCTGGCGCTGATGGGCGCCGTCGGCTTCGTCCTGCTGATTGCCTGCGCGAACGTCGCGAACCTTCTGCTGGCGCGGTCCGCGGGCCGTGCTCGTGAGATGTCAGTGCGCATTTCACTCGGCGCGTCACGCTGGCGCATCGTCCGCCAGCTGCTCGTGGAGAGCATTCTGCTCTCGATTCTCGGCGGCCTCCTGGGGCTGGCGCTCGCGTACGTCGGCGTCCGTCTCTTCGACGCAGCGACGCAGGACGTCGGGAAGCCTTACTGGATCGCGTTCACGATGGACGCCCAGGTCCTGGCGTTCTTCGCGGCGGTGTGCCTCGGCACCGGCATCGTGTTCGGCCTCGCACCGGCGCTGCACGTGTCGAAAACGGATCTCAACGAAGTGCTGAAGGAAGGCGGCCGGTCGGGAAGCAGCGGCATGCGCGCACGGCGCTGGACCGGCGTGCTCATCGTGACGGAGCTCGCGCTCACGCTCGTGCTGCTCGCGGGCGCGGGCCTCATGATGCGGAGTTTCGTGAACATGTATCGCATGGACGTCGGCGTAGAAACCGGGCATCTGCTCACCATGCGGCTGTCACTCCCGAACCAGAAATATCCAACGCCGGAGCAACGACGCGCGTTCTTCGACCGTCTGGACCAGCGCCTCGCCGGCGTGGGAGGGATTCAATCGGCGACGATCGCGACCAACATGCCAATGGGCGGCGGATTCCCTCGGCTCCTGGCCGTGGATGGCCGCGAGCCCGCGGCGGGCGAACAGCCTCCCACCGTTACGCAGGTGACGATTGGTGCTCGTTATTTTGAAACGCTCGGAGTGAAAGTCATACGGGGACGGGCGTTCGACGATCTCGACGGCACTCCCGGCCACGAGAACGCCATCGTCAACCAGCGGTTCGTCTCGATGCACTTCGGCGGCGAAAATCCGATCGGCCGGCGCATCAAGCTGACGCCTGACGGCCCTTCTGCGCCCGACACCCCCGCGCCGGCGTGGGTCACCATTGTCGGGATCGCACCAACGGTGCGTCAGCGAACGCAGCTCGGAGACGATTCACCCGATGCCGTGGCGTACATCCCGCTCAGGGCTCAGGCGGCTTCGTTTGCGATGCTCCTGGTCCGCGCGCAGGGCGATCCCGCTGCCCTCACCTCTCTCCTGCGCGAGGAAGTCCGTGCGATCGACGCGGACCTGCCGCTGTTCGGCATCCTGACGCTTGACCAGGCGCTGGCGCAGCAGCGGTGGGCTTTCCGCATATTCGGGAGCATGTTCGGGATCTTTGCCGTCATCGCGCTGGCGCTGTCGTCCGTGGGTCTGTACGCGGTTACGGCGTACTCGGTGGCGCAGCGGACGCAGGAGATCGGTGTCCGCATGGCGCTCGGCGCGCAGTCTGCGCAGGTCTTGTGGCTGGTGCTGCGGCGCGCGGTCGTGCAGATGGCGATCGGGCTGGCGATCGGCATCGCCGGGGCGTTCGGCGTCGGCAAGCTGCTCGCGAGCGTGCTCTTTCAGACAGGCGCGCGAGACCCCGTTTTGCTGGCGATGATCGTCACGCTGCTCATCGGCGTTTCGACGGCGGCGTGCATCTGGCCCGCGCGGCGCGCAACACGGCTCGATCCGGTCAATGCGCTCAGGAACGAGTAACAACTCGTAGGGCTTAGGGCTCAGGGCTTAGGGCTCATGGAAAGAGGCGCCCAACCATCAGCCAAGAACCCTGAGCCATCAGCCCTCAGCCCTTAGCCCTGAACGCCGCGGGATGCCTTTCCTCATGAAATCTCCCCTTCGTCCGCCTACTATACGCTGATGGTTCGGGTCCTCCCGGCGCTCTGGCTCGCCGCGGCATTCGCGCTGCAATCCTCACCTACC
>DASSGK010000436.1:0-16150 GCA_035693505.1 Vicinamibacterales bacterium
ATCGTCCCCGTCGCGGTGATCGGCACACGCCAGGTGATGCCGAAGAATCGTCTGCGAACGGAGCCGGCCGACGTCACGCTCATCATTCACGATCCCATTCCGCCGCCGTCGCTCGACGCGCCGACGCCGCGTGACGCCAAAGACCTCGCCGAACGCGTGCACGACATCGTGTCCGCGGCCGTCGAACAGCATCAGTTCGCTACCCAGCTTTCAGGGTCTGACCCAGGTCTGACCCAGGTCTGACCCGGGTCAGACCCAGGTCAGACCCTCTGTACGCAAAATCTGCGATGCTCGACGACTGTCGCTTGGAAAAAATTGCGCGGCGCCTCGTCAGAGGCGGCTCAGCGCGTCGTGGCGGCACGCTCCGTAGGCGGGGATCGCAGTCGACAAGAGTGCGAGCACGATGAGAAGCGCTGTTGACGCGGCCAGCGGCAGGACCGCTGATTCGCTGAAGCCGACGAACGTCGCCGCGAGCAGGCGAAGCGCGGCGAGCGCCGCGGCGCCGCCGATCGTCGCACTCAGGATCACGAGCCGGCCCGCACGCAGCAACTCCGCCGCGAACAGCTGTCGAGGCTCGGCGCCGAACGTCAGGCGGATGCGCAGCTCCTGACGGCGTTCCTGCACTGACTGGCTGACGACGGCATAGATGCCGGCCGACGACAGCGCGAGCACCGCTACAGCGAACACGCCGAGCAGCGTCACCGCCAGCAGTTTTGCGCCGAGCGCCGACAATTGCGTTTGCGTCAGCATCTCAGGACCGTAGACGGGAATGGTGGCGTCCACCGCGCGGAGGGCCGTGTCGACATCGGCGAGCGCCCGCTCCGCGGAGCGTGTCTTGAGCGCGATCGCGACAGCAATTGGCGGACGCTGTGCAAGCGGCAGGTAGACCGCAGGTTGCGCGCGACCTTCTCCGGCCATCGGCTCCAGGTCACCGGCAACGCCGACGACGATGGCGCTGCTCGCTTGTTCACCCGACGGGAACGTCATTCGTCGTCCCACTGCGCGACCCACGGGCCACAGACGCCTCGCCAACGATCGGGAGACGATCGCAACCGGTGTTCTCACGCGATCGTCGGTGTCGTCGAAGGAGCGACCCTCGACAATCGGCACACTGAGCAGGTGAAAGAAGCCAGGGCTTACCACCATCAGCGACGCATCCAGGCTGGCAAGGCGCTGCGTCGATTCAACGGTCTCGGCCGACACCAGCAGCGTCGGCAGCTCGCCGACCGGTAGCGCCGAGGTCATCGCTACATCGGTCACGCCGCTCGTCTCCTGTAATCGCCTCAGGACTCGCGTGTAAATGTCGGCGCCTTCCCGTGCCGCCACCGCGGCGGAGGGCAGAGCGATGCGCGCCGTCCAGACGTCCGCGGATCGATAGCCAGGATCGTGTCTCACCGCATCGCGGAGACTCGACCAGGCGGCCGAGGCGACGCCCAGCACGACCACAGCCAGGATCAGCTGCGCGGCCACGAACGCGCTGCTCCAGCGATGCCGACGCCGCGATCCCGTGCGTGTGTCGCCGTGCTTCAGCAGGGCAGCCGGGTCGACTGACGCCGCGCGAAGCGCCGGCACGAGGCCGATCACCAGACCGCAGCCGACCGCGCAGGCCGTCGCGGCGGCGATCACCCTCCAGTCGAGGACGACATGCGCTTCGGCAGGCACGTAGCCGAACGGAATCAGCGACAGCAGCTGCGGCAACAGGAACGCGGCCGCCGCAGCGCCTAACGCGCCGCCTGCAACGCCGACGATGGTGCTTTCGACGAGGAGTTGTCTCGCGAGCTGCGCCGCGGATCCGCCGATCGCCCGGCGGATGGCGAGCTCGGCTTCGCGTGCGATGCCCTTCGCGAGCATGGCGTTTCCGAGGTTAGCGGTCGCAACGATCAGCACAAGCGCCACCGCGGCCAGCAGCAAATAGAGCGTCGGACGCAAATCGCGCAGCACATCGTCGACCAGGCCGTTCAGTCCGATGCCGAGTCCCGTGTACTCGGGATGGTCGGGATGATCGGCGGCCATGCGGGTCGTGAGCACGCGCAGTCTCGAAGTCGCGACGTCGATCCTGACGCCGGGCTGCAACTGTCCCTGAACGTAGAAACGGCGGTCGCCGCGCGCGTCCGCCGGATTGAGCGCGAGCGGCATCCAGAGATCGCGGCCCCAGAAGACGAATGACTCGGGCATCACCCCGGCGATGACATACGACGCGTCGGCGACTCGAAGCGTGCGGCCAACCGCCCCGAGGTCGGCGCCCAGTCGCGTCTGCCAGAACCGGAAGCTGACCACGACGACGGGCAGCGCGCCGGGTCTCGCGTCCGAATCGGTCAGCGTGCGTCCCGCGAATGCCGGCACTCCGAGCATGCCGAACGCGTTGGGCGTGATGACCGCCGCACGCACCCGCTCAGGGCGCCCTGCATATGTCAGGTTCACGTTGCGCGCGTCACCCGCGATCACGTGCGCGAACACATCCGTCGCGCCCCGAAGATCTTCGATCTCGGGAACGGAAAACTGGGAAAACGCGGTGCGCCCCTGCGTCGGATAGGTCCCGCGCACGGTGACGATGCGGTCGTAACCGTGGTAGGGCCAGGGCTCGATCAGGGTGCCTTTCACGATGGCAAACAGGGTGGCACTCAGGCCAATTCCCAGCGCCAGGATGCTGGCCGACGCGACAGCAAACAATCGATTGCGCGCCAGAAACCTGAAGGCGATCCGGGTGTCTTGCATCAGAGCGAACATCGGCGGTCCTTCATCGCAAACACGGTGCCGCACGACGCTGTTGATGCAGCATGTCGCGACGCATGGATGCGGCGTCGCGCATGACCGGTGGCGGGACACCTCAGTCCCGAAAGCGGACGCGGCCTCTCGAACGTATAATCAGAGATTCATTCCATGCATGTCACCGCGATTATTGCAGCCGGCGGACGCGGGCAGCGCTTTGGCGCCGATCGGCCCAAGCAACTGCTGTCGGTTGGCGGGCGGCAGATCCTCGAGCGCAGTGTGGACGCGTTCGCGTCTCACCCGTCGGTCGACTCCCTCGTTGTCGCGTTGCCTCAGATGCTCGTCGACGATCCGCCGGAATACCTCCGCCCGGCAGCATCCTCCTCCTCGGGGGGGCGCGAGCGGATGACGTTGCGGGGAAAACCTTGTGTCATCGTCGCAGGGGGAGAGCGGCGTCAGGACTCCGTCGTGCTCGCGTTCCAGGCAGCCACCGGCGCCGATCTCATCGTGATCCACGATGCGGCGCGTCCGTTTGCGAGTGCCGATCTCATCGCGCGCACGATTGCAGCCGCCGCGGAATCGGGCGCGGCCATTGCGGCGGTGCAATCGCGCGACACCGTCAAGCTCGCGGCCAGAGAGGCCGAAGGTGCGCGCCTTATTGCCGAGACGTTGCCTCGCCAGAGCATCTACATGGCGCAGACGCCGCAGGCGTTTCGACGCGACGTCCTGATGCGCGCGCTCGAGAGCGGTGCGCGTGAGGATGTTCATGCGACCGACGAAGCCGCGCTCGTCGAGCTCGCAGGTCTGCCAGTCCGTCTCGTCGACGGCGAGGCATCGAACATCAAGATCACCACGCCGGACGATCTGGTGATAGCCGAAGCGATCGCGGCGCACGCCAGCGTTCCCAGGCCGGGATCGACCGGCAGCCTGCCGGCGCGGACAGGCCGTGCCGGCACCGGATACGATCTGCATCGCCTGGTACCCGGCCGTCCGCTGATCCTGGGCGGCGTGACGATCCCCTCTGATTGCGGGGCGCTCGGACACTCCGACGCCGACGTCGTGTGTCACGCGGTGACGGACGCCATCCTTGGCGCTGCCGCCCTCGGCGACATCGGCCGGCATTTTCCAGACACCGATCCGCGGTGGAAAGGGGCGAACAGCGTCGACCTCTTACGCCGCGTTGTCCAACTCGCCGCCGACCAGGGCCTGATGGTGGGGAACGTCGACGTGACGGTGATCCTCGAGAAGCCGAAGATCCGGGATCATATCGACTCGATGCGCGTCTCTCTGGCCGCCGCGCTGGGCCTCGACGTCGCCCGGGTGAGCATCAAGGGTAAGACGAACGAAGGTGTCGACGCCGTCGGCAGGGGCGAAGCGATCGCAGCGCACGCGATCGCGTTGCTGCGCAGCCGTTAAGCCATGCGAGTCCGTTTTGCTCCCAGTCCCACCGGTCAGCTCCATGTCGGCAACGCGCGCACCGCGTTGTTCAACTGGCTGCTGGCGCGCGGCTCGAACGGCACGTTCATCCTCCGGATCGAGGACACGGACGCCGAACGGTCGACGCGCGAGTCGGAATCGGCCATCGTGCGCGATCTCCGATGGCTCGGACTCGACTGGGATGAGGGGCCCGATGTCGGCGGCGCGTACGGTCCGTATCGCCAGTCGGAGCGCCTGCATCTCTACGGGTCGTACGCCAAGGAACTTCTTGCCGCCGGCTCGGCGTACCACTGCTTTTGCACGACGGCCCAGCTCGACCTCGATCGGCAGGCGGCGCTTGCCGAAGGGCGTCCGACGCGTTACGCCGGCACGTGCCGGCGCATCACGCGTGAGCAGGCCGACGCTCGGATCGCAAGCGGCGAGCGTCCCGCGATTCGCTTTCGCGTCCCGGAAGAGCGAGACGTCGTGTTCACCGACGCCGTACGCGGCGACGTGCGTTTCCAGACCGACGTCATCGGCGATCCCGTCATCGTCCGCGCCGACGGGACGCCGGCGTACAACTTCGCCGTGGTGGTCGACGATGCGCTGATGCAGGTGACGCATGTGGTGCGAGGGGAGGACCACATCTCGAACACCCCGCGGCAGATTCTGCTGTACGAGGCGCTCGGCTTCGCCGCACCGATCTTTGCGCACCTCTCGCTCGTGATGGGGCCGGATCACAGTCCGCTTTCGAAACGCCATGGGGCCACGTCGGTCGCCGAGTTCCGCGCCAAGGGTTACCTGCCGGAGGCGCTGGTGAACTATCTGGCGCTGATCGGCTGGTCGCCGGGCGGAAACGACGAGCTGCTGCCGATCGACGAGCTCGCGCGCCGCTTCAAGCTCGATACGGTCGGTCACAGCGCCGGAGTGTTCGACGAAGAAAAGCTCGCGTGGGCGAATCGCCACTACTTGAAGATTGCCGACCAGGCGCGCCTCGCCGAGTTGTCGTTGCCGTATTTCATCGAAGGTGGCGTGTCCATGAGCCCCGATGGCCGAGGCCTCGAATTCCTCGCATCGACGATGCCGATGGCCAGCTCCTCGGTCGATCGTCTGAGCCAGGTGCCGCAGCGTGTATCGTTCCTGTTCGACTACGACGCGGCGCACGCGCTGCGCGATCCGCAGCTGCTGGCGGAGATGCGCGCTGACGGGGCGCGGGCTGTCGTGGGTGCGCTTGCCGAGGAGCTGGCGGCCGCCCCGCGCCTCGACCGCGAAAAATTTCGTGAGGTCGCGAACCGCGTCAAGGCGCGTACGAGTCAAAAGGGGAAAGCGCTGTTTCATCCAATCCGCGTCGTCCTGACGGGACGCGCGGAAGGCCCCGAGCTCGATCTGGCGGTCCCCGCCATCGATCGCGGCGCCGAGCTGCCCCCGAGCGCCGGCATTCCAGGGATTCTCGGCAACCGCGAGCGCGCCGCCGCCTTCGAGCGAGCGCTGGAGGATGGTGTCTGAACACGTGATTCACGACGCGAGAATCACGAAACACACGAAACGCGCGAAACCGTGAAGGCATCCTCGGTTTTCCACGTGGTCTGCGGTTTCGGTTTCGTGTTTTTCGTGTCTTTCGTGCGTTTTGTGGCGATCGGATGGACGCCATGTTGATCTACGGCATCAACCCGGTGCTCGAAGCGCTCCGTGCCGAGCGGGTCACGTCGATCAGTGTTTCTCCCCGAGCGGACGATCGCCTCACCCAGGTCGTGCGGCTGGCTGAGGAACGTGGGGTCGCTGTGCGCCGGCTCTCCGTCGAGGAGTTGGAACGGCTTGCCGGAGGCGCCAGTCATCGCCATCAGGGCGTGGTGGCTGACGTCCAGGAACCCGGCAGCTATAGCGTCGAAGATCTCGTCATCGGCGCCAGGGGCGCGCCGCTGATTGTCGTGCTCGACAGCATCGAGGATCCCCACAACGTCGGGGCGATTCTCCGGTCCCTCGATGCGGCCGGGGGCGACGGCCTCGTGCGGCAGTCGCGCCGCGCAGCCAGGTTGGACGGGGCGGCGGCCAAGGCGTCGGCCGGCGCGGTGGCTCACGTGAAGGTCGCCGAGGTCGTGAACATCGCGCGCGCGGTCGAGGTGTTGAAGAACGCGGGGGTCTGGACCGTCGGGTTGGCGGGCGATGCGCCCAAACGCTATGACGAGGTCGATCTGACGCTGCCGACCGCGCTCGTGGTCGGGGCCGAGGGGACCGGGTTACGGCGTCTGGTGCGGGAGCGCTGCGACTGGCTGGTGTCGATCCCGATGGCCGGTCACGTTCAAAGTTTGAACGTCTCGGTGGCCGCCGGAATTGCCCTCTTCGAGGCGGTACGGCAGCGCGCCAGAAAATGAGTACAATGAACGGTTGTGGCCAGCCTCGGGTGTCCGGCCGACGCGACGATCGCCCAAGCCCACAGGCACTTGCGGAGTGGCACGGGACGTGCTAAAGTTCACCTTTTGTCTTGGCTGGCGTAGCTCAGGCCGGTAGAGCAGCTGATTTGTAATCAGCAGGTCGGGGGTTCGAATCCCTTCGCCAGCTCCGTCGACGGAACTACCGGTCGCAGGTAACCGAAACAATCGTTTTCCAACATAACAGCAAGCTGGCGAGGTAGCGAAGCGGTCAAACGCAGCAGACTGTAAATCTGTCGCCCTAGCGGCTTCGAAGGTTCGAGTCCTTCCCTCGCCACCAACCTTCGCTCGCAGAGTCGCGGGCCGGACGTGGCGCAAGACGACGAGCGCCGGTTGGCAAACCAACCGCGCTGGTCGCGAGTCAGAGCAAGTTCGGCAGGGTTGCCGAGAGCAAGCGTCCGGCGGGCCAGCCCGCCGGATCGGCGGACGAAAGAGAGCACGTGAGACGCGTAGGCGGGAGTAACTCAGTGGTAGAGTCACAGCCTTCCAAGCTGTTGGTCGCGGGTTCGATCCCCGTCTCCCGCTCCATCCCCTGGCGGCGCTCGGGATGCCCTGAGTGCGCGTCGAAGGGCCGCCTTCGCACGGACGAACGACGAGGCGTGAAGGCAGACGACACACGAACAGGCTGAGCACCAAGGGTCGAGATCGCCGATGTAGCTCAGTTGGCAGAGCGCGTCCTTGGTAAGGACGAGGTCTCCAGTTCGATCCTGGACATCGGCTCCATCACACGAACGCAGCGCGAGGATCGCAGACATGGCCAAAGAAAAATTTGATCGCAGTAAACCGCACGTGAACGTCGGCACCATCGGCCACATCGATCACGGCAAGACCACACTCACCGCGGCCCTCACGAAGGTGTCGGCCGACAAGGGGTGGGCGAAGTTCGTCTCGTACGACGAAGTCGCCAAGGCCTCGGAGTCGCAGGGCCGCCGTGACGAGTCGAAGGTCATGACGATTGCGACGAGCCACGTCGAGTACTCGACGGCCAATCGTCATTACGCGCACGTCGACTGCCCGGGCCACGCCGACTACGTCAAGAACATGATCACCGGCGCCGCGCAGATGGACGGCGGCATCCTGGTGGTCAGCGCGGTCGACGGCCCGATGCCGCAGACCCGCGAGCACGTGCTCCTCGCCCGTCAGGTGAACGTGCCCTACCTGGTCGTGGCCCTCAACAAAGTCGACGCGATTGACGATCCCGAGCTGCTCGACCTCGTCGAGCTCGAGGTGCGCGAGCTGCTGACGTCGTACGGGTTCCCCGGCAACGACATCCCGGTCGTCCGCGTGTCGGCGCTCAAGGCGCTGCAGGGCGATGCCGAGGGCGTGGCCACCGTGACCAAGCTGATGGAAGCGCTCGACAGCGCGATTCCGCTGCCGCAGCGCGACGTCGACAAGCCGTTCATGATGCCGATCGAGGACGTGTTCTCAATCTCGGGCCGCGGCACCGTCGTGACGGGCCGCATCGAGCGCGGCCGCGTCAAGGTCGGCGACGAAATCGAGATCGTCGGCTTCAAGCCGACGGAGAAGAAGGTCGTCACCGGCGTCGAGATGTTCCGCAAGATTCTCGACTCGGGCGAGGCGGGCGACAACGTCGGCGTGCTGCTGCGCGGCGTGGAAAAGGAAGACGTCGAGCGCGGGCAGGTGCTGGCGAAGCCGGGCAGCATCAAGCCGCACACGAAGTTCAAGGGCACGGTCTACGTGCTTTCGAAGGAAGAGGGCGGCCGTCACACGCCGTTCTTCAACGGCTACCGTCCGCAGTTCTACATCCGGACGACCGACGTCACCGGCACATTGCACCTGCCCGAAGGGGTCGAGATGGTGATGCCGGGCGACAACACGGAAATCACCGGCGAGCTGATGGCGCCTGTCGCGCTCGAAGCGGGCGCGCGCTTCGCCATCCGCGAAGGCGGCCGCACGGTCGGCTCGGGCACGGTCACCGAGATCATCGAATAGGGATCGGGGAATTGAGCAATTGGGTAATCGGGTAATCGAGCAATCAATTCCCAGATTACCCAATTAACCGATCACCAGATTTGCGAAGGCGGTTATGAGAGACATCATCACGCTCGCCTGCACCGAATGTAAGCGGCGCAACTACAGTTCGACGAAGAACAAGAAGAAGACGACCGAGCGGCTCGAGATGAGCAAGTTCTGCCGGTTCTGCCGGAAGCACACGTCTCATAAAGAGAGCAAGTGAATAGGCCAGTAGCTCAATTGGCAGAGCACCGGTCTCCAAAACCGGGGGTTGGGGGTTCGATTCCCTCCTGGCCTGCCAGTCCTTCGGGGTATGTATGGCAGTGAATTCGTCGCCGACGACGCTCGACAACATGAAAGACGCCGCAGGCGGCCGCTTCGAGCGGGCCCGCCTGTTCCTGAGCGAAGTCCGGAACGAGCTCAAGCGCGTCACGTGGCCGTCGCAGAAGGAAGTCTACGCCACCACGATCGTCGTGATCGCGACGTCGGTGTTCTTCGGGCTCTATCTGTTTGCGCTCGATTCGGCGCTGCTGGCCCTGTTCCAGTGGATCCTGCGCAAGTTTGGTGCGGCATGACCGACGTCGAGACGAAGAACTGGTACATCGTGCACACCTACTCGGGGTTCGAGAAGAAGGTGGCCGAGTCGCTGCAGGAGCGCGTGACCGCGTACGGCCTGCAGAGTGACATCGGCGAGGTCCTGATTCCCACCGAGGACGTGGTGGAGATGCGCGGCGGCAAGAAGGTCGTGACCGCGAAGCGGTTCTTCCCGGGCTACATCCTTGTCGAGATGAACATGTCCGACAACGCGTGGCACGTCGTGAAGAACACGCCGAAGGTCACGGGCTTTGTCGGCGCCGGCGCCAAGCCGACGCCCCTCAGCAAGGACGAAGTCGAGCAGATTCTGACGCAAGTGAAGACGGCGGCGGAGAAGCCGAAGCCGAAGTACATGTTCGAGAAGGGCGAGCAGGTCCGGATCAACGAAGGTCCGTTCACCAGCTTCAACGGCGTGGTCGACGAGGTGAATCTCGACAAGAACACGCTCAAGGTGATGGTCACGATCTTCGGACGGTCGACGCCCGTGGAACTCGACTTTTTGCAGGTAGAGAAGATTTAGCAATGGCGAAAAAAGTTCAGGCGATGGTGAAGCTCCAGATTGCCGCCGGCAAGGCGACGCCGGCTCCGCCCGTGGGCACGGCACTCGGCCCGCAGGGCGTGAACATCATGGACTTCTGCAAGAACTTCAACGCGAAGACGGCGAAGGACGAAGGCCTCATCATCCCGGTGGTCGTCACCGTGTATGCCGACAGGTCCTACTCGTTCATCACGAAGACGCCGCCCGCCCCGGTACTGCTCAAGCGCGCGGCGAACATCGCGAAGGGCTCGGCGGAACCGAACAAGAACAAGGTCGGCACCGTGACCGCCAAGCAGGTCGAGGACATCGCCAAGCTGAAGATGCCCGACCTGAACACCGACTCGCTGGAATCGGCGATCAAGACGGTCGCCGGCACGGCCCGCTCGATGGGCCTCGACGTCGTCGGATAACAGAATTTGGAATTAGGAATCTGGAATTTGGAATGCGCACGAATTCCAAATTCCGAATTCTAAATTCCAAATTCAAGCGTGGGAGCGTTCTCCGGAACGCGCTTGCACCACAGGAGGACTGATGAAGAAGCACGGCAAGAAATTCGCCGCTGCCAGCGCGCAGATCCCGATCGATCGGGTCTACACGATCGAAGAGGCGATTCCGTTGTTGCAGAAGGTGAAGTTTGCGAAATTCGACGAGACGGTCGACATGTCGCTCCGCCTGGGCGTCGACCCCAAGCACGCCGACCAGATGGTGCGCGGCACGGTCGTACTCCCGCATGGCCTGGGCAAGAGCAAGCGCGTGCTCGCGATTGCCGGCGGCGAGAAGCAGAAGGAAGCCACTGACGCCGGGGCCGATGTCGTCGGCGGCGAGGAGCTGGTCGACAAGATCCAGGGCGGGTTCATGGACTTCGACGCGGTCGTCGCCACGCCCGACATGATGCGCGCCGTCGGCAAACTCGGTAAGGTGCTCGGCCCCCGCGGCCTCATGCCGAACCCGAAGACCGGCACGGTCACCGTCGACATCGCCAAGGCCGTCCGCGAGATCAAGGCGGGCAAGGTGGAGTTCCGCGTCGACAAGACCGGCATCATTCACGCGCCGGTCGGCAAGACGTCGTTTGCCGTCGACTCGCTGGTCGCCAACGCCCACGCGCTCGTCGACAGCATCGTGAAAGCCAAGCCGGCAGCGGCCAAGGGCAAGTACCTCAAGAGCGTCACGCTGTCGTCGACGATGGGACCCGGCGTCCGCATCGACACGACGCACATTGACGTGGTGGTGAAACACTAATGGCGGTCACGAAAGCGGACAAGGTCCTCGAGCTCGAACAGCTCGAGAAGGCCTTCAAGGGATCCGACAGCGCGATCCTGGTCGATTACAAGGGCATGAACGTGCCCCAGGTCACCGAGCTGCGGCGCCAGCTCCGGTCGGCCAAGGCCAGCTACAAGGTCGTCAAGAACACGATCGCCAAGCGGGCCCTCAAGGGCACCTCCTTCGAGGCGCTCGAGAAGTATTTCGAAGGGACCACCGCGGTCGCCTACACCAGCACCGATCCGGTCGCGCTGGCCAAGACGCTGACGACGTTCGGCAAGACGGCGCCGACGCTCCAGATCAAGGCGGCGGTGGTGCAGGGCCGCGCGGTCAAGCCGGCGGAAGTGGCCGACCTGGCGGCGCTGCCGAGCAAGCCCGAGCTGTATGCGAAGTTGCTCGGCACGCTGAACGCGCCGATGGTGCAGCTGGTGTCGGTGTTGAGCGCCGTGCCGCGCGATCTGCTCAACGTACTGACGGCGTCGGAGAAGAAACGCAGCGAAGGGCAGGCCTGAAGGCCTGCACTACAACTGTTGGTGAAGACGAATCGGATGTAGCGCAGACCTTCACGTCTGCGATCAGGATCAGATGTAGTGCAGACCTTCAGGGTCTGCGATCAGGAGAGAACAACAATGGCAGAAGTGACGTCGCAGCAGGTGGTTGACTATATCAAGGGCATCAGCGTGCTCGAGCTCTCGCAGCTCGTGAAGACGCTCGAAGCGGAGCTCGGCGTCTCGGCCGCGGCACCGATGATGGTGGGCGGCGGCGGCGGTGGTGCAGCGGCTGCGGCAGCCCCGGCGGAAGAGAAGACCGAATTCACCGTGACGCTGACCGAAGTCGGCGGCAACAAGATCAACGTCATCAAGGTCGTCCGCGAAATCACCGCGCTCGGCCTGAAGGAAGCCAAGGATCTCGTCGAGGGCGCGCCCAAGCCGATCAAGGAAGGCGTGACGAAGGACGAGGCCGCGGCGATCAAGAAGAAGTTCGAGGAAGTCGGCGCCAAGGTTGAAGTCAAGTAGCTCGGCGCTCTCGCGCCTCGCTACCGGACTAGGGACTGGGGACTAGGGACCACGGGCTGCATTCAAGCCCCGGCCCGAGTCCCTGCCCCCGTTTGAGCGCTCTATTTTCCTCGAGGTCCAGAGAATGTACAGCCTTCCCAAGAATGTCTACCGCGAGCGCATCGACTTCTCGAAGATCAAGACGACCGTTCCGATCCCGAACCTGATCGAGATCCAGAAGAAATCCTACGAGCGTTTCCTGCAGATGAACCGTCTGCCGAGCGAACGCGAGGATGCGGGTCTCCAGTCGGTGTTCAAGTCGGTCTTCCCGATCAGCGATTTCCGCGAGAACTCGTCGCTCGAGTTCATCGAGTATTCGATCGGCAACTGGGAGTGCAAGTGCGGCAAGCTGCAGGGGCTCCATCACCTGCGCAAGCCGTGCAGCGCGTGCGGCGCCACGCTCATTGCCGACCCCTACGGCGACCGCGAGGTCCTCTGCCCGCGCTGCGGGAAGGCGAACCAGGCCCGCGGCGACGTCTGTGACATCTGCGGCAACACCGTCGGCCTCAAGCTGAAGTACGACGTCGACGAGTGCCAGGAGCGCGGCATGACGTTCGCCGTGCCGCTGAAAGTCACGATTCGCCTCGTGGTCTGGAACAAGGATCCCGAGACCGGCGTGAAGACCATCCGCGACATCAAGGAGCAGGAGGTCTACTTCGGCGACATCCCGCTGATGACGGAGAACGGCACGTTCATCATCAACGGCACCGAGCGCGTCATCGTGTCGCAGCTCCACCGGTCGCCGGGCGCCTTCTTCCATTCGGAAGACAAGACGCTCTACGTCGCGCAAATCATTCCGTACCGCGGGTCGTGGGTGGAGTTCGAGTACGACTCGAAGAACCTCCTCTACGTCCGCATCGATCGCAAGCGGAAGTTCCTGGCGTCGGTGTTCCTGCGGGCCCTCGGCCTGCGCGGCGCCGACGAAATCATCCGGAGCTTCTACAGCGTCGAGAAGCTGTTCCTCAAGGGCGGCTCGATCCACTGGGGCGTGAGCGACAGCCTGGTCGGACTCCGCGCCGCGAAGGACATCGTCGTGCCCGGCGAGAACTTCACGGTTCAGCAGGGCAAGAAGATCACGAAGAACGCGATCGAGGCGCTCAAGAAGGCCAACGTCGAAGCGGTCGAGATCTCGGACGCCGAGCTCGAAGGCGCGTTTGCCGCCGCCGACGTCGTCGATCCGTCGACCGGCGAGGTGATCCTCGAGGCGAACGAGGCGCTCGAACCGCGCGTCATCTCCATGGCGCAGGAGAAGAACGTCGATCGCATCGACATCTTCTTCCCGGAGCGCGACGAGGTCGGGTCCATCATCGGCCAGACGCTGAAGAAGGATCCGATCCACACGCACGAGGAAGCGCTCATCGAGATCTACCGCCGCCTGCGGCCGGGCGATCCGCCGACGCTCGACAGCTCGCGTTCGCTGTTCGAGAACATGTTCTTCAACCCGCAGAAGTACGACTTCTCGCGCGTCGGCCGGCTCAAGCTGAACACCAAGCTCGGGCTGAACACGCCGCTCGACGAGAAAATCCTGCATCCGCAGGACTTCTACGAGGTCATCAAGTACCTGCTCAAGCTGCGCCGGAATCCGGCCAACGTGGACGACATCGACCACCTGGGCAACCGCCGCGTCCGCTCCGTGGGCGAGCTTCTCGAGAACCAGTTCCGCATCGGTCTGGTCCGCATGGAGCGCGCCATCAAGGAGAAGATGTCGGTCTACCAGGAAATGGCGACCGCGATGCCGCACGACCTGATCAACGCGAAGCCGGTCATGGCGGCCATTCGCGAGTTCTTCGGGTCGTCGCAGCTGTCGCAGTTCATGGACCAGACCAACCCGCTCTCCGAGATCACGCACAAGCGGCGTCTCTCGGCGCTCGGGCCAGGCGGGTTGTCGCGCGAGCGCGCCGGCTTCGAGGTGCGCGACGTGCACCCGACGCACTACGGCCGCATCTGCCCGATTGAAACGCCTGAAGGACCGAACATCGGCCTGATCTCGTCGCTGTCGTGCTACGCGCGCATCAACGAGTTCGGCTTCATCGAGTCGCCCTACCGCAAGGTCAAGGACGGCCGGGTCACCGACTACGTCATCGTCACCAACGCCGCCGGATCGAAGTACAAGGCCGGCGACATCGTCGAGGCGGACGAGATGGTGAACGAGGAGGGGCGGTCGAAGAAGAAGGGCGTGGAAGTGGAGCCCTATTCCTTCTACCTCTCGGCGTGGGAAGAGGACCAGTACATCATCGCGCAGGCCAACGCCGCGGTGGACGAGAACGGCAAGCTGACCCAGGATCGCGTCAACGCGCGCCAGGCCGGCAACTTCATTCTCGCGCCGAAGGCGAACATCCAGTTCATCGACGTGTCGCCGAAGCAGCTCGTCTCGGTCGCCGCGTCGCTCATCCCGTTCCTCGAGAACGACGATGCGAACCGTGCGTTGATGGGATCGAACATGCAGCGCCAGGCGGTGCCGCTGCTTCGTGCCCGGTCGCCGTTTGTCGGGACCGGCATGGAGTACATCACCGCGCGCGACTCGGGCGCCGTCATCGTGGCGCGTCGCTCGGGCACCATCGACTACGTCGACAGCCAGCGCATCGTCGTGCGCGTGGAGAGCGAGACGGACGAGTCGGGCAGCAAGGAGATGGGCGCCGACATCTATCCGATGACGAAGTTCAAGCGGTCCAACCAGAACACCTGCATCACCCAAAAACCCATAGTACGTGTGGGGCAGAAGGTGCACAAAGGGCAGGTGCTGGGCGACGGACCGTGCACCGAGCTCGGTGAGCTCGCCTTGGGACGCAACGTCCTCGTCGCGTTCATGCCGTGGCGCGGGTACAACTTCGAAGACGCGATTCTCGTGTCCGAGCGCATGGTGAAGGACGACTACTACACCTCGATTCACATCGAGGAGTTCGAGATCGAGTCGCGCGACACCAAGCTGGGACCGGAGGAAATCACCCGCGACATCCCGAACGTCTCCGAAGGGTTCCTGAAGGACCTGGACGAGAGCGGGATCATCAGGATCGGCGCCAACGTGAAGCCGGGCGACATCCTCGTCGGCAAGGTGACGCCGAAGGGCGAGACCCAGCTGACTCCGGAAGAGAAGCTGCTCCGCGCGATCTTCGGCGAGAAGGCCGGCGACGTGCGCGATGCCAGCCTCATCTGCCCGCCCGGCATCGAAGGCATCATCGTCGGCGTGAAGATCTTCTCCCGCAAGGGCATCGAGAAGGATGACCGGGCGAAAGCGATCGAGCAGGACGAGCTCGACATGATGGAGAAGAACCTGCAGGACGAGATCCGCATTCTCCACGAGGAGATCAAGAAGCGGGTCATCGTGATGCTGCGCGGGCAGCAGCTGCGGTCGGATCTGTTCGACGAGTACGGCCGCGAGCGGTTGCTGAAGAAGGGCACCGACCTCACGCAGGAAATCCTGCAGGAGATGCCCTACGACACGATGGTCCGGCTGAAGATTGCGACCGACGACTCGCGGCTCGAGGACGACCTGCGGGACCTCGAGGAGCGGACCGAACGCCAGGTGGAAGTGATCCGGAATCTCTTCGAGGAGAAGAAGGAGAAGATCCGCCGCGGCGACGAGCTGCCGCCGGGCGTCATCAAGCTGGTCAAGGTGTACGTCGCGATGAAGCGCAAGCTGTCGGTCGGCGACAAAATGGCCGGACGGCACGGCAACAAGGGCGTCATCGCGCGCATCCTCCCCGAGGAGGATATGCCGCACCTGCCCGACGGCACGCCGGTCGAGATCGTGCTGAACCCGCTCGGCGTTCCGTCGCGTATGAACGTCGGCCAGATTCTCGAGACGCACCTCGGGTGGGCCGCGCATGCGCTGGGTCTCTATTTTGCGACCCCCGTCTTCGACGGGGCTACGGAGATGGAGATCAAGAACTGGCTCGATCGCGCCGGCCTGCCGAAGGGCGGCAAGACGCAGCTGTTCGACGGCATGACGGGCGACAAGTTCGAGCAGGACACGACCGTCGGCTACATCTACATGCTGAAGCTCTCTCACCTGGTCGACGACAAGATCCACGCAAGGTCGATCGGGCCGTACTCGCTGATTACCCAGCAGCCGCTGGGCGGCAAGGCGCAGTTCGGCGGACAGCGGTTCGGCGAAATGGAGGTCTGGGCGCTCGAAGCCTACGGCTCGGCGCACATCCTCCAGGAGCTGCTCACCG
>DASSGK010000437.1:0-17701 GCA_035693505.1 Vicinamibacterales bacterium
CAGGTCGGACGCGTGCCGCCGACCTTCGGCGCCTTTGCGCGGCGCACGTATGCGAACGACAACCCGCTCATCGGCTACCCGCTCGGCTACCAGTACCTCACGACGCTGCGCCCCGACGCCGTGCCCGCGAGCGCCGACGAACTGCTCGCAAAGCGCGGCGGCGGCTGGCTCGTGCACTACACGGTCGGCGATCAATCGTTCGGCCCGGGCGTTCCGCTCGTCAGCGCGTTTCGCTGGGACACCGGCGTGCAGGCGCATGCGACGGTCGGCATCCTGAGCGTGGCGGCAGCGGTCACGGCCGGAACCGTCTCGAATCCGCTGTTCACCGACGACAATCACGGCCGCCAGATCGCGACTCGCGCCGAGTTCCGTCCTGTCGTCGGCCTGATCGTCGGCACATCGTTCGCCCGCGGACCGTTCGTCAGCCAGAGCGCGGCCGAAGCCGCAGCGGGAGACGCCCACGTGCCGGACTTCACGCAGACGGCGTGGGGCGCCGACACCGAGTACTCGCGCAACCACTATCTCCTTCGCTTCGAGGCGATCGTCTCCCGCTGGGTCCTCCCCAACGAGCCGGTGCCGGCGCCGCTGGTCGCGCTGCAGGTGCCGCTGACCGCGGTGTCGCTGTCGACCGAAGGCCGGTACAAGCTGCGTCCGGACTTCTACATCGCGGCGCGCTACGATCGGCTGGGATTCAGCGACGAGACCGCGGCGGGCGGAACGCTCCCGTGGGACGCGGTGGTCAACCGTGTCGAAGTCGGCGGCGGCTACTCGATTCAGCGCAACCTGCTGCTCAAGGCCTCTTTTCAATACGACCGCCGGGACGGCGGCCGGCTCCAGCCGGTCGCCCACCTGCCTGCGGTGCAACTGGTGTTCTGGTTTTAGGGATGATCGTTTCAAGGGCACAAAGGGAACAAAGGACACAGAGGGGGATAGCGACGGCAGTGCGCGTCGCGTTGGTCTTTGTGTCCTTTGTTGCTTCTGTGTCCTCGACGCCCGGCCGCGCGATCGCCGCGCGGCCCGGCGCGATTCGCGGACGTGTTGAGTTACGCCGCCCGCCCGCGGCGGCCGAGCGGCGGCCCGGCGTCGCCGATCTCGGCACACCGATCGCGCGCGACATGCCCGACCTGCTCCGATCGGTGGTCTATCTGGAATCGGCGCCGCGCGGCGCGTTTGACAGCAACGAGGGCGGTCACGCGGTGATGGATCAGCGGAACGAGACGTTCGTGCCGCACGTCCTCGCGATCATGACCGGCACGACGGTCGACTTCCCGAACTCGGACAAGTTCTACCACAACGTGTTTTCGCTCTCGAAGACGCGCCAGTTCGATCTCGGACGCTACGCCGCCGGCAACTCGCGTCCCGTCCGATTCGATCGTGCCGGGATCGTCCGCGTCTTCTGCGACATCCACTCGCACATGAACGCGTACATCATCGTGTTCAGCCATCCGTTCTTCGCCATGACGGACACCGAGGGGCGCTATCGCATCGAGAACGTGCCGCCCGGCACGTACGGCGTCATCGCGTGGAACGAGGGCACCTCGTCCGATACGCGGCCGATCACGGTTCCCGACGGGGGCGTCGCCGAGCTCGACTTCACATTGCGATGAGGATCCTGTCGTCACTCCAGGGCCGGATTTTTCTCGCGAGCGCGCTGCTGGCGGTGCTGTGCATCGCCGTCGCCATTTCGCTGGTCAACGTGACAGTGACGAAGGAAGCCGAGCGGACGCTCGAGCGGGAGATCATCGCGACCGGCGCGCAGGTCGATCAACTGCGCGCCGAGCGCACACAGAACTTCACGCTGATGGCGCGGCTCATCGCCGATCTGCCGAAGCTGATTGCCGCCGTCGAAACCAACGATCCGCCGACGGTGAAGGACATTGCCGGCGGCTACCAGACACAGCTGAAGCTCGATGCGAACATGGTGCTGCTCACGAACCGGTCGGGTGCGCTGCTCTATGCGGTGGGCGGATCGCCGCGCGCGGCGGCGATTGCGGCCAATCAGCCCGCGATCCGCAACGCGTTGGCAGGTCACGACAGTGTGAGCCTGCTGCCGCAGCCGAACGGCGTCCTCCAGGTCATCACGGTGCCCATCCAGGTCGATCGTCCCAGCCACGAGATTTTCGGGACGCTCAGCGTGGGCTTTCTCCTCGACAACACGCTGGCGGAGCAGCTGAAGAAAATCACCGGCAGCGATGTCGCGTTCGGCATGGACGGACAGATTCTCGCGTCGACGCTGCCGCCGGAGGCGAACCCCGCGCTTGCCGGACGCCTGCGTGCGGCCGGCATCTCACGAGTGTTCATCGGCGCGGAGGAATACGAGTCGCTCTCACGGCCGCTGTCGGCAGGCGATGAACACGCCGGCATGGAATCCGGCCCGGTCGCGCTGATCCTGCGATCGCGGACCGTGCAGCTGCAGTCGCTCCAATCGATCCACGCCGGTCTCGCGTTGACAGCCGTCCTCGCCGTGGCGCTTGCGACCCTCCTCAGCTTCGCGGTCGCGCGGACGATCGCCCGGCCGCTCGCGGCGATCACGGACGTGATGCGCGAGGTGGCCACCACCGGCGACCTCACCCGCAAGATCGCGCTTCGCTACGACAACCGATGGGGCGACGACGACGCCCGCCTGCTTGCCACGACGTTCAACAGGCTCACCGATTCGATCGCGCGGTTCCAGCGGGAGATCTCCCAGAAGGAGCGGCTCACGTCGCTTGGGCGCCTGTCGACCGTCATCGCGCACGAAGTGCGCAACCCGCTCATGATCATCAAGGCCGCGCTGCACTCGCTCGCGCGTCCCGACGCCAGTTCCAGCGCCGTTCGCGAAGCCGCGGCGGACATCGACGGCGAAGTCGGGCGACTGAACCGGCTGGTCAACGACGTCCTCGATTTCGCCCGGCCGATCCGCTTCGAGCTGTCGGCCGTGAGCATCAACGCGCTGTGCCGCGAATCGGCGACCGCGGCGCTGGCGGCCAGCGACGGCGCGACCATCGCCTGCGACCTCGATCCCGATCTCGGCATGCTGCACACCGATCCGGAGCGGCTGCGAATCGCCTTGATCAATCTTCTGGTGAACGCACGCGATGCCGTCGTCAACGGCAACGGCGCCCAGTCGAAGAACGCCGACGGCGGGCACCACATGCCCGGAGCTTCCACCAATGGAGCGGCGGTCACCTTGAAGACCGCCGCGGCGGGCGACAGCATGCGCATCGTCGTGGCGGATCGCGGACCGGGGATCGCTCAGCCGGATCTCGCGCAGATCTTCGATCCGTATTTCACGACCAAGCGCGGCGGCACCGGCCTCGGCCTGCCGATCGTCAAGAACATCGTCGAAGGGCTGGGCGGCACGATCGCCGTGTCGAGCACTCCCGGCGATGGCACCCGGTTCGTGATCGAATTTCCCCTCGACGAGTCCCAGCGTGGGCGCGTCGACGACGACCAAGGCAGATCAACGACATGACCCACCGCGGCTCGATTCTCCTCGTAGACGACGAAGAAAAAATCCTCAAGGCGCTCGGGCGGGCGTTACGCGACGCAGGCCATGCCGTCGTGGAGACCGCGAGCCCGCGTCAGGCGCAGCGGCTCCTCGGCGAGCGCACATTCGACGTCGTCGTCGTCGACAACATGATGCCGGAGCTGAGCGGCCTCGATCTGATTCGCGAGTTCGTCGCGTCGACGCCCGAAGGCGAGCGCCCGCAGATCCTGATGATGACGGCGCACGCGACCGTCGAGAGCGCGATCGAAGCGATGAAGCTCGGCGCGCTCGACTACCTGCAGAAGCCGTTCGAGATCGACGAGCTGCTCGTCGTCGTCAGGCGGGCGCTGGAGCACCAGCGTCTGCGCACCGAATACCGGTACCTCGTCAACGAGCGCGACGAGCACTTCGACCACTACGGCATCGTCGGGCGCAGCCGCGCGATGGAGGAAGTGATCAAGCGCGCCGAGCTGGTGGCCGAGACCAAGAGCACGGTGCTCATCACGGGAGAAACCGGAACGGGCAAGGAGCTCGTGGCGCGCGCGATTCACGATCGCAGCGCGCAGCGCGACATGCCGCTGATCAAGGTGAATTGCGCGGCTATCCCCGAGACGCTGCTGGAGTCCGAACTGTTCGGCCACGTGCGGGGGGCGTTCACCGGAGCGTCGACGAGCAAGAAAGGCAAGTTCGCCCTGGCCGACGGCGGCACCATCTTCCTGGACGAGATCGGGACGATGAGCCCGACGCTTCAGTCGAAGCTGCTGCGCGTGCTGCAAGAGCGCGAGGTCGAGCCGCTCGGCTCGGAGCGGACCGAGAAGATCGACGTCCGGGTCATCGCGGCGACGAATCGCGACCTGCGCCAGATGGTGGCCGACGGCAAGTTCCAGGAGGATCTCTTCTACCGGCTGAACGTGATCCCGATCGAGATTCCCCCGCTCCGCGAGCGCCGCGACGACATCCCGGCGCTGGTGGAACACTTCGTCAAGAAGCACTCGCAGCGCACCGGCCGGCGCTTCGAGAAGATGGACGAAGGCGTGCTGACCGGCTTGCAGCAGTACGACTGGCCCGGCAATGTCCGCGAGCTCGAGAACACCATCGAGCGCGCGGTGGTCCTGTCACCCGGACCGGTGATCACATCCCGCGCCGTGTCGGTGCTCGGAGGGCCGGCGCAACAGCCGGCGGGCCTTCCTTCGATGAAGCTGCGGCAGAATATCGAGTGGGTCGAGCGCGAGACGATTCGGCGGTCGCTCGAAAACGCCGGCGGCGTGAAGAAGGATGCGGCGGAGCTGATGGGAATCAGCCAGCGCGCCTTATCGTATTACCTGGCGAAATACCGACTCGAGTCGTAAAAGGGGTTCCGGGTTGCAGGTTCATGGTTCAGGGTGCAGGAGCGAACAGCATGCAGAAGCAGGCGATGTGGATGGTCGGGATCGGGCTGGCGTGCGGGCTGGCTATGGCTGCCGCGTGCGGTAGCGACTCCTCGTCGGCCACCACGGGTCCGAGCACCGGATGCACGCCGAGCTCGAACGCGAACACGCTGGTCATCCAGAACAACATCATCTGCCCGCAGACCATCACGGTGTCGCGGGGATCGCAGCTCACGATCCTGAATTCTGACTCGCGGACTCACGAGATGGATTCCGATCCTCATCCCGAACACACCGATTGCCCGGAGCTGAACCAGATCGGTTTTCTCAACCCCGGGCAAAGCCGCATCAGCGGAAACCTGAACACCGCGCGCAAGTGCGGGATGCACGACCACAGCTCACCCGACACCGCTTCACTGAAGGCGACTATCACCATTCAGTAGATGGCTGATGGCTAACGGCTGATGGCGTATGGCAAAACCCATCGACCATTGGCCCTTCGCAATCAGCCATCAGCCATCAGCCATTCTTAAGGCTTTTCCACGATCTGAGTCTTCATCGGCGCCAGCGCGCCGAGCAGTTGATCTTTCTCCTGTGAGCCGACCTTTAGCTTGTCGAGCGCGCCGCCCAGGTCCTCGACGAGCGCCGTGAAATCGCCGCTGCCGATGCCCATGCCCATATGGGCCGTCTTCATGTCCTTGCCCTTGTACTTGCAGGGGCCGCCGGTCGCTTCGCAGATCTGATCGACCAGGTTGCCCTTGAACAGCTTGAGACGGGCCGAGTCGCCGGCTGTCGCCGCGAAGAACTTGTTGATCCGATTGTCCGCGGCCACGCGGGAGACGAATTCGTCGACGACGGCTGCAATCGCTTTCTTCTTCCCAAGCCGCTCGTAGAGCGACTTCTCTTTCATCTGGCCGAGCAGCGGCGCCGACGACACCGACACCAGCAGGCCCGCGATCAGACAACCTCCGAGCAGTTGCTTTCTCAT
This sequence comes from Vicinamibacterales bacterium, assembly GCA_035693505.1. Classification (GTDB taxonomy): domain Bacteria; phylum Acidobacteriota; class Vicinamibacteria; order Vicinamibacterales; family CAVVIG01; genus CAVQFC01. Next base: position 5,825 of record DASSGK010000437.1, read on the forward strand.
TCACTCCTCCGCGACATGGTGGACGATGTGTCGTCCGTTCACCATGTTCTACGGAGGAGTCCAGCGATCGGATTCGAGAGGAACGCGGGCCGTTCGACTACTGCTTGTTGCCGGTCGTCGCAGCCGCAGCCACCAGCGGAGCGGCGGTTTCCGGACGATAGTGGTAGACGAAGTCCTTGAACTCGGGATGGAGCATGTCCGCGCCGAACTTGTACTGCTTCATCTCCCTGAACGCCTGATCCGGCGTCCATCCCTCGTGCGTCATGCGATAGGTCGCCGTCATCACGCCGGTACGATGGCGCCCGCCGACGCAGTGCACGTAAACCGGCTGGTTCGCGGGATCGTTCACGATTCGCAGGAACTCGCTCAGTTGCGCCGCGGTGGGCGGCGTATGCGTCGTCATCGGAATCTGGAAGTACGACATGCCGGCGCTTTCCGTCATGCTCTTCTCATCCTGCTGCGCGTCGTCGCTCGTCAGGTTGACGATCGTTTTCACGCCGAGAGCTTTGAGATCCGCGTAGTCGCGGCCCTCCGGCTGCGCGCCGCGGTACAGACTCGCATCCACCCGGCCGAAGTTGTCGATTCGAACAGCCGGCGTTCCCGCGGCACGCCCATCTGGAGCCGCCGCGACAGGAATCGCCAGAGACAACGCGACGAGGAACGCACCGGCCGAGTTACGGACACGAGAATAGGTGATTGGCATACCCATACCCAACGCAGCATCCGTACCACGGGGAAACAGCCAAATTCTGGTGCGTTTGAGCGTTGAGCTGTCACCTGGGTGAGGCTGTCGAGCAGACACTCAGCCGTAAGTAACTGGTGCGGTCTACAGCGTGTTCGATTCCGATGAAGTGCAGGCCTTCAGGCCTGCCCGACGGCGGACCCGAAGGTCCGCATTACGCAGAACGCGATAGCGCGCCAGCTCGGGGAATCGCTGACAGAAACAGACAAGCACAGGAGGAATATTTCGGCGTCACGCGGACATCACGGCGAATTTACGCAACTGCCTTCGAATCGACACGCGGCGGTGATGGCCGGCGGTCACATTCAGGAGCCTCACGATGTCTCGACGCCGAACCGGCCGTCGCACACACCTCTCGCCGGTGACCCTGCCCGCGGACACGTTTCCGACGCCGGACGAAATCACGTCGCGCGCGCACGCCTTGTTCGTGCTCGACGGCCGGCAGCTGACCAAAGTCTCCGAGTATTGGAAACAAGCCGAGCAGGAGCTGCTCGATCGGGCGGCGCGGCGTGCGTTGGACGGCGCGCTGGGACAGCCGCGGCGCAAGGGCCGGTAGATTCAGCCGAAACGCGGCGGCGCGGTATCCTTACGCCGGAGGTGTGACGATATGAGACTGCTCGTCGGAGGTTTCGCGCTCGCATTCCTCAGCGCGGTTGGTGCCGCGAAAGCGCCGCCCAAACCCGTCGCGGCGGCCAGAGGATCGGCGCCAGCCAACCCCGCGCGGAAGCCGGCGGGCACGCTCGCGCAGATCATGCGCGGCATCTATTTTCCAAACTCCAATTTGATCTTCGACGTCCAGCAGAACGATCCGGCGGCGCCGAAAAAGAAAAGCGAGTCGGGCTCCTCGACCGACACGTACGCCAGCGCGTATACGGGTTGGGAGATCGTCGAGAACGCCGCGGTGGCGCTCAGTGACGGCGTGGACCTGATCCTGCAGCCCGGCCGCACCTGCCAGAACGGCAAGCCGGTCCCGGTGAACCAGCCGGATTTCCAGAAATTCGCCCGCGAGATGCGCGAGGCCGGCCGGGTCGCGCTACAGGCGGCGCGGACCAGAAATCAGGAGAAGGTGTCGGACGCCACGAACAACATCGCCGACGCCTGCTCGAACTGCCACGAGGTCTATCGCGACAAGGGGCCGGCCGACAGCCCGGCGCGCTGCACGCCGCCGGCGAAGAAGTAGCTCACCAACCCAGCACTTTGGCGAACAGCAGCGGGGCGACAATCGTCGCGTCCGACTCGATGATGAACTTCGGCGTGTCGGCGCCCAGTTTGCCCCACGTGATCTTTTCGTTGGGCACCGCGCCCGAATAGGATCCGTAGCTCGTAGTCGAATCGCTGATCTGGCAGAAGTAGCCCCAGAGCGGCACGTCGGGGAGCCGCAGGTCCTGATGCAGCATCGGGACGACGCAGATGGGAAAGTCGCCGGAGATGCCGCCGCCGATCTGGAAAAATCCAATCGAGGCGCCGGCCGCCACGCGCTGGTACCAGGACGCCAGCGCGATCATGTACTCGATCCCGGATTTCATCGTCTGAATAGACGTCAGGCGGCCGCCGATCGCATGGGCGGCGAAGACGTTGCCAAGCGTCGAATCCTCCCAGCCCGGCACGAAAATCGGCAGGTCCGCCTCGCTGGCCGCGAGCAGCCAGCTGTCGCGAGGGTCGATCTCATAGAGCGGCTCGAGCACCTTCGAGCGGAGCACGCGGTAGAGAAACTCGTGCGGGAAATAGCGCTCCCGGCGGGCATCGGCGGTGAGCCACTCCTGCAGCACGATGCGCTCGATGCGCCGCATGGCTTCCTCTTCCGGAATGCAGGTGTCCGTGACGCGGTTGAGATGCCGGTCGAGCAGCGCCTGCTCGTCGCGCGGCGTCAGATCGCGGTAGTGAGGGACGCGCTCGTAGTGGGTGTGCGCGACGAGGTTGAAGACGTCCTCCTCGAGGTTGGCGCCGGTGCAGCAGATCGCGTGCACTTTGTTCTTCCGGATCATTTCCGCCAGCGAGATTCCGAGCTCGGCCGTGCTCATCGCCCCGCCAAGGGTGACGAGCATCCGCCCGCCGGAGTCGACATGGCGGCTGTACGCATTCGCGGCGTCAACGAGCGACGCGGCGTTGAAATGGCGGAAGTGACGATCGATGAAGGCTGAAACGGGCCCGGCGTCGTGGCTCATATCGCATTCCTCGGCGACACGAGACTGAGCCAGGGCGATCTGGGTCGCAACAGGTCACCTGGTGCGGCCTACGGTCGTGGGAGCGACCGCCATCGGCACGCAAGGTGGCTTTGAACGCGAACGGATCGATTATATCGAAATCGCTCGCGATGCAGCATGCGCGCTCGTTGATAGCGGCTTCCACCGAGCCGCGTCACGCCGGATCGAACGCGATACACTGAAGGCCTCGGGCGCTATCGCCACTCACATCACGTGATCAGGCTCTCTCGAAACCGCCGCTGGCGGCTGTCCGCCATACTCGCGCTCCTTCTGGGGCAGGTACCGCTGTCGGCACACGAGGTGGTCGTCGAGCAGATCGTCGAGATGACGGCGGAGCCGCAATCCGATCGGCTCCTGGTCGCGCTTCACGTGCCTGCCACAGCGGCAGGCGATCCCGCGCTCCCCGGTCTTCTCAAGAGCGGCAACGAGGCGGCGCTCGAGGATCATCTGCGGATCGTGGGCAGCGATATTGCGCACAGCCTCGACATCCAGCAGGACGAAGTCACGCTCTCCGCTCCGGCGATCACGGCCAGACCAGGACCCGACCGCGTGTCAATCGACGTCGAGCTCCGTTACGCGATCGCGTCTGGCGGGCGCAATTTTTCCGCGCGATTGAACGCGTTCACCTCCAAAGACGGGCCGGTTCGAACAGTCGCTCGTTACAGGCCAGGCGCCGGGAGCGAACAAGTCGTCAGCATCACCGGTCCGGCGGCACGCATCGCCTTTGACCCGTCGTTGACCGCGGTCCTCACGTCTTTCGCCGCGCGCGGACTCCGTGCCTTGTTCGATAGCGGCGACCAGCTGCTCTTTCTCGCGTGCCTGCTGCTGCCGATGCGACGGCCCCGCGCCATACTCGGACTCTACGCCGCCGGTGCCCTCGCGCAGGCTGTCGCGATGACCTTCTTCGTCGCCGGCGGACCGGCGCTGTCGGCGTGGCTCCCGGGCGTGTCCATGGCGGCGGCATCGGCCATCGTCATCGCCGCGACGCAGAACACCGCGCGGGCACGCGTGCGTTGGGTCCTGTACCTGACCGCAGTGTTCGGCGTGCTGAACGGTTGGAGTCTCGGCCAGTCTGCCGCCTCCATCGCGCAGTTCGCCGGTGCTCACCTTCCGCTGGCGATGTTCGCGTTTGCCGCCGTCGTGCTGCTGGGCGAATTGTGGCTGGGCGCGCTGATCGGGGCGTTCCGGATCTGGATCGACGATCACGGGCTGCCCGATCGCATCGTGGTACTCGCGGGCTCGACGCTCGTCGCGCACAGCGCCATTCATCGCGTGATGGAGCGAGGCCAGGTCGTCGCACAGACGGGATCGTTTGGCGGCGAGCGTGCGGTGACCTATCTGACGCTGGTCTGGATCACGGCTATCCTGCTCGCCGCGATGGCCCAGGCCGTTTGGCGCGCGCCGGTGCGCGCACACGCATCATGAGCACGCGGGTCGTCGATTCGACCGGCGGCTCGAAACGCGGTGGTCGCGAACGCGCAGGCGTGTTCGCACTGGGGGGATTGATCGTCACGGCCGTCGTGGTCTACCTCGCGCTCAACGCGACGGGCGTGAACGACAAGAGCCGGAGCCTGCTGCCTTACCAGGCGCTCGCGGCCACCCTGCCCGAATCGGATCAGACGCAGTTCAGAGCGTTGCGCGACAGCCTGCTCCAGGCCGAGTCCGCACGGGCGCGGACCAAACGATGGCCCGAGATCGGCGCGCTCACACTCCCGGGTGCCGACTACTTCTGGATGCGCTTCGAGCGCGGCGTCGTCGTCAACTATCTCGGCAAGTCTGGAGACCCATCGAAACCCGCATGGCTCCTCGAAATCCAGGAGCCCGAGCCCGGCACGGCTCCGGACCCCGCGCCAAACGACGAGCAGCACCATCGGCTCCCCGACGGAACCACGCTCCACATCTACGTCTGGACGCATCGTCTCGGAGGCCAAATCGCATCCGAGTTCGTGGCGCAGCCGCAGAATACCGGATGGGTCGAAGTGTTCTCGCAGGTGCCGAATCCCATCTACGCCATCAGGAGATGATCGAGATGCCTCGACGGGTATGCACGGTGCTGACAGCAGTAGCCTTCATCGTGGCGCTGGGCTGGAGCGCTGCGGCGTCGGCTCAAACGAAACCGGCGCTGAAGATCGGCATCACGCTGCACCCGTACTATTCGTGGACGAAGAACGTCGTCGGCGATCTTCCGGGGTACGAAGTGCGGCCGATCCTGCCGGGCGAGATCGACGCCGGCGACTATCAGCCTCGCCCCGACGACATCAAGAAGCTGATCGACCTGGACGCGATTGTCATCAACGGCATCGGCCACGACGACTTCATCATGCCGATGCTCAAGGCGTCGGGAAACAAGAAGATCGTCATCATCCGGCCGAACGAGCTGACGCCTCAAATCCACTCCGCGCACGGCAACAGCGTGAACTCGCACACCTTCATCTCCTTCACCAACGCGATTCAGCAGACGTACGCGATCCAGCGGGCGCTCGCGGCGCTGCGGCCGCAGGACGCCGCCGCGCTTCAGCGCAACGCCGCCGAGTATGCGCGCCGGCTGCGCCTGATCAAATCGAAGGCGGCGCAGCAGCTGGCGGAGGCCAAGATCACCCGAGTCGTCACGGTCCACGATGGCTATGGATACCTGTTGCAGGAATTCGGCCTGGAAGTGGCCGGCGTCGTCCAGCCCGCGCACGGCCTGACCCCGTCGGCCGCCGAGCTTCGCGACATGGTCAAGCTGCTCCAGCGTGAGAAGATTCGCGTCGTGTTCAGCGAAGAGACGTTTCCGCCGCCGATGTTGAAGGTGCTCAAGGACGAAGGCGGCGTGAAGGTCTACATCATCACGCACATCGCGTCCGGCGAGTACACGGCAGACAAATTCGAGCGCGAGATGCAGCGCAACGTCGACACGATGATCCGCGCGCTGGTCACCGAAGCATGACCGATCCGGCGGACGCGTCGCCGCTCCTCGAAATCGACGGCCTCACCGTCAGCAGGCACAAGGAGGCGCTGCTCGACGATGTGCGTCTGCGGGTGCGGCGGGGGAGCATTCACGTGCTGATGGGCCCCAACGGCGCGGGCAAGAGCACGCTGCTCGCGGCAGTGCTGGGACAGATCGCGTTCGACGGGCGGATCGCAATGAACTGGGCCGGGACAGGGACCATCGGCTACGTGCCGCAAAGCTTCGCGGTCGATCCGACCTTGCCCGTCACCGTCGCCGACTTTCTCGCGCTCACACGACAGCGACGGCCCGTGTGCCTGGGCGTGACGCGGAGCGCTCGCGCAGCGATCGCACGGCTGCTGGAACTGGTCGGGCTGCCCGGCCTTGGCGAGCGGCCGCTTGCCGTGCTCTCCGGCGGCGAACTGCGCCGCGTGCTGCTCGCGCATGCACTGGATCCGGAACCCGAGCTTTTGATCCTGGACGAACCGACCGCGGGACTCGATGAAGCGGCGGTGCGGATTCTCGACAGCATCCTGACGACGTCGAGAGCCGGCGGCCGGACGACGGTCCTGATGGTGTCGCACGATGTGGAACAGGTGCGGCGCGTGGCCGACCGTGTCACGGTCCTCGACCGTCGCGTTGCCATCGAGGGTGGGCCGGAGATTCTGGCGGCGGCCGATGTTCGCGAGCTGATCCCATCCGGCCGGGAACAACGGAAGGTGCGAGCGTGACCTCTTTCTACGCGTGGGTCGGCGCGCTGGCGCAGCGCGGAATTCTGCCGTCCGATTTTCAGTATCCGTTTCTCGTGCGTGGCTTCCTGTGCGTGCTGGTGCTGGCGCCGATCCTCGGCGGCGTCAGCCACCTGGTCGTCACCCGCCGCATGGCGTTCTTCAGCGCCGCGCTCGGTCAGGCGGCGATCACCGGCGTGGCACTCGGACTGCTGCTGGGCGAACCATTGAACGCGCCGTACGGCGGCATGTTCGGATTCTGTCTGCTGTCGACGCTCGGCATGGTGTACGTGAAGCGGCACGCGACGCTGCCACCCGACACGCTGATCGGCGTCTTTCACGCGCTCACGCTGGGACTGGGGTTGTGCCTGCTGGTGGCGCTCACGCGCCAGTTCAACGTCCACCAGGTGGAGTCGGTCCTCTTCGGCAGCCTGCTGACGGTGACCGACGCCGATCTCCTGCTGCTGCTCGCCGTCGGCATCCTCGTCGCGGTCCTGCTCGTCCGGGAATACAACCACCTGCTGCTCGACAGTCTCAGCCCTCCACTGGCGTCGGTGGCCGGAGCCGAGCCGGCGTATCTCGAATACTTCTTCGCACTGCTGCTCACCCTGTCGATCGTGGTCAGCCTGAAGATCATCGGCGCGCTGCTCGTCGAGGCGCTGGTCGTCGTGCCGGCGGCGGCGGCGCGCAACGTGGCGCGCGGCACGCGAAGTTATTTGATCGGAAGCGTCGCAGTCGCATTCCTGGCTGGCGCAGGCGGCCTCGGTGTGTCGACACGGTTCCTCGTGCCAACCGGAGGCGCGGTGGTGTTGGCGGTGAGCGCGATCTTCTTCCTCACGCTGGCCGCAAGATCGGTTCTCAGGCGACGGCCTGCATGAGCGCCGCGACCGCTACGGTGCGGCGCGTCGAGGTGAAGCCGCCCTCGTCGCGAATCGAGCTTGGCAACGTAGTGCGGTTCAGCATGGTGGTCGTCGCCTCGTCGTGGATGTTCCTCGCGGCCAACAGCGCGACGCTTCGCGACGCGGGCGGATCCTCACGTCACCTGCTTCCCTTTCAAGTGCTGATTCAGGATCGTCCTCCCGTCGAGCAACGCATGTTCCGGGAACTCCAGGAAGGCCTGCTCGAAGCGGAATCACGGCGCGGATCCACTGGCACGTGGCCCGGCACGGCCGCCCTCGCCGAGGAAGGCATCCCGCCGTTCGCGATCGATCCGACGGCAAAAGGCGGATCGTACGACTGGCGCCTGACGCGCAACGGTGCGTTCGTCAACTATCTCGGCGTGCCGCGCCAGCCTGGTGCGCCCGAGTGGCTGGTCCTGGTCCAGGAACCAGAGCCCGGAGCGCCGCCGGATCCCGCCCGCGAAGACGAGGAGCATCACCGGCTGCTGAGCGGTGAGATGCTGCACGTCTCCACCTGGGTGCGCGCCGATGTTCGTGCGGCCGACGGGACGATTCGGGCGCCGCAAGCCGAAGGGTGGACGCAACTGTACGCGGTGGGACCGTCGCTGTCTCCGCCAATCCCTCCGCCGCAATGACGACGTAGCTCGTGGCACCGGAGCGCGAAGGCTTGAGCCGAGCGAGCGCGTTTCTCTTTGCAAATATGTAGTGCAGGCCCTCAGGCCTGCTCACACCGGCGGACCTGAAGGTCCGCACTACATCTGAGGAAAGTGCTTTCGTCTACCGGGACGGCAGGTATGAACCGAGCACTCTCCACGCCAGGATCAACGACGTAACGCCCAACGCGGTTCCGCCCAGCATGAACGTGATCACCACCACGTCCCACAGCGGCCGGTAGTCGTACAGCCACGGAAAATCGAGCGAGTGCAGCCCGTGATAGAGCCAGCGGCTCATCCAGGTTCGCGAGCTGTAGCTGCCGACCACTCGCGCGGTCTTCAGATCGATGTAGTAGCGGGTGTGATTGCCGTCGCCGAGCCTCACGAGCATCACGGGCAGCGGACGCGTGTGGTGACGATCCAGATAGTAGGCGTCGTACCGATCCATCACGCGGGCATCCACAATCGGGTCGGGCTGTGCGGCCGCGTCGACGACATGGACAATGCGATCGCGGTCGAAGGTATCGCGCGGCGGTCCGGCCACCGGAACGACGCGTGTCTGTCCCCGGCCGGCAGACGCGAGGTAGACCGGCTCGCCGGCGACGACCGCCAGTTCCAGCTCCTTGACGCGCAGATCGGACAGCTGCGACAGCGCCTGTCGCGGATTCTTCGGCGCGAACGCCGCCAGCTGCAAGGGTCCTCGAAGCGCCTGTGGGACATCGAGGCGAGGGCGCTCGTTCATCTGCGGAACGGGATCCATCGACAGCAGCCCGCTGAACGCCCACGTCACGGCGCCGAGCCCGAAGATCAGCCCGAACAGCGCATGCCATCGCTTCTGGCCGCGATACGGAAGCTGCGACGGCGCCCCTTCGATCCGATAGCGCCTGGACGGAGACCACATCCAGATGCCGATGGCGATGCCGAGCGCGGCAGTGACGGTGGCGATCCCTGACGACCAGACGATGACCTGGTTCCAGGCGGCCTGATGCTTTCGCAGCGGCGTGAAGTAGATCCAGTGCGGGATCGGACCGAGGTACGCGCCAACGCGTGAACCCCGCGTCGTGTATTGCACGACCTCGCCTGACGTCTTCGACACGTACACCTGCTCGCCGTTGGCGAAGGCATATTTCTGAAGCGGCCCCAGCGCGCGAAACGATCCCTGCACCGTCCACTGATCGGCCTCGTCCAGCGTCTCGACGGCGGCGTTGGACGCCGGCTGCCGAACCCACGCCGACGCGGCACGCTCCACGATGGCCGCGGGGACTGGTTGGGTTTGAAGCGCTCCGGTGTCGGCGTATACCGTGAAGTCGCCGCGGCCGACACGGAACCGGTACACAGGACGGTTATCGAAGGTCGTCAGGTGCGCCTGCGACGGCGCCTGCAGCTGCGCGGTGCTCGCGAAGGCTTCGGACGGGGACAGGCGGATCGTCGACGGATCGATTGCAGCGGATCGCTCCAGCCGATCGTCGGCAGTGACGCCGGGGAAATCCCAGTACATCATCCCGATGCCGGAAGGGAACCAGAGCAGAAAGAACAGGCACAGCGCGACGCCAAGCCAGCGATGCAGAACGATGATCGATTTCTTCAGCAAAGGCACGCTTCCTGGCCGCACGTTCGACGCGGCCAGAGCGATTACACCATAGACGCTCTCTCGGACCGCGCGGGCCGGGGTCTCCATCGGAGCAGCCGGCGCTCGAGGCGGGTGATGAGATCTCCCACGATCAGCACTCCCACGGCAAGGACGGTCATACCAGCGAACACGCCGGTGGCGTCGAACACGCCCTCCGCCTGCGCGATCAAGTAGCCGATACCGCGCGACGCGCCAAGGTATTCGCCAACCACCACGGCAACGATCGCCATACCGATGCTGATGTGCAGGCTGGAAAAAATCCAGGTCAGGGCACTCGGAACCAGCACGTGGCGAAACAACTGAGCGTCTGACGCGCCAAGCATCCGGGCGTTGTCGATCATCGCTGTATCGGCCTCTTCCACGCCCCTGGACGTGTTGAAGAAGACAATGAAAAACACGACCGTGACGCCCAATGCCACTTTCGACCAGACGCCGAGCCCGAACCAGAGCAGGAAGATCGGCGCCAGAACCACACGAGGCAGCGCATTCCCGATACGAATGTACGGGTGCAGCAGCGCCGCGAGCGCGGGCGCCCACGCGAGCAGGAAGCCGGCGAGAATGCCAAGAAGGCCTCCGCTCGCGCACGACAGCGCTGCTTCGACGAACGTCGTCCACAGGTGGATCCAGAGAGTGCCCGTGCCGCCCCACTGACCGATGCGCAGGAGCACTTCGCTGGGGCGGCTGAAGAAGAAGGGATCGAGGTGGCCTGCGGCCGCTCCCCATTCCCATCCCAGAAGCAGAGTTGACGCGAGCGCCAGCTGCCAGACAAGCAGCGACCGCCGTTCAGGCGCGGCGTGCATGGCTTCGCATCACCTCCTGCCTGAGATCGCTCCAGATACGGCTGTAGACGTCGTGAAATTGCGCGTTCGCTTTCATGTCGAGGAGATTCCGGGGTCTTGGGAGATCGATGGTGTAGCGTCCCGCGAACCGGCTGCCGGGACCTGCCGACAGGAGCACCACCTCGTCGGACAGCGAAATGGCTTCCTCGAGATCGTGGGTGACGAACACGACCGTTTTCCCGGACCCGGTCCACAGACCGAGGATTTCCTGTTCCATCCGCAGCCGCGTGTGTACGTCAAGCGCGCTGAACGGCTCGTCCATCAGGATCACCTCCGGGTCGACGATCCAGCACTGCGCGAGGGCAACGCGCTTCCGCATCCCGCCGCTCAACTGATAGGGGAAGGAGTTCTCAAATCCGCGCAGGCCGACGCGTTCGAGCCAGCCGTGCGCCCGAGCGTGCGCATCGCGTCGATCCAGCCGCCGAAACAGCAAACCGAGCTGGACGTTCTCGAGAGCCGTCTTCCAGGGCAGCAGCACGTCCTGCTGGAACATGTACGATGCGCGCCGATTGACACCGGAGAACGGCTCTCCAAACATCGCGACGCGACCACCGCCCGGCGTCAACAGGCCGGCGGCGACGTTCAGCAGCGTCGACTTGCCGCAGCCGCTGGGCCCGACAACTGAGACGAATCGGCCTGCGTCAACGTCCAGAGTGACCCGGTCCAGCACCGTTCGAGAGCCGAACGGCACGACGATGTCGTGCAGGGATAGCGCGGAGTGCGCGTCAAGGCCGGTTGCGTCGTGTGCGATCACTTCGCGGACGCAAAATCGTTGGTGTAGGCCGTCGAGAGATCGCCGGGCGCTCTTCTGATCGTCGGATCGGCTACGGAAAGGAATGCCGCGATGAGTCGGGCAGAGCCCGGCGGCATCAGCCCATCACTCGATATGGCTTCCTGCGCGTGACGAATGGCGCGCAGGTCGGTCGCGGCGATCATCCTCGATTCCGGAGGAATCATCTGACGTACCTCCTCGGCGTCGTGGTCGTGAACCCAGCGCATGCCATCCTTCACGGCTCTGACGCCGCACGGAAGCCGGCTGGTCGCCGTGGCGAGTCGCGCGCTGCAGGAGCTCGACGAGGCCACATCCCGGATCGGGCAAACAGCGCGCGAATCGCAGGATACGCTGTCGGTCGGCGCCGGACTGTTGATGGCGGCCAACGTTCTGCCCGCAGGCGATCAAGGAGTTCGGCGGGCACCGGCCCGGTGTGCGCATCGAGTTGTTCGATGCCGGCCCGGCCGCGATGATGCAGAAA
>DASSGK010000438.1:0-8025 GCA_035693505.1 Vicinamibacterales bacterium
GTCCAGAAGCGAACCGATGTGAAGTCGCAGCGGTACGAGGGATTGCTGCAGGTGTTCGACGCGAAAGGCAAGATCAGCGACAAACGCTGGACGGTGGAGCGGCTCGGTGCGCACGGGCAGAGCAAGACCGTTCTTCGGTTCACCATGCCGGCCGAGGTAAAAGGCGTCGCGCTACTGGTGGTGAACCACCCGGACCGCGCGTCGGACCAGTGGATGTGGACGCCCGCGATCGAGCGAGACCGTCGCATCGCGCTGCAGGATCGATCCACGAGATTCTTCGGGACGGACTTCAGCTTCGAAGATCTCGAGGAGCGCGACGTCAACCAGTACGAATACGTGCTGCTTGGAGACGATGTCGTCGACGGCGCCGCGTGCTGGAAGATTCAATCGACGCCGCGCGAGACGAAGTCGTCGCAGTACACGAAGTCGATCGTGTGGGTTCGGAAGGACAACTACGCGTTCGCGCGCTTCGAGAACTACGTCAAGGATCAGGTCGCGCGCCGCCTGGACTACTCGAAGATCGAAAACGTCCAGGGGATCTGGACGGCCAGGCAGATGGAAATGACCGACGTCCGGCGCGGCAGCCGCACGCGGCTCAGCCTCGACAAGCTGGAATACAACGTGGCGTTGAAAGACGAAGACTTCACGCTCCAGGCCATCCGTCGCCAATAGCGGATGCCACGACGCCTCCTCGCCTACGTCGCATGCCTGGTGATGTGTGCGTCGTCCGCCCGGCCCGTTGACGCGCAGACGCTGACCCAGCGCGGGTTCCTCGACGGCAGCGTCTACCTCTTTCCCCAGGACGCTCCGAACGATTCAACGCAGGTGATGGGCGATTTTCTGGCCCGGGAGGAAGTGTTCGTCAAGCCGGCTCCATGGGTGCAGTTCGCCGGCGGCCTGGATCTTCGCGCCAACTCGCACGATCAAGTCGAGGACAGCTGGCGGCTCGACGTGAGTGACCGCGGCGCGCAGCGCCCGCGACTCTCGCTTCGGAGGCTCACGGCGACGCTTACGCACGGACCGTTCACCCTCGATGCCGGCAAGCAGTTCATCCGCTGGGGGAAGGCGGACATCCTCAACCCCACGGATCGTTTTGCGCCACGTGACTTTCTCAATGTCGTCGACAACGACTTCATTGCGGTCACCGGCGTTCGCGGCGTCGTACAGCACGGATCCGAGACGCTGGAAGTCGTGTGGGTCCCGCGCTTCACGCCGAGCCGTGTTCCGCTGCTGGATCAGCGCTGGACCGCGGTGCCCGAAGCGCCGTCGGCAACCCTTATCGATGAGGGTGCCGTGTTCCCCGACGGATCGCAGACGGGTGTTCGATGGAGCCATGTCGGCGACGGATTCGAGTACTCGGCGTCGTTCTTCAACGGTTTCAACAACCTGCCGAACGTCGAAGCGTTCGCGGCGCCGATCGCCGTCCCGGGCGCTCCAACGTGTCTCGGGTGCCCCACCACTATTGCCGTTCGCCGGACCTATCCCGCGATCCGCACGTATGGCGGCGATGCGGCCGTTCCCACCAAATGGTTCACCATCAAGGGTGAGGCCGCGTACTTCACGACAACCACGCCGCTCACCGACGAGTACGTGCTGTACGTGGTGCAGCTGGAGCGGCAGACCGGCGAGTGGGTGATCGTCGGCGGCTACGCCGGCGAGGCGATCACCGAACGCCGATCGACGCTGACCTTTGCGCCGGACCGCGGCCTGACCCGTTCGTTTGTCGCGCGCGCGTCCTACACCATCGACTCTCTCCGCAGCCTGGGCTTCGAAACTGCGATCCGTCAGAACGGCGACGGCTTTTACGGAAAGGCCGAGTATTCCCAGGCGAGAGGCCAGCACTGGCGAGTCACGATCACGGCGATCGGAATCGCCGGTGCGAGCGACGACTTTCTCGGTCAGTACAGCCGGAACTCTCACGTCAAGGCCGCGCTTCGCTATAGTTTCTAGGTGGAGCCCATCCTCCTGCCGGCGCACAACCCCGGTCCGATGACCGGCTCGGGCAACAACACCTACCTGATCGCAGACTTCGAGTCGGCCACGCTGATTGACGCCGGTGTTGGCGAACCGCGGCACCTTGCGGATCTATCAACGGCACTCGGGGCGAGACGGCTGGATGCGGTGCTGGTGACTCACGGACATCGCGATCATGCGGCCGGCGCTCCCGCGATCGCCGCCGCGCATGCCACCGCGGCGTTCCGCAAGCTTCCCTGGCCGGACGAAGACGCGCTGTACGACGTGCCATGGCGCCCGCTGCACGACGGTGAGCGGTTGCGCGCCGGCGACGACGTGCTGGAAGCCGTCTACACCCCGGGCCACTCTCCGGATCACATCGCCTTCTGGCACGAGGGCACCGCGACGATCTTCAGCGGCGATCTCGTCGTCCAGGGCAGCAGCGTGATGATCCACTGGAGCAGGGGAGGCGACCTTGGCCAGTACCTCGCCTCGCTCGAGCGGCTGTTGTCGCTCGGTCCACGGCGTCTGCTTCCCGCACACGGTCCCGTGATTGACGACCCGCAGAAGATTCTGATGGGCTACATCGAGCACAGGCTCCAGCGTGAACGGCAGGTGGTCGACGCGCTCCGCCGTGGTCACGCGACCGTGCAGGCGATTGCCGAATCCATCTATGATGGTCTCGCGCCGGCCCTGATGCCGGCGGCGCAGGAAAATGTGCGCGCACATCTGGAGAAATTGAAAACCGAACAGCGTGCAGCGGACGAAGGCGGCCGTTGGGCCCTCAGGTGATCGCTGCGCAGCGGGGTGTTCCGTGGACAACGTCATTGATTTCATCAACGTCAACCGCGAGCGCTATCTCGACGAGTTGAAGGCTTTTCTCGCCATCCCCAGCATCAGCGCGCTGCCGCAGCACGCCGGCGACGTGAAGCGGTGTGCCGACTGGTGCGCGGATGAGATGCGCCGCATCGGCATGCAGAACGTCCGCCTAGTCGAAACGCCGGGCAATCCGGTCGTCTACGGCGACTGGCTCGGCGCGCCGGGTGCTCCGACCATCCTGTTCTACGGGCACTACGACGTCCAGCCGGTCGATCCGCTCGATCTCTGGCAGTCGCCGCCGTTCGAGGCCACCGTTCGCGACGGCGAAATCTACGCGCGCGGCTCGGCCGACGACAAGGGACAGGTGTTCATGCACTTCAAGGCGATCGAGGCGCACTTGAAGCAGAACGGCAAGCTGCCGGTCAACCTGAAGATCATCCTGGAAGGCGAGGAAGAAGTCGGCAGCGTCAACCTGGACAACTTCATCCGCGATCATCGGAGCGAACTCGGCGCCGACGTCGTCGTCATCTCGGACTCACCGATGTTCGCGCGCGGAGTGCCCTCGATCTGCTACGGCCTTCGCGGCCTGGTCTACTTTCAGATCGACCTGCGCGGCAGCAGCACCGACCTCCACTCCGGATCGTTCGGCGGCGCCGTGGTGAACCCGGCGTTCGCGCTGTCGCAGATCCTCGCGCAGATGAAGGATCGCAGCGGCCGGGTCAAGATTCCCGGCTTCTACGACGATGTGGTGGCGCTGCAGGAGGAGGAGCGGAAGGCGTGGGCGTCGCTGCCGTTCAACGAGAAGGCGTACCGCAAGGACTTCGGCATCCCGAAGGTCTTCGGCGAGACCGGTTACACGACGCTGGAACGCACGTGGGCGCGTCCCACATTCGAGGTCAACGGCCTGTTGTCCGGCTTTACCGGCGAAGGCGCGAAAACGGTGCTGCCGGCGCTTGCGATGGCAAAGGTCAGCATGCGTCTGGTGCCCAACCAGACACCCGACAAGATCGCGGAGCTGTTCGAAGCGTATTTGCGTGACGTGGCGCCCAAGACCGTTGAACTCAAGGTCACGCGCATGCACGGCGGCAAGCCGTGGATGACGTCGTACGACAACCCGTTCGTGCAGGCCGCCGGCCGGGCAATCGAGCGCGGGTTCGGCCGGAAACCGGTGTTCACCCGAGAGGGTGGTTCGATTCCCGTCGTCTCGACGTTCCAGGAAGAACTGGGATTGCCGTCAGTGCTGTTCGGGGTGGGACTGCCGGATGAGAACGCGCACGCGCCGAACGAGAAGCTCGATGTCGCGAACTTTCACGGCGGCATTATTTCGTCGGCGTTTCTGTACGAGGAGATTGCGAGGAGGGAATAGGGCTAGGGACTGGGGGCTTGGGGCTTGGGGCTGGCGTTAAGCCGTCCCAGCACCAAGCCCCCAGCCTCTAGCCCCAGCCCCCAGCCCTCTAGCCCCCAGCCCTTAGCCCTTTAGAAGCCCACCACCAGGCCCACTCTGAAGATCCGCGGGCTGAGGTTCTGCGCGATCGTGTTGAACGTCGGCGACGCGATGTTGTTGTTTCGCACGAGCGCCGTGTTGGCGTTCAAGATGTTGAACGCATCGAGAATGCCGCGGACGGTCACGGTGTTGAACTTGAACACCTTCGACGCCCGCAGGTCCGTGTTCCACAGGTTGTCGTAGCGGAACGTGTCGATCTGCGGCGTGATCAGGACCGACAGCGTCGAGTCGCCGCCGAGTGCCGCGGTCGTGCCTTGCCGGAACAGCGGGTTCGGGTAGCCCTGGCGTCCGAACACGTTGCCGCTGATGTCGATGCCGTACGGCAGCTGATACAACGCGTTCGCGTTGAACTGCCACTTGGCGTTGATGTAGATGCTGCCCGATCCGCTGCCGCCGCTCTGCGGCGCGAACTGTCCGCCGTTCTTGAGCGGCTCCGACAGCGTCGGCGTCGGGTTGCCGTTGGTGTCGATCACGCCGTTGATGTCGTCGAAGTTCTCGCGCGCGTTGTTCCAGGCGAACGACACGCGGCTCATCCACTTGTTCGACAGCCGCTTCACGAGCCCGAGCTCGATGCCATTGAAATTGGTCGAGTACCCCGGGATATTCGTCGTGATGAAGCCATTGCCGCCCGCCGCCACTGCGGCCGCGTTGGGGATGTACGTCGCGACGTTGTACGGCGTGCCGTCGGGCAGCGTGCCCGAGAAGCCTGAGCCCGGCGCGTAGTTGGCCAGTGTCACGCCGACGCGGGGCGTGATCCGGTTGGTGAAGTTGCCAAACAAGTCGCTGGTCCTCGTGTAGCTGTAGTTCACCTGCAGCGCCAGGTTCGGGCGCAGCTCGCGGTCGACGCCGGCGACGAAGCTGTTCGTGCGGGGCGCCTCGAGATTCGGATCGAGCACGTTGGACGAGGTCACCGACGTCGGGCTCGCCGGGTTGAAGCCGCCCGCGGCGGTGATGAACTGGTTCAGCAGCACTTCGTTTGCCTGCGCGAAATGATCGCCGTTGAGATCGACCCAGCGGTAGGTCGCCGAACCGATCGTGGTGCTCGGGTTCGTGACACCGACCGTGCCGGTCTCGAGCTGGCCGGCGTACCGGCTGAAGCTGGCGCGCGCCACGGTCTTGCGATTCTCGTCGAGCGCAAAGGTCACGCCGGCGCGGGGAGACAGATTCTTCCAGGTGAACGGCGTGTCGTATCCGGCGAACGTCAGACCGGGAACGACATTCGGGAACGCGGCGTTAGCCAGCGTCTGGCTGGGCAGCGCCTTGCCCCACTGCTGGTCGTAGCGCAAGCCGACGTCGATGGTCGCACGGCTCTTCGCGATCGTGTCGCCGACGTAGAAGTCGGTGTAGTACGCCTTGTTGCTGCCCAGCGCCTGGCGATAGACCTGCGCGCGCAGATCGGTCGGTGAGTTCTCAATCGCCAGGATCATGTTGCCGGGATACACCTGCGCGGAGAGCGCCTCGGCGGTCCGGTAGCCAAAGCCGAACTTCAGGTCGTGCGTCGCGCCCATCCCGTTCAGGAACGAGTTGCCGTCCACGTTGTAGATGTGCTGCGGACGGACGTTCGTGCTCTGGTTGATCGAGCCGAACGACTGCGCGGTCGTGAAGCTTCGTCCCGCCTGTGTGTCGAGACCAGCCTCCGGCGCCAGGATGAACCCGGTGTTGAAGAACGCCACTTTGCCCGAGACGAAGAGGTTCGGTCCGAAGACGCGATCGTCCGCGATCTTCCACAGACCGTGGAGCGGGTTGTCGGTGTACGCGTTGTCCTGATGGTAGGTCGCACCGGGCGCATCGAAGAGGATTCCCGAGATGCCCGGGCTGCGGCCGTCCTTGATCTTGAAGCCATCGAAGTACAGGAAGCTGATCATGTCCTTCTTCGTGGCTTGCCAGTTCAGCTTCACGTCGGGGTTCTTCAGCTTGGTCTCGTCGACGAGCGCGCCGGCGCGCCGCACCAGCTGCACGTCCTGAATCGAGTAAGAGCCGTAGAACCACGCCTTGTCGCGCAGGATCGGTCCGCCGAGGTCGAAGCCGTAGTCCGAAATCTGCTTGTTGTGATCCGACGTCTCTCGCGTGACTCCGGTGGCCGCGAGCTCGTCGGGCACGTTGGTCGACTCCATCGCGTGATTGTCGAAGTAGCCGCGGACGCCGCCATGGAACGCGTTGGTCCCTCGTTTGACGACGAGGTTCAGCCCCATGCCGCCCGTGGGCTGCTTGATGTCCTGACCCGCTGTCGAGACCTGGATTTCCTCGAAGTTGTCGTAGTTGTAGTAACTCGGAGACGCGCCGGTCGCCGCCATGTCGGTGATGTTGATCCCGTCCATCGTCCACACCGCATCCTGGGGCCGCGTGCCCTTCGACGCGAAGTTCGACTGCTGGCCGGTTTCGTTGCCGCCGATGTTGACGCGATCCACGAGCACGCCCGGCACCGAGCGCATCAGCGCGAACGGATCGCGGGAGGTCGGAATCTTGGTCAGCTCGTCGGCGGTGAA
Organism: Vicinamibacterales bacterium; assembly: GCA_035693505.1. Taxonomy (GTDB): domain Bacteria; phylum Acidobacteriota; class Vicinamibacteria; order Vicinamibacterales; family CAVVIG01; genus CAVQFC01. Next base: position 6,763 of record DASSGK010000438.1, read on the forward strand.
GTTGGTCGACGTGCCGGTCGCTTTCGTGTCGATGACCGGAGACTCGCCGCTGACGGTGATCGTTTCGGCAACCTGCGCGATCTTGAGCTGCATCGGCAACTCGACGCTCTTGCCGACCGACACCACGACGCCTTCGCGCACGACGGTGGTGAAGCCGGGCAGCGTGGCAGTCACTTTGTACGGGCCTGGCGCGAGGTTCAGGAACCTGAACTCGCCGTTGCCTTCGGTGACGAACGTTTGCGTCGCGTCGACGCCTTGCGCCGAGACCGTCACGCCGGGCAGCACGCCGCCCTGTTCGTCTTTGATGGTGCCGCTGATACTCCCGCCCTGGATCTGCGCGAACGCGGGGATCGCGAACGCGAGCATCAAGGCGAGCACTACGCTCAATCGTTTCATCTGTACTGTTCCTCCGAAAGTGATTCGAGGGCGATTCAGAGCACGGGATATGCCACGAAAGGGACGATGTGCGGACAGTGTCCGCATGTTCCGACATCGGGATTCGTCAAGCGCTTAGCCAGTGATGCGTGCAGATCTGAACGCGTGCGATCACGAGATCTTGAATTCGCAGATCCAAGAATCACGCGATGTTCTATTGCAGACACCGTCCGGATTCGAAACTTGAGGTAGAGTTTTCTCGTGACGAGGCTCGAGACGCTGTTGAATGCGCTGCAGAAGTTTTATGGGCTGCTGCCGTCTCCTCCGCACGATCCGTTCACGCTCTTTGTCTGGGAAGTGCTGTCGGTTCACTCGACGCCGGCTAAACGCGATGCGTCGATGGCGGCACTCAAGCGCATCCCCGCGCTGACGCCAGATGCGATGTGGCGCGCACCGCAGAAAAAATTGGAGCAGAGCCTGATACTCGCCGGGCCGTACCTCGAGAATCGCCTGCGCGCGTTGCGATCGGGCGTAGAGCTCTTCAGAAAATCGCCCGACCTCCCGGCGACGATCCGCGGCCCGCTTCCGGCGGCGCGGCGTGCCCTGAAGCCGTTTCCGCAGCTGGGGGAAACCGGCGCGCATCGGATGTTGCTGTTCGCCGCCGATCAGGTGATCCTGCCGGTCGACGCGCGCGTCAACCGCGTCGGGCAGCGCCTCGGGTACGGCGCGGCGGTGGGCGATTTCAAGAAGCAGTCGCGATCGGTCCAGGGCGCGCTCACGCGCGAGCTCACGGCTTCAGCCGACACGTACCGCCGCGCGTTCCTCTATCTCTCGCATCACGGCGGCGCAACGTGCACCGAAGCGGATCCTCACTGCACGATCTGTCCG
>DASSGK010000439.1:0-2825 GCA_035693505.1 Vicinamibacterales bacterium
GACATGCTCGCCGACAGATCGAAGACCAACGCGACCCGCTCAACCCGCCACGCGACCAATGGCCGCGCGAGCGCCAGCACAACGGCGGCGATGATCGCCATCTGGAGCACGACGATCCACTGTCGCCGAGGCGAGCGAACCTTGAACGTCGCCGTCTCCGGATCGATCGATGTCTGCCAGAGGAAAAGATTCGACACCTCACGCCGGCGTGCGGCGCGTCGCTTCGAGAGCAGGAGCGGAATCGGAAGGAGAACGAGCAGCCAGAGCGCCTGGGGGTTGGCCAACGACATGGCGGCTACCCGTGGTTGGCCAGCAGGCCGCTGTCGATGCAGGCCCGCAGCAGTTCAGCGAACGACATCGACGATGTCAGGCGCGTCCACGCCATGTCGTGCGCGGCGCAGAACTCCGCGAGCTCGTTCGTGTGGCGAGCGAGACGTTCTTTGTAGCGCTCCACGGCGTGGTGGTCGACGACCATCCCGCGGCCGCCTGGACGTTCGACGTCCGTCAGTTCGGCATCCTCGTCGACATCGGGATTCAATTCCTCAGGCGCCACCACCTGCACGAGCGCTGGCATCAAGCGGCGATGAGCGAGGTACTGCAGCCCTTCGAATGGACCCCGTTCGTCGAAGAAGTCGGAAATGACAACGCCGAGACCAGGGCCACTCGTCATCGATCCGTAATCGACGAGTGCCTGATTGGTCGAAGAGGCGCCGGCGGCCTCAACGGACTGCAGCGCGTTGAGCACGCGCCGCCATTGCACCCGCCCGGCCGCGGGCAACAACACGTTGTGGATTGTCGTATCGAACGTCGCGACGCCGAGCGCGTCGCCTCGGCGAGCCGCGACGTACGCGAGCAGCGCCGCAACCTTTCGCGCGCACGACAGTTTGTCGGGGGCGCCCGCGGCCATCGACCGGCTCGTATCCAGGATCAGGTGGACGCGCAGGTGGCCTTCCGCGCGGAATTCCTTGACGACGAGCTGACGCAGCCTGGCTTGAATCGTCCAGTCGATGGACCGAGGGTCGTCGCCGGGTTGGTAGTGACGGAAGTCGTGGAACTCGAGTCCGAAACCCCGTGCCCGCATGCCTCGCGACCCGGATGCATGGGGAGACGCTGCAGCGCCAAAGGCGCCGAAGGCCAATCGATCGAGGACGCGGACTTCCTGAGAGGTCAGCACACGCGCCCCTACAGCGCCGGCGCTGACGCCAGCACGCCTCGGGCGATTTCCTCCGGCGTGACGCGCTCCATCTCTGCGGTGAAATTGCGGATGATTCGATGGTTGAGCGCCGCGACGGCCACGCTTGCGACGTCTTCGGTGGCGACGTGGTATCGGCCGGCGAGGAGCGCTGTGGCCTTGCTGGCCAGCACGATTGACTGCGCCGCGCGCGGGCTGGCTCCGTAGCGGACGAACTTCTTGACGATCGGCGGAGCTTCGGGCGACTCGGGATGCGTCGCGCGAACGAGATGGAGCGCGTGCCGCAGCACGGAATCCGCGATTTTTACTTGCTTGATCAGGCTGAACAACGACAGCACCGTGTCCGCGCCAAACTGCGTCGACACACGGACCGACTGTTCGCCGGTCGTCCGCACCACAATTTCTGCGAGGTCGTCGATGTCGGGCACCTGAATTCTGATCTTGAAGAAGAAGCGATCGAGCTGTGCCTCGGGCAGCGGATACGTGCCCTCCATTTCGATCGGATTCTGCGTTGCGAACACGGAGAACGGCTCGTCGATGCGATGCGTTGCGCCGAACACGGTGACGCGGCGTTCCTGCATCGCTTCGAGAAAGGCAGCCTGCGTGCGCGGCGTCGCGCGGTTGATCTCGTCGGCCAGCACGACGTTCGCAAAGATGGGCCCACGCTGAAATTCAAACGATCGAACGCCGTCGTGTCCTTCAACCAGCAACTGCGTGCCGGTAATGTCGGCCGGCATCAGATCGGGCGTGCACTGCACGCGTGCGAATTGCAGGTTCAGCGCGTCGCTCAGCGTCCGGACGAGCAACGTCTTGCCCAGACCGGGCGGGCCTTCCAGCAAGGCGTGGCCCTGACAGAAAAAACACACCAGCAGCTGCTCGACTACTGACGCCTGGCCCACGAACACGCGGCCGATTTCGGTCTTCAGTTGGCCGAAGCAGGTGCGGAACAACGCCGCGCGCGCTTCGATGTCGGTCGCGGCGAGACTCATGGCCGGCTTCCTGTTCTGATCGCGACCAGGTAGTCGCGCACGTACTTGCGCATCTCGAAAGGAAGATGTTCCCGGGCGAGCGCCGATTCGGCTCGGTCCCATCGAGCAGCCGGTGTCAGATCGCTCGCGTGGGTGCCTGTCCGCAACGTGTCTCCGGATGCTCGCGCGTCAGGCGTGGAGGTGCCACGCACGCCGCCAGCCGCATCCGTCGTCGCGCGGACGTCAGTAGACGTGCCAGCGCCACCACGCGCGGCGGGCGCCTGACTTCGCGACGAGCCGTCGGCACTCGCAGCGCCGTCTCGAGCACGCTGTTGCGTCGAGTTGGCGCCGTTCGCCCGCGTCGTTTGCTCTGTGGCGGCCTTAGGCGGATTCCGCAATTCGCCGCCGCGCTCGGAGGCGCTGCTCGTCGCGCTGCTCGCACCGGGCAGTCGGTCAGCCGTTTCGTTGGCACCTGCCGCTTGACGGGACTCGACCCGTTCTCCGCTGTCGTTCGCGGCGGCAGGCATCGAGCGACGAGCCGTGCTATTCGCATCCGAAGCCGCGGCCGCAGGCGACGCCGCCGTGCGCTTATCGTGAGCGGGCGAAGCGCTTGCGGCGCCACCGAGGACGCCTTCCGATGGAGCAAGCTGCTCGCGTGTCGTCGA
>DASSGK010000440.1:0-4266 GCA_035693505.1 Vicinamibacterales bacterium
GACATCCATCGCCTGATCTTCGAGCCCGGGTTCTCCACCGCAGCCAAGGTGACCGAGGTCTCGGGACGCGGCGTCGGCATGGACGTGGTGCGCCGCAACATCGAATCGCTGCGCGGGCGGGTGGACATCCGCACCGAACGCGGGCAGGGCACCACGTTCCTGGTGCGTCTGCCGCTCACGCTGGCGGTGCTCGATGGGCTGCTGGTGCGCGTCGGCAGCGAGCGCTGCGTGCTGCCGGCGGCGGCGGTCCGCGAATCGCTGCGGCCGAAGCCCGAGCACGTGCACTGCGTGCAGGGGCAGCCGCGCATGGTGCAGGTGCGCGAGTCGGTGCTGCCGCTCGTCAGCCTCGGCGCGGTGCTCGCCGGCACGATGCGCGCGCCGCTCACCGGCGTAGTGTTCGCGCTGGAGTTGACGCACGACGTCAACATGCTGCTGCCGTTGCTCGTCGCCGTCACCGTGTCGCACAGCTTCACGGTCCTGACGTTGAAGCGATCGATCCTGACGGAAAAGATCAGCCGGCGCGGCTATCACCTGAGCCAGGAGTACTCGATCGACCCGCTCGAGATCATCTTCGCGCGCGAGGTCGTGCGCGAAGCGGCGCCGGACGTCCTCGCGGACGCGCGCGCCGCCGGCGCTGTCGCGCATGCCGACGAGCCGCTGCGAATCATCGCCTACCGGATGGCCGAAAGAGGACTGACGCGTCTGCCGGTCGTCACGTCCGACGGCTCGACGATGGGCGTCATCGAGCTGGCCGATCTGCTCACGGCACGGTCCCGTGTGCTCGACGCCGAGCAGCGCCGCGAGCGGATCCTCGGCACGCGCACCCAGCTCCGTGCGATTGCGGCGTTGTTTGGCGGCGATCGTAGGCGGTCCGCGTAAGGTGCATCGTACGTAGTGTCCGCCTTTAGGCGGACATGCTGCGGTCCGGCTAAAGCCGGACACTGCGTAGGGGTCTATTCGTCGGTGACGTGATGTCCGACGACGACGAGCAGCGCGAACGCGAGGAACGCCGCGCCTGAGACAAACGGCGTCGCGGGACCGTATTTCTCGAGCGACGCGTTGCCCCACACAGGACCGAACGTCCGCCCCAGACTCTCGACCGCGCTGGCTGCGCCTTGCACCCGTCCCTGTTCGTCGCTGCGTCCCGCGCGGCTGACAAGACTCGAGACCGTTGGATGGCCGAATCCCATCCCGAACGCCAGCGGTACCAGCGACACCGCAAAGAGACTGACCGAGTGCGCGAGCGCGGCGGCGACCAGACCCACAATCGAGAACAGCACGCCCGCGATGAACATGGGCTTGTCGCCCGTTCGCTTGACGATCGGCCGGATGAACCCGCCCTGAATGACGACGCCGAGGACGCCGAAGCCGGCCATGAAATAGCCGGTCTTTGATGCATCGAAGTCGAAGCGCCGCTCAGCGAACAGCGCGAACGTCGTCTGAAAAATCGAAAACGCGAACCAGTAGATGAAGTCGACCGCCAGGACGCGTCGCATGGCGGGTCGCTGCAGCAGCGCCGGGACGTACGACAGCGGATTTCCCGCGCCAGCGTGAGCGCGATGCACGGTTTCCGGCAGCCAGAAGAGCGCCATCAGCGCCGCGACCAGCGTCAGCGCGGCAGCCGCCCAGATGGGCGCCGTGTAGCTGACTTTCGCGAGCACACCGCTCAGCGCCGGTCCCATGATGAAACCGAGACCGAACGCCGCGCCGATCAAGCCGTACGCGCGCGCGCGATCCTTCGGTTCGGTGACGTCGGCGACGTACGCGCGAGCCGTCGAGATGTTGCCCCCCGACAGGCCGTCGACAATGCGCGCCAGAAACAGCATCACGACGCTGTGCGCCAACGCGAGCATCACGAAGCTCACGACCGTGCCGACGAGGCTGAAGATCAGAATCGGACGGCGGCCCCATCGATCGGACAGATCCCCGAGCACCGGCGCGGCGATGAGCTGGCAGATCGAATACGCCGCAAACAGCAGGCCGATGACGAGCGGCGACGCGCCGAACTGCTCGGCGTAGTACGGCAGAAGCGGGATGATGATCCCGAAGCCGATCAGGTTGACGAAAATCGTGAGAAAGATGATCAGCAGCGGACGGGTCATCGCGTCATGCGTGGACCTTTGCGATCGCGGACGGGCGCATGATCGAGGTTGCTGAGGCGCCAGGCTGTCGCGTAGATCAAGTCGCCAATGCGGGCCATCTTGTCGAACTCGATCTTCGCCACGTCGTCGGTGTTCGCGTGGTAGTCGGCGTGAAGTCCGTCGGTGAAGAACACGATCGGAATCCCACGCGATGCGTAGCTGTAGTGATCGCTGCGCGTGTAGACAGATTCCGGATCCGACGGATCGTTGAATTCGAAGTCGAGTTTCAGGGGCCTGGGCAACGCCGCATCGGCGGACTGCAGGATGCTGTCGAGTTCTGTGCTGATGCGATCGGCACCGACAACGTAGATGGTGTTGGCTTCGGTTGCTTTGTCGTTCCGATTCCGGCCGACCATGTCGACGTTCAGCTGCGCGACGACCCGATCGAGATCCACGGTCGGATGATCGACGAAGTACAACGAGCCCCAGCGGCCGCGTTCCTCACCGGTGTGCCACACGAACAGAATCGACCGCTTCGGCCGCGGCCCTGTCGCAAAGGCTTTCGCCATCGCCATCAGGGTGACGACTCCCGAACCGTCATCGTCGGCGCCGTTCCAGATGCGATCGTCTTCGGCCCCGGGTGTGACGACGCCCGGCGCGCCGCCGCGTCGAATGGCGCCTTCTGGCGTTCTCGTCAACTCGCCGTCCGCATACCCGATGTGATCGAGATGCGCGCCGAACGCGACGAATGTCGACTTCAACTGAGGATCTGTTCCTTCGACGATGCCGACGACGTTCTGCGCGAGCTGCATGCGGACGGGCTCGTAATCGTTGTTGATGTCGAAGGTGAGCGTGACGCCGTCGAGCCTGAACGACGGGAGCGGCTGTTTCGCGTCCGCGAGACGCTTCAGGTCGGCGTACTTCACCGGCGCGCGGCTGAAGAGAAACTCGAAGAACGCGTCATTCCCCGACGCGCTGGGCGGCAGCAAGTGATCCAGGCGCTCGGTGGTTGTGAAGTCGGGCTGCGCGTTCTGTCCTGCCCGTCCTGCGCCTTCCGCCTGTCCCGCCCCGTTTTCCGCACGACCACGTCCGGCGCGCGGCGCGGGTCCCGCGCCAATGACGGCGGCAGCCCCTTTCTCCTCCGTTGCGTACCGATTTCTGTTGTTCAACAGTCGGTTGCGCGACTGATCGGCGCTCGCGGGTCCGGCCGCGCCCAGCCAGATGACCGCCGCACCCCCGACGTCCTTTCCGCGATAGTCCTCGTGCGCCAGGGCCGGCACGTCGAGGCCATAGCCGAGAAACTCCACGCGATCGAGCCGCCGCTGCTGTTTGGCACCGACGTTGCGCGGAAACCGAACGCCTTCCCCGTCGGTGAACGTGCGCCGTTCGCCGTTCACCTCCACCGTCACCGACGAATGGCTGGTCGTTTTGACGCCGATGACGCGGACGGTCTGCAGGTATGAACCGCGATCGCCCGCCGGCTTCACGCCCCATTGCCGGAGGTGATCTTCGATGTAAGAGGCCGCCAGACCTATACCTGTGCTGAACACAGCCCGGCCCTGGAGGTCATCAGACGCGATGTAGGTGAGCCATTCGCGAAGGTCGCGGACGTCGACGGACGGCGTGGCGCCCTTTGCCGCAGCCTGAGGGGGGACGGTCGTGAGTATCACGGCCAGCGCCGCCGCGGCGAGCGGCGTCGGGCGAAATCTCACGCAACCTCCATCCGCCCTACTATATGCCGACTTGCCATGGCGATAGACTTCAGGTAAGGTTTTTCAACCTAAGACCGGCTCCAGCGTGTTGCGCTTCCCGAACTCTCGCGCCTTCCTTCGCCTACTGTTCCTTCGGGATATTTCACTGCCTTAACGAGGAGTTTCTGATTGGCTGTCCGTCTGTTCGTGGGCAATCTGTCGTACGCCACTACCGAAGCTGATCTCCGGAGCTACTTCGGCACTGTCGCCGCGCCATCGCAGGTCGTGCTGCCGGTCGATCGCGAAACCGGACGACCGCGGGGGTTCGCATTCGTCGAGTTCCAGGATCGTGCGCACGCCGAACAGGCGATTCAAAAATTCAACGGGCAGGTATTCAACGGACGACCACTCGCGGTGAGCGAAGCTCGCGCGCGCGAGGATCGCGGTCCTGGCGGCCCGCGGCCCGGCGGCGGCTACGGCGGCCCACGTCCCGG
>DASSGK010000441.1:0-13162 GCA_035693505.1 Vicinamibacterales bacterium
GGCGTCGACGCTCGCGACCAACGTGCGCGGCACGCATCACGTGCTGCGGGCGCTCGAACGGTCCGGCGTCGAGGCACGCGTCTTCGTACCGAGCTCGGCCCTCGTGTACGCCTCGGCCGATCGGGCACTCGACGAGGACCAGCCGCTTCGCCCATCGAATCCCTACGGGTTGAGCAAGCTGGCGCAGGAGATGCTCGGCGTCCGGTCGAACGGCAGGCTCCGCGTGACGATCGCTCGGCCGTTCAATCACATCGGTCCGCGCCAGGATCCGTACTTCGTCGCCTCCGGTTTCGCACGGAGAATCGCCGACATCGAGGCGGGACGATGGGAGCCGGTCATCTCGGTCGGCAATCTGGACGCCCGTCGGGATCTGATGGACGTGCGCGACACTGTGCGGGCGTACCAGATCATCATGGAGCGCGGTCAACCGGGCCGGCCTTATAACGTCTGTTCCGGCAACGCGATCGCCATCCGCGATCTGCTCGAGCGGCTCATCGCGCGGGCGCGCGTGCCCGTCGAAGTGAAGGTCGACCCGGCTCGCTATCGACCCAACGATACGCCGCTGCTCCTGGGCGACCCGGCGCGGATGCGCGACGAGCTCGGCTGGAGCGCGCAGATTCCGATGGAGCGGACGCTCGACGATCTGCTCGAATACTGGCGCACACGAACGCCATGAAGATACTGGTGACGGGCGGCACCGGATATCTCGGCCGCGCCGTCGTCAGGGCGCTGGATGCGCGCGGTCACGAGCTGGTGATCTTCGCGCGCCACGCCAGCCGCAGCGGCCTTCCCGGCACGGCGATCGACGGCGACATTCGCGATGCTCGCGCGGTGGAGCTCGCCGCGAGAGGTTGCGACGCGATTTCGCACTCGGCCGCGCTTGTCAGCATCTGGCGCCGCCGCTCCGAAGACTTCGACGAGGTCAACGTCGGCGGGCTCAGAAACATCCTGACGGCCGCCGCGACGCTGCACACGCCGCGTGTGCTGTACACCTCCTCGTTCGTCGCGCTTCCCCCGCTCGGTCGAACAGAACCGCTGACGGCCAACGATTACCAGCGCACAAAAGTGGCCGCCGATCGAGTCGCTGGCGAGGCGGTCCGCGACGGCTGCCCGCTCGTCCGTGTCTACCCCGGCGTCGTGTACGGGCCGGGCTCGTTCACTGAGGGAAACCTGGTCGGCCGTCTGATCGCGGATCACCTGCGACGAAGGCTCCCGGGGCTCGTCGGTCCCGAGCAGCGCTGGTCCTACGCCTATGTCGAGGACGTCGCGGCCGGACATTGCGCCGCGCTCGAACGGGGACGCGCGGGCGGACGCTATCTGCTCGGCGGCGAGAACGCTCCGCAACGCCGCGTGTTCGAGATCGTTCAACAGCTGATCGGACGCCGTCCGCCGCCACGCATTCCGTATCCGGTGGCACACCTGCTCGGCGCCGCCGAGGAGCTTCGGGTCCGATGTTTCGGCGGGACGCCGCTCATCACGCGCGGAGCCGTGGACATCTTTCGCCATGACTGGTCGCTCGACAGCAGCGAGTCGGTCCGCGAGCTCGGATACCCGCTCACGCCGCTCGCCGATGGCATCAGGCGCACGCTCGATTCGATCCGTGATACACGCTCCACCCCGGAGCCGCGGCCGTCGTGACCGACGCGCGAGCATCGCATTCCGAAACGGCGCGTCAGTGGGTGCATGTCGGTTCGGGTCTCTTCGCGCTGCTGCTGCGCGTGCTCAACGGATGGCAGGCCGCGACGCTGGCTTTCGCCGCGCTGGTGTTCAACGCCTTGTTGCTGCCGCGCCTCGGCGGAAAGCGTCTGTATCGACCAGTCGATCACGATCGCGGGTTTCCGCTGGGGATCCTGCTGTACCCGCTGTCGGTCCTGATGCTGACGCTGGCGTTTCCGACCAGGCTCGACATCGCCGCCGCCGCCTGGGGCGTCCTCGCGTTCGGCGACGGCTTCGCGACGCTTGTCGGGCGATCACGTAGAGAAGGAACCGCGGTCTCGGCGGTTCCATCCGATCGTATCCCCTGGAACCCAGACAAATCGTGGGCGGGAACGATCGCGTTCGTCGTCTGCGGCGGCTTGGCGGCCGTGGCGCTGGCGTGGTGGACTCGGCCTTCGATCGCGCCGCTGCCGCCGATGGCGTACACGATCGCGGCGCCGCTCGCGGCCGCCGTCATCGCGGCGTTCGTGGAGACCATCCCGATTCGACTCGACGACAACATCTCGGTTCCGCTGGCGGCTGCGATCGTTCTGTGGCTCGGCAGCCTGATGACATCGTCATCGCTGGAGTTGTCCCATGAGCGAGTCCTGGGAACGCTGCCGTGGGCGCTCGGTGTCAACGTGGTCACGGGATGGCTCGGATATCGGGCGAAGACTGTTTCGATGTCGGGCTTCATCGGCGGAGTCCTCGTCGGGACCATCATCTACGCCTGCGGCGGCGCGAGCGCGTGGGTGCTGCTGTTGGCCACCTTCATCGTCGCATCGGTCGCATCGCGGCTCGGGCTGGCGCGCAAGCAACGGCTCGGGATCGCGGAAGAGCGCGGCGGCCGTCGCGGCGCGGGGAATGCGCTCGCGAACTGCGGTGTCGCGGTGATGGCCGCCATCGCCGCGGCGACCACACCTTATGCCCCGGCCGCGCTCGCGGCGCTGGTGGCAGCGTTGACGGCCGGTGGAAGCGATACGGTCGCCAGCGAAATCGGAAAAGCCTGGGGACGTTCGACGTTCCTCGTCACGACGTTCGGGCGTGTCAAGGCGGGGACGCCGGGAGCGATGTCACTCCAAGGGACGATCGCCGGCGTGTTGGCCGCGTTGGGTCTCGCCGCAGCCGGTACAGCGCTCGGCCTGATCGCGGCGTCCGCGATCGTCATCGTCGTCATCTCGGCCACGGCTGGCGCTCTGGTGGAGAGCGCGCTCGGCGCGACACTCGAGGGACCGGGTATCCTGAACAACGACATGCTGAACTTCATCAACACGGCGGTGGCGGCTGTCGTCGCGCTGGTGCTGCTGTGACCGGAACGGCGAACGACGGCCGACGAACATCGAGCGCCGAACGCCGAACGTTTCGGGCATACGTTGACCTCGGCCGTCCGTTCACGCTCGTCGCGCCCGCGCTCGGATTCATCTCGGGAGCGCTCACCGCGATCGGCGCAGCCCAACGCGAGCCATGGTCGCCGACGCTCCTGGTCGCACCGTTCATCGGCGCCACGATGGCCGCGCTGCTGAACGCAGGCAACAACGCGCTGAACCAGATCTACGACCTCGAGATCGATCGCGTGAACAAGCCGAAGCGGCCGCTGCCAAGCGGGAGGCTCACGATCGCGGAAGTCTGGTGGTTTACGAACATCACCTACGCTCTCGCGCTTGTCCTCGCGTGGCTCGTCGCGCCGAAGGGAAGGCATGAGTGCTTCTGGCTCGTCGCTGTCGCGGTGGTGTGCACGTATTTGTACTCGGTGCCGCCGTTTCGCACGAAGCGGCTGGGGATCTGGGCCAACGTCACGATCGCCATTCCTCGCGGCGTGCTGCTGAAAGTCGCCGGCTGGTCGTCGGTGAAGACCATCGTCGGCCTTGAACCGTGGTACATCGGCGCGATCTTCGGCCTGTTTCTCCTCGGCGCGACAACGACGAAGGACTTCGCGGACATGGAAGGAGACCGCCGCGGCGGCTGTCGAACGCTGCCGATTCAGTACGGCGTGCGCCGGGCGGCCTGGATGATTTCTCCGTCGTTCGTGATCCCGTTCATCATGATCAACATCGGCGCCTTAACAGGGGTGCTCACGGGCAACTTCTGGCTGCTTCAGCTGCTCGGTGCCGTGATGACCGTGTACGGTCTCTACGTCCTCTACCTGATGTTGAGACGACCAGAAGATCTCGCCGTCGAGGAAAACCACGTCTCCTGGGCCCACATGTACCGCATGATGTTCGTCGCGCAGATCGGCTTCGCGCTTGCGTACCTGCTTTAGCGTGCGCCGAGGTGTCGAATCACCGGCAGGCGTGCTATCTTTACGGAAATCCTGTACAACTGCTGTGGTCGGAGGTCGATTCGTATGGTGCGCAAGACGATGAGGATGCTGGTAGTGGCGCTGATCGCGGCCTTCGCGCTGTCGTCGGTCGCCGAAGCCGCCACTCCGAAAAAGACGACCAGGCACCGGACGAAGCATTCGTCGCGCGTCGCGTCGGGCGCCGCGGCTCCTGCAGCCTCGTCCACCAAGGCCGCGGGTGCCAAGAAGAAGTCATCCACAACGCCCGCGAAATCGAGTTCGACGGCGACGAAGCCGGCCGCGAAGAAGGCGCCCGCAAAGTCGCAGCCGTCCACCAAGCCGAAGTAGCGGCCTCGCTCCAGGCGACTCGGTCTAAATCCCGCGCTTGACACGGCGGCGCAAACCCCCCGATCATTAGGCGAAACAAAAGCGAATACGATCGGGTTTCCCGGGGGTTCGGCCGTGTCCTCTTTCCCGCTCCTCTTCGATCTCGGCGCCGCAAAGCCAACGACCCGCGACATCGCCAACACGGTCAAGGCGGGCGGCACCGCCGCGCTCGTCGAAGCTGAGCGGCGCGCAGACGAGGCGCGCTACCAGGAAGTCACATGCCGATCGGCGCTGAACCGCGTGAAAGGGATGCCGTTCGACTGGACGCTGAACCCGTACCGCGGCTGCACGCACGGCTGCCACTACTGCTTCGCGCGGCGCTACCACGCGCAGTTCGAAATGGATTCCGGCGACGAATTCGCCTCCGTCATCCTCGTGAAACAGAACATCGTCGGCGTCCTGTCGCGCGAGCTGGACCGGCCCGCGTGGAAACGTGATCTCGTGGCATTCGGCACGGCGACCGATCCGTATCAGCCGATCGAGGGACACTACAGGATTTCACGCGCGCTGATTGAAGCGCTGACGGTTGGCCGCACGCCGTTCGGCCTGATTACGAAAGGGCCGATGGTCGTCCGGGACATCGACGTTCTGATGGCGCACGGACGTGCGGCGCGCAACACCGTGTACATGAGCGTACCCACGGTGGACGAAGACGCGTGGCGTCAGCTCGAGCCGGGCACCGCACACCCACTTCAGCGCCTGCGCGCCGTCCGGGCGTTGACGGATGCCGGCATCAACGCCGGCGTGTTGATGGCGCCCATCGTGCCCGGGTTCTCGACCGCGCGTTCGAAGCTGGAACGCACGATCAAGGCGATTGCAGATCACGGCGCGCGCTTTGTCGGGTGCAACGTGATGTACTTGCAGGACGGGACACGCGACCATTTCATGCGCTTCATCGAGCGCGAATTCCCCGCGATGCGGCCCCGGTTCGAGCGACTGTACGAAAAGAAGCAGGCGCCGGAGGCCTATCGGAAAGAAGTGCAGTCGATGGTGCGCGTGCTTCAGGAACGCTATGGGTTGCGCAAGAGGAAGGATGCCGACGCGGACGCCGAGCAGGCGTCCGAGCCGGCCCTGGAAGACAGCGAACAGATCGGGTTCGCGTTCTGATCGGCCGGGTGCTATTCCCTAGACCAGATCTCCAAACGACAAGGCGCTGGCTGCGGACGACGCCTTCGTGATTCCAGGCTCCACGACGAGCGCCCCGTCTTTCACTCGCACGTCGAAGTGCGAACCGCTCTTCCACTGCGAGCTGATTGGCAGCTTGATGTGTTCGTCGATGAACCGCTTCAGGAACCGCGCCCCGAACGCGATGTTGTAGCCGCTGGTCACCACGAGCTCGAGCGCCTCGTCCTCGACGGCGATCGTCTTTCCGGCCTTCGCCATCGTCTGCGAGACCTGCTGCAGGTAGTGCCGGGCGATCTCCCGCACTTCATCGTGCGTGAGCGGCGCGAACAGGACGACCTCGTCGATGCGGTTGCGGAACTCCGGCGGGAAACGCCGCTCGAGCTCCCGCATCACTTCGCCTTCGACCTGCGCGGCGCCGACGCTGCGCTGCCTGAACCCGAGCGGGCTGGTCAGCTTGCGGAAGTGCTCGGCGCCGAGGTTCGACGTCATGATGATCACGGCGTCGCTCAAGTACACGCGCTTCCCGCGCCCATCGGTCATCCAGCCTTCGTCGAACGCCTGGAGAAACAGGTTCAGCGTGTTCGGGCTCGCCTTTTCGACCTCGTCGAGCAGCACGACGCTGTACGGATGATCCTTGAGCTGGTTCGTGAGCACGCCGCCGCGTTCGCTTCCCACGATGCCGCGCGGCATGCCGATCAGCTTGTCCACCGACACGGATCCGTCCTGGTATTCGGACATGTCGACGCGAATCATCTTCTTGTCGTCGCCGAACAGATACTCCGCCACCGCCTTGGCGAGCTCCGTCTTGCCGACGCCGGTCGGTCCAAGGAAGAGCAGCACGCCATCCGGCCGGTCGAAACCATCCTTCAGCGGGCCTTTGTTCAGGACAAGGCGGCGCGCCACGGCATCGATCGCGTTGCGCTGACCAACGACGCGCGTCTGCAGCCGCTTCTCGATATCGGCGAACCGATCCGTCACGTCGCGGAACACCATGTCCTCTGGGATGGCGGCGACATGCGAAATGACCGAGACGATGTCTTCTTTCCGAACCTCCCAGCGGCGATCGATCTCCGCGCGGACCGATGCGGTGTCGAGCCAGCCGATGACCTTGTCCGGCAGATGCAGGTTGCGCATGTAGCGCGGCGACAGATCGAGCGCCGCCTCGATCGCTTCGTCGAGAATCCTGACCGAGTAGTTGCGCTCGAGCCGCGGCCGGAGGCTGAAGAGAATCTTCCGCGTCTCGTCGATGCTCGGCTCGGCCACGGTCACGCAGCGGAAACGGCGGGCGAGCGCCTCGTCTTCCTGGATGTACTCCTTGTACTCGCTGAGCGTCGTGGCAGCGATCATCCGGATCTCACCGCGCGCGAGAACCGACTTGAAGATGTTGGCGGCGTCGGACGGCGCGCCGAGCGCGGATCCCGCGCCCACCATGGTGTGCGCCTCGTCCACGAACAGGATCAGGTTCGTGCGCTCCTTCAGCTCGCGGATCACGTTCTGGATTCGATCCTCGAACATGCCGCGAAGCATCGTGCCGGCGACCATGCTGTTCATGGCCAGATTCACGACCTGGCAGTCGCGCAGGCGGACGGGAACCGTTTCCGGCTCGAACTCGATCCGCCGCGCGAGCCCTTCAGCGATAGCCGTTTTGCCGACACCGGGCTCGCCGATCAACATCACCGAATTCGCCCGCTCCCTGTGACAGAGGATTTCCAGCACCTGCTGAATCTCCATGTCGCGGCCGAACACCGGGGGCAGCTTGTCCTGCCGCGCCAGCAGATTCAGGTTCGTCGCAAAATGCTTGAGGAACGGCGGGAGCTCGAACCGTTTTTTCAGACGCTCTTCGCGAAGCTCCATGTCGCGCATGCGCGCGGACAGCCTCGAGACCAGGACATCGGGTTCGACGCCGTGGCGCCGAAGAATGGAAACCGGGACACCTTGTGTTTCCTCGAAGACGGCTGAGAAAAGATCCGCGGCTTCGATCGTCTGCCGGCCGGCCCGGCTGGCGTGGTGCAGCGCAAGTTTGAAGACGAGCTTGGTCGCCGGCGAGACGCGCAGATCGCGGCCCGCGAACGACGGCATCATGTGGAGGTGTTCTTCGATGGCTTGAAGGATCGTGTGGGGATTGAGGTCGACGTCGTGCATGACCTCCGCGAACATGTCCCACTCGACCTGCGCAAAGGCGAGAAACAGGTGCTCGTTGGTCAGCAGCGCGTGCTCGCGGCGGCGTGACTCCTCGATCGCCCGATCGATGATGCGTTGCGCCGTTTCGGCGACCTTACTCGGCGAGATATCGAGATCTTCTACGTGCACGTGTCCTCCGTCGAGAAACAGAGGAGCAAACGGTACGCCATGGTTTCAACCGTGGCTCTTCGACCACAGTTACCCCACGCTCTGCTTCTTAGCCCTTCTGTAAAAGGGCCTGGATCCGATCCGCGGTCGGCGGATGCGTGCTGAAGAGACCCAACAAGCCCGAAACACTGAAGGGCTTCATGATGAACATGTGTGCAGTTGCCGGATTTGCATCGAGTGGAATCTGTTTCGACCCCACTTCGATTTTTCGAAGCGCGCTGACGAGTCCGTTCGGACCTCCGGCGATCAGCGAGCCGCCCGCGTCTGCATCGAACTCCCGCGACCGCGAGATCGAAGCCTGAATGAGCGCCGCCGCGATGGGCGCCAGGATCATCGTCGCCAGCAGCGCGAACGGGTTCGAGCCTTCACGATCGTCACGGCCGTTGCCGCTTCCGCCGAAGAACATGGCGAAGCGCGAGATCATGATGATTGCCGCGGCCAACGTGGCCGCCACCGAGCTGATGAGAATGTCTCGATGCTTGACGTGCGCCAGCTCGTGACCGAGCACGCCCTCGAGTTCGTCGTCGTTCAGGAGCCGCAGGATGCCGGCCGTCGCGGCCACCGCGGCATGTTGCGGGTCGCGTCCGGTCGCGAACGCGTTGGGCGATTCGTCCGGAATCACGTAGCAACGCGGTTGCGGCAGGCCGGCGCGCTTCGCAAGCCGATCCACGGTGTCGAACAGACGACTGCCGGGTCCGACCTCCTGCGCGTTGTACATGCGGAGGACGATCTTGTCCGAGAACCAGTACGACGCGAAGTTCGTGGCGACGGCAAACAGAAAGCCGATCGCCATGCCGCCGGCACCGCCCAGCATTTGACCGATGAGCAGCAGCAGGCCGCTCATCGTGCCGAGGAGCAATGCGGTCTTCACGGTGTTGTTCATAGGTTTTTCAGCGTCAACGGCTGACCTCTCCCGTACGCGTCGCAGACGGAAGTAGCTGAGAGCAGGAGACTATTGTATCCGCGTGAGAAGCCCCGCCACGAGCGCTGCGCGATCTGGCAGGGTGTCGATGTCGATGTGCTCATGAAGCGCGTGCGCTCCGTCGCCGATCGCGCCCAACCCGTCTAATGTTGGAACCCCGAGCGCGGCCGTGAAATTCCCGTCCGAGCCGCCGCCGGTGCCGCCCTCGGCCAGGTCGTGCCCCAGCTCGCGCGCCACCTCTCTTGCCTGCTTGTACAGACGCTCCACGAGGTCGGTGCGTTCCAGCGGCGGACGATCGACGCCGCCGTCGGCTTCGACGGTGGTTCGAGCGTCGACCGGCCGCAACCCGCGAAACGCGCCGTCGATCTCGGAAGCGGCCGCCGCCGTCGGCACGCGCACGTCCACGACGGCGCGAGCCTCGTCGGGAATCACGTTCGACCGCAGCCCGCCCGACACCTGGACGACGTTGACGGAGACGCCGCGTGCGAGATCCTGGAGCGCGTTGATGCGGAGAATCTGCTGCGCCAGCTCCTGGACCGCGCTCGCGCCCTTCTGCGGCTCGATTCCGGCGTGCGCCGCCACGCCGCGCACGGTCACCTGATACGAGCCGCAGCCTTTCCGCGACGTTTTCACCGCGCCGCCGGGCAGCGATGGCTCCAGCACGAGAACCGCGCTGCTCCTGCGCGCCTCGTCCTCGATCGCTGCGCGCGAGGACGCGCTCCCGACCTCCTCGTCCGTCGTCCAGAGCATGACGATGCGGTGATTGATGGCGGCGCCGGTTTCCAGCAAAGCGCGCGTCGCAAGCATCGCGATCGCGATGCCGGCCTTCATGTCGAACACGCCGGGTCCGTGAAGGCGGCCGCCGGATCTGGCCAGCGGCATGCGGTCGAGCTGGCCCACCGGCCACACCGTGTCGAAATGGCCGAGCAACAGAATCTGCGACGTGCCGCAGCCGAATTCCGCGAGCAGATGATCGCCGCGATCGGTGCGAGGCAATCGCGAAACACGGCCGCCGATCGACTCGAGCCGCGCGGCGAGCTCGGCGCCGCATCGATCGACCGCGGCCTTGTCGGTCGTCGGCGATTCGATCCTCACGAGCGCTTCGGTCGTCTCGAGAATCCAATCGCGGTTGGCGCGGCAAAAGTCGTGGAGGTCTATAATCGGGGGCATGGAAGTGATCGTGCCAGGGACACAAAGGGAAGAGAGGACACAGAGGAAGAATAGCCACAGAGCCACAGAGACGCGGAGAAAATCTTGGCTCGAAGTCCTCTGCGTCCTTTGTTTCCTTTGTGCCCTCTCTTCCGTCGGCGTCGGAGCGCAACAACCACCGACGCAGCCGCCGACGCCGCAACCGTTTCCGCGGCCGGGATCGGCTCAACCCGCACAGCCGGCGCGGCCGGCGCCGCAGCCGACATCGCCACAGCCCGCACCGACGGCCTCGCGTCCAGCACCCGAAGTGGTCCCAACCGAGGCCACGCTCGGCGTCCCGATTTTTCCGGGCGCGCAGTTCATCGCATCGTACGACGCCGGACGCGGGCAGCGTTATTACATCTTCGGCTCGCCGGCGGCGTTTGTCGATCTCGTGGCGTACTACCGCACCGTCCTGAAACAGAAAGGCGAGCTGGTCTACGAGGTTCCGGCGACCCACGAGTTCGACGTCGGCAAGTACCGCGAGGAGACGATGGCGTTTCCGCCAGGCGTCACGATCAAGGACTTCCAGTCCGACATCTCGCAGGGCTATCCGAATCCGAAGCCGGGTGGACAGCCGGCGCGCTTCCCGACGGTGATTCAGATCGTTCCGGTCACCGAGCGGTAGACGCACACCAGATTCGCAGGGCTGAAGCCCTGCTCCACAGGTGAGGTGTGGCGCACGGCTTCAGCCGTGCGAAATCACCGCATCACCACTTCGCCCGTCATCACGCCGAGATAAAACGGCCCCACGACGCGCGAGATCTTCAAGTCGATCCGACGGAATCGCCGGCGCCCTCCCCGCTTGAGCGGAACCGTCGTGCGAACCCACGCATCAGGATCGGTCAGCTCGATCGTCGTCAATAGCCGGTCGTCGTCTCGCAATTCGACCTTCACCGGGGTGCCGTTGGGTCCGGGAAACACGGCACGCAACGGCACGGTCATCGTCGTTGCGTGGGACGGAACGAAGAACGTGGCCCGGCCAGTCGTCCAGCGAAAGAAGGTCCCGGGCGGATCCTGCTCCCAGCCGCGCAATCCCGAGGTGACGCCACCCAACCACGGTGGATCGTACAGATAGACGACCACGATCCCCGCCACCGCCAATGCCGCCGCGGCCTTGAACCAGTTGGCGCGCGTCATCGAAATCTCAGGAAGACGTCCTGGTACTGCGCCCAGGTCGTGTTGGCTTCGGGCAAGACGCCGATCCAGTACTGGATCATCTGGGCGACCGACAGGAACACGGCGGCCGCAGCGCCGGCAGCGAACAATGGGACCGCCTTTCGATGGCGAGCGGCCCACGCAAATGTGGACGCGACGAACGGTGCGGCGAGCGCAAAGCCGTCAGTGAATCCGCGATGCCCGTAGCTCGAACCGAACTGCCATTCGACCCAGCTTGCGATGAGCCACGCCTGGAGCGCGAAGACGACGATGGCCGGCAACGCGAAGGATCTTGCCTGACCCGTTGAGAGGAACACACCAGACACACTCAACAGCAGGATTGGCGACCAGAAGAACAGCCCCTTCTGCGTGCTGAACAGCACGGAGATCAGATGCGGTGACAGGAACGTGAAGCCCATGCCGTGCGTCACGTACGCGTTCACGAACCACTGGCCGGTGATCCACTTGTAGAGCGCGAGCTGCGGCGCGTTGACGACAAGGCCGGCCAGCGCGGCGATCGAGAGCGGGCGCCACCGGTCGCCAAGGGCGATCGCGCGTTCACGCACGTCACGCCAGCGAACGATGCCGTACAACGGGAGCACCAGCGCGAAAATCACGTTCGTGTGGCGAACGAGGACGTTCAGCGCCGCGACAACGCCAACGGCAAGCGAGCACGCGACCGTGGGACGCTCCCACCACCGCTCGACCAGCCACATCCACACACACACCAGGAAGAACGCGTAGGCGTGGCTGAAAGTGCCGTCGAACACGGCGTAGTGGAACAGGTTCGTGCCCCAGGTGAGACAGACGAGCGTGGCGAGCACGACGCCGTCACTGAACTGGCGCCGCAGCATCCGCCGGACGATCGCGAGGCCGAGCAGCACGTACACGATCGCCCCGAGCGCGGCGCCGTGCTGGTAGTACAGCGAAAATCCGTCGCGCGGAAGGTTCGACCACACGGTGAGCAGATCCGACGCCAGAAAGAACGGCGCCATCAGGATGGCGGTGCCCATCGGGTGGAGGTTCAACCACCGGTCCGTGGAGGGCCATCGACGGAGTCCGGTCCACGGCGGATAGGGACCGCCGTACCAGTCGTGCGCGAGCGCCTCGAGCGTGAAATCGTGGTAGATGAACGCTGACGGCAGGTAGACGTAGTAGCTGTAGCCGTCGGAGTGGATCGCGGGAGGCGAATAGATCGAACCGTAGAGTGCGGCATACGCCATCGCCGCCGCCAGCGCGGCAGCGGCGACGAAATGCCGCACTGCGAACGTGATCAAATCTTTACGTATAGTTCTTTCGTCTTTCTGAATTCGAGCGATTTCTCGTCCATCCCCTGCTGCGCGTACTCACGCACCTGCTGCGTGAGCTCCATGCTGCAGAACTTCGGGCCGCACATCGAGCAGAAGTGCGCCACCTTCGCGCCGTCGGCAGGCATCGTCTCGTCGTGGTACGAGCGAGCCGTCACCGGATCCAGCGCCAGGTTGAATTGATCCTCCCAGCGGAAATCGAAGCGCGCCTTCGACAGCGCATCGTCCCATTCACGCGCCCGCGGGTGACCCTTGGCCAGATCGGCCGCGTGCGCGGCGATCTTGTACGCGATGACGCCCGCCTTCACGTCGTCACGATTCGGGAGGCCGAGGTGCTCTTTCGGCGTGACGTAGCAGAGCATCGCGGTGCCGTACCAGCCGATCATCGCCGCACCAATCGCCGACGTGATGTGGTCGTAGCCGGGTGCGACGTCCGTCGTGAGCGGGCCGAGGGTGTAGAACGGCGCCTCCTTGCACCACTCGAGCTGCTTCTCCATGTTCTCCTTGATGAGATGCATGGGCACGTGGCCGGGGCCTTCGTTCATCACCTGGACGTCGTGCTCCCAGGCGATCTCGTTCAGTTCGCCCTGAGTTTTCAGCTCGGCGAACTGTGCCTCGTCGTTGGCATCCGCGATCGAGCCCGGCCGCAGGCCGTCGCCGAGCGAGAACGACACGTCGTATGCGCGCATGATTTCGCAAATCTCGCGGAAGTGCGTGTACGTGAAGTTCTCCTTGTGATGCGCCAGGCACCAC
>DASSGK010000442.1:0-17916 GCA_035693505.1 Vicinamibacterales bacterium
AGACGGCGACTACGTCAATCTCGGCATCGGGATGCCGACCTTGGTGGCCAACCACATTCCGCCGGGCGTTCAGATCACTCTCCACTCGGAAAACGGCCTGCTCGGGATCGGGCCGTTTCCGACCGAGGACGAGGTCGACCCGGATCTGATCAACGCGGGCAAGGAAACAGTCACCGAGACGCCGGGCTGTTCGTATTTCAGCAGCGCCGACTCGTTCGCGATGGTGCGCGGCGGGCACATCGACCTCACCGTCCTCGGCGCCTTGCAGGTGGACGCTGAAGGCAACCTCGCGAACTGGATGATTCCCGGCAAGATGGTGAAGGGGATGGGCGGCGCAATGGACCTCGTCGCCGGCGCGAAGAAGGTGATCGTCGCGATGGAGCACGCCACGAAAGACGGCGGGCACAAAATCGTCAAGCGCTGCACACTTCCGTTTACGGGCCTGAAGGTGGTGAACCTGATCGTGACCGAGCTGGCCGTCATCGAGGTCACCGCGCGCGGGCTCGTGCTGAAGGAAATCGCCGCGGAGACGACGGTCGACGCCGTCCGCGCCGCCACCGGCGCCGAGCTCATCGTCGAGGGAGTTCCCGCGACGTTCTAAGGGTTCCGTTGATTGCGTCGGGGTGGGCTTGCCACGAAACACACGAAAGACACGAAACAACGACAATACGTACCCTGATTTCGTGAGTTTCGTGTTGGGTGTCGCGCAGCGCGAAGGCGTCAGCCGAGCGATCTCAGCGGCCGTGCGCGAAGGCTTTCAGCCGAGCGAGGAGATTCATGAACACCTATCAGAACTACATCGGCGGCGCTGACGTCGCTGCCGCGGACGGTCGCACGTTCACCGCCTTCAATCCGACAACCGGCGGCGTGTGGGGCAGCTTCGCGCTGGCGGGGCCGGCCGAGGTCGATCGCGCCGTCAAGGCCGCATCCGACGCGTACCGCAGCGGTCCGTGGGGAAAGTTGTCGCCCACCCGTCGTGGCCGCCTGCTGATGAAATGGGGCGACGTGATTGCCGAGCACGCCGACCGCATCGCGACCATCGAGACGGAACAGAACGGGAAGCTCTTCGCGGAGATGCGGGCGCAGGCGCGCATCGCGCAGGACTGGCTCTATTACTTCGGCGGCCTCGCCGACAAGATCGAAGGCACGGTCATCCCGCTCGATCGCCAGAGCATTTTCAACTACACGCTGCGCGAGCCGTTGGGAGTCGTCGGCGTCATCACGCCGTGGAATTCACCGACCTTCATCGCGATCATGTCGCTGGCGCCCGCGCTCGCTGCGGGTAACACGATCGTGCTCAAGCCATCGGAGATCACGTCGGCGTCCGCCGTCGAGCTCGCCAGGCTGGCAGAAGCCGCCGGCATTCCGCCAGGCGTCATCAACGTCGTCTGCGGCTTCCGGGAAACGGGCGAAGCGCTCGTCGATCACCCGCTGGTCGCCAAGGTCTCCTTTACGGGGAGCGTCGGTGCCGGCCGCGCGATTGCGGCGCGAGCAGGCCAGCGCCTCGTCAGCTGCGTGCTCGAGCTCGGCGGCAAGAGCCCCAACATCGTCTTCGACGATGCGAACCTCGAGCAGGCGGAGGCGGGCGTGCTCGCCGGCATTTTTGCGGCAGCGGGGCAGACCTGCGTCGCGGGGTCGCGCGCGTACATTCACCAGTCGATCTACGACGCGTTCGTGGATCGCATCGTCCGCCGTGCGCAGCAGATTACGATCGGCGATCCATTGAAGGCGGCGACGCAGATGGGGCCGGTCGCAACGAAGATGCAGCTGGAGAAGGACGAATCGATGGTGCAGCGCGCCGTGAGCGAAGGCGCGAAGGTGCTCTGCGGCGGCGCACGGCCGCAACTGGCGGAGTTTCCGGCCGGCTACTTCTATCAGCCGACGGTCGTCCATCAGCTGACGAAGGACAATTTCCTGATGCGGAACGAGGTCTTCGGGCCGGTACTCGCCGTCACGCCATTCAAGGACGAAGCGGAGGTCCTCGCGCTCGCTAACGACACCGAGTTCGGTCTCGCGGCCGGCGTCTGGACGCGGGACGTCCGCAGAGCGCATAAGATGGCACGGGCCCTCGAGTCCGGCACGGTGTGGGTGAACACCTACCGCGCGCTGACGTTCAACTCACCGTTCGGCGGCTACAAGGCGAGCGGCATCGGCCGTCAGAATGGTCTCGAGGCGGTCTACCAGTATTTGCAGACCAAGAGCGTCTGGTGCGAGCTGGGAGACGAGGTGCAGGATCCGTTCATCATGAAGGTGTGATCCCGTGAGACGAATAGTTTCTATCATGGTTGTCTTCAGCGCGGCGCTCACGGTTCATGCTGCCGCGCCGCCGACTGCGATCATCGAGAAGCCCAAGCCCCGGACGGTGACGACGGGCAGCTGCAGGATCCTCAGCGACGGCACGCTCTCGGGAACGTGGGGACCGGCGGATCTTCCGACGCTTGCGTTCACCATCGGCCCTGGCGCGGCGATGGCGGATCAGATGCACGCGAACAAGGCGAAGTTTGCCGGTCCGGGGAAGTATCAGAACGAGATCCTGGCGATCTATCTCGGTAAGACCGCGCTCGAGGACAGTTACGGAGGCCTCGGCACCATTGTTGTCAACGCCGACGGACACTCAGGAACGTTTACCACGAACGATTCGAAAGCCGCGGGCCGCTTCGACTGCGGCGTCGTACCGCGATGACCGCAGCGCGATGCGTTCACGGCATCGACAGCCGCTTCTGTGCGGTCTGCAATCGGACGAGCAAGGCGAGCCGCCCACGCGGGGCCATTGGATCCGTGGCGCTGCCCGAGATTCTGGAATTCCTCAACGCTGAGAAGGTCCGCGCGGCGCCCCGGGCCATCGCTGACGTCCTTGGTGTCGATTCCCGCACCCTTGCCGCGCATATTGGTGCCGACACCACTGAGGCCGGCGCGTTGCCAATCATTGCATCCGGCACTGAGCTGCTCATGCGCCTGACCGCGTGGAAGGCCGATCGAAAAAAGTCATCATGAGAGAGCCGCTGCTCGCGTTCCTCGCTATCGTCGCCGTCGCCGCGCCGTCCGCACACACGCGGGGTCAGACGACGGCCGCGTCCCGAATGGCGTTCGCGAAACGCGTCGTGGCGACAGGACTCGAGAATCCGTTCCAGGTGATCTGGGGACCGGACGACTATTTGTGGGTGACGGAGCGAACCGCCGGACGGGTCACCCGTGTCCGTCCCTCGGATGGATCGAAAGAGCCGGCGATCGTGATTACCGATCTCCTGACCGACGGGCCAGGCGGCCTGCTCGGCATGGCGCTTGACCCCGGGCTGCTGAAGGACAGCGGTAACGACTACGTCTACGTCGCTTACACCTACGATGCCGACGCGAACGTCGCGACGGTCACCCGCCGGACGAAGATCGTGCGCCTCAAGTACGATCCCCGCGCGCATGTCCTCGGGAGCGCCCAGGACGTTCTGGCCGGCCTCCCCGCGGGCACCGATCACCAGGGCGGGCGCCTGATCGTCGGCCCCGATCGGAAGCTGTATTTCACGATCGGGGACATGGGCGCCGACCAGCTGGCCAACTTCTGCAAGCCGAATCGCGCCCAGAGCATGCCGACCGCGGCGCAGTTGCGCGCAGGTGACTGGTCGCTCTACGAGGGAAAAATACTGCGGTTGAATCTCGACGGATCGATTCCAGCGGACAACCCGACAATCGCAGGCGTGAGAAGCCACATCTACTCGTACGGCCATCGCAACCCTCAGGGGCTGGTCTTCGGGGCGGATGGGAAGTTGTACGAGTCCGAGCACGGGCCGAACACCGACGACGAGGTGAATGTGATCAGGGCGGGCAAGAACTACGGCTGGCCCCACGTCGCCGGCTACAAGGACGACCAGTCGTATGCCTATGCGAACTGGTCCGCGTCCAGAGGCGTGCCCTGCGAATCGTTGACGTTCACCGCCTATCCGGCCGTGCCGCCGTCGGTTCCACTGGCCAAGGAAAGCAGCTGGAGCCATCCCGACTTCACGCCGCCCATTCAGACGTTTCGGACGGTCCCGACGGGTTACGACTTCAAGGATCCGAAGTGCGCGGACCGCGAGCTGTACTACCAGTGCTGGCCGACCGTTGCGCCGTCGAGCCTGGCGGTGTACTCCGCGACCAACGGCATCCCCGGCTGGAATCATTCTCTGTTGATGCCGAGCCTCAAGCACGGGACCGTGTACCGCATGCAGCTCGACGCGGCTGGCACGGCGGTGATCGGCGAGCCCGACGAGAACCAGCCGCTCAAGACGGTGAATCGGTACAGGGACGTCGCGGTGCGGCCGGATGGCCTGGCGCTGTTGATCGCCACCGACGTCGGCGGCAACACGCAGGACGAGTCGGGGAGACCGGCGGCGAGGGTCGAGAACCCCGGTGCGATTCTCGAATTTCGCTACCTCACCGATCGATCGCGGTAACGTGCAGCCGGAACCGATTTCCGAAAGCGCATAGCGCCTCGATCTGACCGCGCCTCACAATCCACCGCAATTACCAGCCGGCAATTCGCAGGCAGAGCCACTGCGCCACCCGCCAGGGGTGTCTGACGAGTTGGGTCTTCTTGAGTGAGTGTCCCATCGGAACGTTGTAGTACGCGTGCATCCACCAGTCCGGTGGGCGAAGCAATTCCGCGGCGACATCGGCGATTCTTCGCTCGCGTCTGACGATCCAACGCAGCGGCCGCATCGTCTTTCCGACGTGCCGCGGCACTGCGCAGTTGGTCGACGGGATAAACCGGCGCAGCTCGTGAGGCAATGGCACGACATGGTGGAGGCAACCGAGCGCGGTAACAACGAAGGGAAACTCGGTTTCCAGGCGCGGCCAATCGATCTCCTCGTGAAACGCGCGGGCAAAACGCAAGAGATCGACTGCACCGATCAAGCGGATGTCGCTGTCCGGCGTCGGCTCGAGCAGGTGATGCGTGAGATGTCGAAGCATGTCGATGTGGCCGAGCGCGAGGCGGGGCGTGCCGTCCAGCAGGAATCGCCGGGGAGGCTCGCTCAAATTGTCCAGGGCGATCGAGGCGCGCGTGTCACGCGACAACGCGTCGACGTGCACTTCGACGTTGATCGCACATCCTGCGTCAACTCGACTGGCGATCGGGTGATGGTGAGCATTGCGGCCAAAGGGTCGGAAGGCGACCTCGCCGGAGAAGCCGAGATGTCGCAACGCAGCTTGCGCAGTTCCGGCCGCCGCCGCGGGTACGAGGAGATCGAGATCGCTCATCGGCCTCAGATAGGGCGACGGATAGATCGTCCAGGCGAGAGTCGCCCCCTTGAGCACGATTGCTTCGATCGACAACCGCTCGAACGCGTCGAGGACCTCGAGGAGTGCGCCGGTTCTGGCCCGATGCCACGCAAGGTGGCGCAGCCTCAGCGCCTTGAGCTGGCGGACCACGCGATCCGGGGCGTCATGGTCGTGCTCGCTGAGCCACGCGTCCAGCAGCGGCGCGAGGTGGCCCGCTTCGGCATCGTATGGCAGCCGCTCCCAGTCGCCAGGTGTGAGGCAAGGGGACGCCGACCCATGCACCGCGGCGTGGGCGATCCACGTGAGTGAGATCTGGTCCGTCCAATGTGCTGCCACGTGCTCTTGTGCAGATGACCGGGAAGGACAACCGTCATGAGTATCGAGGTGAGGCCGCTGGGGGTCAAGTGCAACATTCAATGTCAGTACTGCTATCAGAATCCCCAGCGCGACGCGGGCAACATCCCCACGACGTTCGACCTGCCGAAGATGAAAGCGGCGCTCGAGCGCGCCGGCTCCAACTTCACGATCTTCGGCGGTGAACCGCTGCTGATTCCGGATCACGTGCTCGAAGAGTTATGGGCATTCGGCCTCCAACGCTTCGGCAGCAATGGAATCCAGACCAATGGCACCCTCATCAACGACGCACACGTTCGAATGTTCAAGCAATACGGCGTGCAGGTTGGCATCTCCGTCGACGGGCCCGGAGAGCTGAACGACGTCCGATGGGCGGGCTCTCTCGAGTCGACACGCGAGGCGACCGCGAAGACACATGCGGCTATCGAACGTCTGATCCGCGAAGGTCTCACGCCCAGCCTCATCGTCACGCTCCACCGGAACAACGCCACGGCGGACAAGTTGCCGAGGATGGTGGACTGGTTCCGGTACCTGGACACGCTCGGCGTCACCAGTGTGCGGCTGCACGATCTGGAAATTGAGAGTGCCGCGGTCGGCACGAAGTACGGCCTCACGCCGGACGAGCAGATGTCGGCGTTTCTGGAGTTCGCCGCCGTCGAATCCGAGCTGCGTCAGCTGCGCTTCGATGTGTTCTCGGACATCCGAAAGATGCTGCTCGCACAGGACCAGTCGACGACCTGTATCTGGAACGGGTGCGATCCCTACAACACGCGAGCGGTCCAGGGGGTGGAGGGACACGGACAGCGCAGCAACTGCGGCCGCACGAACAAGGACGGCATCGACTTCGTCAAGGCCGATCGCGAGGGGTTCGAACGCTATCTCGCCCTGTACCACACGCCGCAGGAGGTCGGCGGTTGTAGCGACTGCCGATTCTTCTTGATGTGCAAAGGACATTGCCCGGGAGGCGCCATCGGCGGAGACTGGCGGAATCGCTCGAGCAAGTGCGATCTGTGGAAGGCGCTCTTTGAACGCTTCGAGGGCGAGCTCATCGCCGAAGGCTTGATGCCTGTCTCCGTCGGCCCCCATCGTCAGGCGTTGGAGGCGTTCGCGATCCGGCGGTGGAGTGCGGGCCAGAGCGCGTATCTCAGCGAGGAACTCGCGCGTCTTGATTCCGGAGTGGCCGCGCGATGACATCCGGTATCAGCCCGGCGAATGCAGCACTCGATCTCTTCGCGCGGGATCGGCTCGGCTACGTGTTGCCGGACTTCACGCGAATCAGCTGGGTCGGCGATCGCGCGCGTTCCATTTGGGAACCCAGAATCCAGCGAATCGGAAACGCCTGGTCGGAGATCGAGTGGCGCTCGGTGGTGTCCGGACTACGAGCGTGCGCACTGACGTCTGTCCCTGCCGACCAACTGGTCGCAAGGAGTTGCGCCTGGGCCGGCCACGGTTTGAGCACGATACCGGTGGCGATGTCGGGCGTCTCGCCAGGCTACGCGAGCACGTCGGTCGCACCGCGTACGGGCGAGCCGTTCGAGTATCGCGTGGCGATTGGCTCGCTTGCCGACGTCGCGGCGCTCAAGCACGCCATGGATGCCGGTGACGACGGAACAATGGGGCGTCTGCTCGGGTTCCCCGATTGCTGCATTGCGTTCTTTCGCAAAACATGGGTCGCCGACGCGTGCGTGGACACGACGTGGGCGATGGCTTCCGCCAGCGCGGAAGCGGACGGGAGCGGCCGTCAGATCGAAATAGCGCCCGACACGCCGTTGCAGGCCAATATTCTCTGGCGATGGATGGGGGTGCGCGCGGTGCCGCACTTGCCATGTTCATTCGCGTGCCGCGCCACCGTAGAGTTCGCACAGGCATTGATGACGCTCGGACGTGACATCGGCTACCAGACCGAGATGGACTGGATCGAGCAAATCCTCGACTGGCCGGTGTCCTGGTCGGCGTTGCACGGCATCGCCGAGGTGAAGACCCCGGTCTTGAAGGCCTCCACCCGAACCGATGCCACGGCGCACGAGTTTGTCGTTCGTCGCGCGGGGCGTCGTATGCCGGACGAGGCCGCCACCGGCCTTTCCTTCCCGTTCCGCCCGCCGGAACGTCAGCGCATGACGCACTCGGTGTCCTTTCTGCGGGGTCTCGACGCGCCGATTGCGCAGCACACGGAACCGCCGGCCTGGTATGCCGCGGACAACGGATTCAACACGAGGACGGCGATGGACGAAGCGCACCGGCCGATCGTCGATCTTGCCGTGGCCACCATCGGCGAACGTGGATCGGTGCTCGATCTTGGATGCGGCAATGGGGCGCTGCTGAAGAAGATCTGCGAATCCAGGTCCAACATCATCCCGTTCGGCATGGACACGGAGACGTCGAAGCTGGAGCACGCCCGCGAGCTCCAGCCGGCGTTTGGCGCGAACTTCGTCGCCGGAAACATGTTCGAAGGCATTCCGATGGATGCCGACACGGTCTACAGCCTCGTTTTGCTGATGCCGGGCCGGCTGCTGGAGGTCGATGAGGCGTCCGCGCGTCGCTTGAGGGACTGGCTGTCCGGACACTTCGAGCATCTGCTCATCTATGCCTACGGTGAGTGGCTCACGCGTCATCAGGGACTCGACGGTCTTGCCTCACGGGCCGGGCTGACCCTCGCGTCGACTCATCCGAGCGGAGCGGCGGGACTGGCTCGCCTGACGCACTGACGATCTGAACGGTTGGGACGCCGGTCTGCGTGAGGCAGTCCGGTTGGAGCAACACGATGGCGGATTCACGATCCGAGGACTCACGCGAGGTATCGGCCGACAAACCGGCAGCCAGCGAGCGGCAAAAGGACTTCACCCGGCGCGCCCTGATCCGCGCGGGCTGGATGGTACCGGTGGTGACGGCCATCAATATTCCCGAGGCGTCTGCGCAGACACCAACGCCGCACAACGACGCCCACGGCGATTCGGGTCACCAGGACCAGCTTTCCGAACATTTGGACGTCCATCTGGATACGCCTGGCCCGGTGCATGACGACCATGGCGAGGTAATACACACCGACCACTCCGATGTGCCGCACGCCGACCACTCTGATGTGCCGCACACCGATCATGCCGACGCGCCGCATACGGATCATACCGACTCACCGCACACCGATGCGCCGCATACAGATCACGCGGACACACCGCACGACGACCACGCCGACGCCCCGCACACCGATACGCCGCATACAGATCACGCGGACACACCACACGACGACCACGCCGACACACCGCATAGCGACCACACCGACACGCACACCGACACCCATGGCGACCACGGTGATCATAGCGACGCACATGGCGATTTCTCCTTCACTGACCACACGGACTCCGGGCATACCGATCACAACGACACGGTGTTCCACACGGATCACGCCGACGCTGCCCCCCACGGTGATCATTCGGATACGTCAGGCCCGGGCCATCTCGATTCCCCTCCTCAACAGCCACCGCACGGCGACTTCTGGGATGTGCAGCATCGCGATCACGACGACAAGAGCGAAACCCCCCCGCACCAGGACCACCGGGATGTGCCCTACCCGGACCATCTGGACGGTGGCCATCGCGACCATGGCGATACGGGATATCAGGATCACACTGACGTTCCCCACACAGATCAGGGCGCTCACAACGACCACGCCGACGCCGTTCATACCGACGCGCACGGTGACAGCGGCGCGCATCAGGATGCGCATGGCGACGAGCATGCGGACAAGGCTCGCGCCTTCGCGCACACCGACCTTGAACTGCATACAGACGAGTACCATCTCGATGTCAATCACGTCGATTTTCATGGCGACTCAGGGAAAATCGGAACGTCCGGCCACACCGATACACACGGCGATTCGAAGCGGTGATGGGAAGCCTCGACCTGGACGGTCTAGACGCAACTGCGGTCCCGGTTCGAATTCCCGTCGAAGCGTGCTCGGAGGATGGCGAGTGCCTTCTCTACAATCCGAAGCGGGCCGAAGCCACTTCGCTCAACCAATCGGCCACGGAAGTGTGGCTCTTGTGCGACGGCTCGTCGAGCATTCTGGATATTGCCCGAACGCTCGGCGACCGCTACGGAGTGGACGCGGCGCATCTGATCGGCGACGTGATGGACACCATCGACGCGTTTCGCGCGCGTGGTCTGGTCCGCGTGCCCGAGGGGAGCGCTCAAGGATCAAGATGAGCGCCAGACCGCGCCAGCTGTGTGCCACCTTCAATGATCGCTGGGTCGACATTCAATGCGACAGCGAGGCGCTGGAGAACGCTCTGAGACAGCGCCTGCGTCACCTGCTGACGTGCTCGAAGCCGAGCACTGAGAGCCTTCTGCGAATCACGCTCGCCGAACTGGCGCCTTCATGTGTCGAGCTCCGCGATTCCACCGGTCGAATGGCGCACGGTTCCATCGGGTATGTGCTCCATCTGACGCGCAAATGGATGACCGCGTCCTTCGCATCGGCGCATCCGAATCACTTGTGGCTTCACGCGGCGGCGGCGACACGAAACGGCTTCGGCGTCCTGCTGGCCGGACCGGCGGCCGCTGGCAAGAGCACGATGGCCGTTCGTCTGATCGAACATGGATGGCATCTGCTCGCCGACGATGCCGTGGCACTTCGAACAGAGGACTGGACGGCGTTGCCGCTGCCGTTCACTCCGGATTTTCGGACTGCGCCGCACGGAGTGGGAGACGACCGGCAGGCGCTTCTGGAGCAAACGAAGGTCGTCGCCACAGTGCGGGACGGTCAGGTAGCGAGAGCGCCGGCCTCCATTGAGGCGATTGTGTTTCCCGTGTATGACTCCGCTCGCGGTGATTCGCCGTTCCTGCGGCGATTGCCCGTCGTGACTGCGGTGCAGGCACTCGCCGAACAGTGCTCAAGCCAGGGACCTGATAGAAGCGAGGCATTGCGCCACGTAGTCCGCCTGGTCCGCCACATCCCCTGTCATCGTCTTCTTTACGCCGACGCCGGAAGCGCTGCTGGCGAGTTGACTCATCGCTCCGCCTCACATTTCAGGTAGCGAAGGATGGACGTTCGGATCCTCCACGCGCTTGCGGCCGCGGCCTTCGCGATCCCGCTCGTGTCGGTGTGGCATGGCGGCTGGGCCGCTGTCGTGGCAGCGGGCACCCTTGTGGTGATCGCGATCCGCCGACCCTGGGAGAACCTCCTGATCATCGCAGGCCTCTTGCCTCTGGCGACCCCGCTCGGCAAACTTCTGCGTCCGGCCCTGACCGGGACCGAGGCCGCCGAGTTGTTGTTGCTCCCGTCTCTGTTTGGGTTTTGCGTGAGCTACGCCCTTCGGGCCACCGATATATCCAGTCCGCTTCGACTGCCGTGCGCGGCGGGAACCATCGTCGTCGCCGCGGCGACCATCGTGGGAGTCGCAGGCGAGCCCGATGGGGGAGCCGCCATTGCCGGGCGGTACTTTCAGCATGCGACGTCCACCTATCTGGTCCAGGCCGCGTCGTTTCCCGCGCTCCACATCGGCATGGTGTGGATCGAAGCGATGTTCCTCGCCTACTTTGCGGACTTCATCATCAGGCAACACTCCGCGGCATCCGAGCGGATCTCGACGATCCTGATCGCCGGCGCATTCGCAGCGTCGCTGTTCACCGTAGACCGCCTCGCCAGCACGCTCGTTCTGCATCACATGTCGGTGCGCTCGACGCTTGACGCGCTGTCGACGTCGAGAATCGGCATTCACACCCCCGACGTCAACGCGGTCGGTTCTCTCTACGCACTCTTCGTCGTGCCGGCGCTGTGGTCCGCGATTGCGATGAAACGATCGTGGATGTGGCTTGCGTTCATTTGCATCGCGGTGGCCCTGTGGTGGACCGGTTCGCGAGCGGCTGTGGCCGCGGCATGCGGCGGAACGCTCATAGCCGCTGCGATCGCCCGCAGTGTGTCCGCGCGAACGGTCGTTCTCGGCGCCGTGGTATCCGTGTTCCTCGTCGGCCTGTCTCTTCAGTGGGGATCGAGGGGCTCTTTGTCCGTCGTTGATGCGCTTCGAATTCGTATCGAGATGGGGAAGGCCGGGCTGCGGATTGCGGAGAACAACCCGGTGTTTGGTGTCGGGCCGGGCCGATTTCCGGCCGCATCCCGTCCGTTCGTATCCGAACGCGTCCTGGCGCTGTTTCCCATCGCGTCCGACGGAGAGAACGCGCACAACAATTTCATTCAGATCGCCGCGGAGTTCGGAATCGCGGGTGCCGTTGCGCTGTTCGGGTTCATCGGGATTCCGCTGCTGTCGTCTTCGCGGACGATCGCTGACCCTGCCGCTCGCTGGGACAGAGTCGGCCTTACCGGGGGATCGTTCGCGTTTCTGCTGACGTGCTTTCTTGGGCATCCGCTCCTGGTTCCGCTTTGCGTCTGGCTGTTCTTTCTCACGTTGGGTCTCGTGTCCGGTCTCTCGCCCGCGATGGCGCGACCCACGAGACCGTGGTCAGCGGCGGCCTGGGTTTGCACGCTGATCGTTGCGATCTCGATTCCGTGGCGGATCGTCGACGCCAGGTCTCACCCCTACGCCGAACCGATGGCGACGGTCGAGCAGAGAGCCGTTTCGGGATCGCTGGACGGCCGCGCGGATTCGAAATCCAACTGTGGCGCAGGGCTTCAGCCCTGCGAAGCCCTGGACGGTGTTGTCTACACGGTCGTCCATCGGTCGTTTGCGATGTACATCGACCCCCGCTCGCATACCGTGACCGTTCCGCTGCGGTTCACGCCAGACTCTTCGCCGTCGTGCGAAGTGCACATTTCCATGAACCGGCAGCCGGCCGACATCGTAAGTCCGCCGAGAGATGCCTGGCTGCGCGCGCGGTACGTCGTTGCGCATTCAACGAAGCGGACGCCGGGCCGGCTCGATCTGCTGGTGCGTGAACCGAACTGCCGCCTCAGGGTCGGTCAGATGATCGTCGAATGACGATGGGCTGGATGGGCGGGATGGGCTGGATGGGCGGGACGGGCAGGACGGGCCGGAGCGCTATTGGCGTTCCGGCGGTACCGAGAGGTCCGCGGCGTCGGCGATCCCGGCCGCGACCTGCGGCAGGATGCCCATCCTGATGTAAATCGGCCGCACGACGGCGCGGATTCGCGGAAGCTCGGTCGCAAACCAGGCGGCGCCCGCCAGACAACAGAGACCGCCGAAGCGTAACGTGTTCGGCGCGCCGACGCGCGACGACATCCATCCGGCGATGAGGCTGCCGAACGGGACCGTGCCGAGGAACGCCATCATGTAGAAGCTCATGACCCGGCCGCGCTTGTCCTCGTCGACGATGGTCTGGATGATCGTGTTGCTCGATGCCATCTGCACGATGAAGCCGCACCCTGCGACCACAAGGCACGGGAGCGCCAGCCACAGGACCGGGGCGACCGAGAATGCGATGAGGCCCGTCCCGAACGCCGTGCTGGCAGCGATGATCACCCGTCCGAGCCCGACCACCGTGCGGCGAGTGGCCAGCCATAACGCGCCCGCCAGCGCGCCGCAGCCCGACGCCCCCATCAGCAAGCCGAGTGTGTGAGGTCCCCCGTGGTAGACGGTGGCGGCGAAAACGGGCATGAGCACCGAATACGGAACGCCGACGAGGCTGACGAGGGCGAGCAGCAGGATGATCGATCGAATCGGCCGGAAGTCGAAGGCGTACCGCCACCCTTCGACGAACTGCTTCCACGGACCCTGACGGCGATCCGAGAGCGCCGGCCGAGGCGCCATCCGCATTGCGACGAGCGCGACGATGACGCCGATGTAGCTCACGCCGTCGATCGCAAAGCACCAGCCTTCATTGGTCGCGGCGATCACGACGCCGGCAATCGATGGTCCGAGCAGGCGGGCTACGTTCACCATCGACGAGTTCAGCGCGATCGCATTCGAGAGATCGTTCTTGTTTTCGATCATCTCGATCAGGAACGCCTGCCGACCCGGCATGTCGAACGCGTTCACGACGCCCTGCACGATGTTCAGCACGATGATCCACTCGACCGTGATGTGTCCGGTGAGCGTCAGCCCCGCGAGTGCGAACGACTCGAGCATCGAGACGACCTGCGTCGCGATGAGCAGCCGGCGGCGATCCATGCGGTCGACGACGATCCCGGCGAAGGGGCCGAGGAGAAACGCGGGGATCTGGCCGGCAAAGCCGACGAGGCCGAGCAGAAGTGCTGAGCCGGTGAGCCGATACACCAGCCAGC
Organism: Vicinamibacterales bacterium; assembly: GCA_035693505.1. Lineage (GTDB taxonomy): Bacteria > Acidobacteriota > Vicinamibacteria > Vicinamibacterales > CAVVIG01 > CAVQFC01. The sequence continues at coordinate 13,796 of DASSGK010000442.1, forward strand.
TCGTGGCCGTCGTGGTGATCCAGGATCCGGCGAGCGAGACGATCTGGCCGCCAAAAAACAGGCGATAGTTGCGGTAGCGCAGCGCGCGGAGCATGAATCCGACGCTGCCCGGCGCGCGGGTCGACACGATGAGTCCTCGACCGACAGCGTAGCAATATTCCGGCCCTGGCCGATTTGGTATATGGAGGGTCGAAAACCGATCCGGGCCGTCAGGCGGGGCGCTGATTCAGTCGAAGCGGCAGCTGACGGACACGAATCCCGGTTGCCGCAAACAGCGCGTTCGCGATGGCCGGCGCGACCAGCGGCACGGGATGCTCGCCGAACCCCCCAGGCGAGGCACCGCTGTCGAGCAGCACGGTGTCCAGTTCAGGCATCTGGCCGATGCGCATCACGTGATAGTCCGAGAAATTCTTCTGGACCGGCGCGTCCGCTTTGAAATCGATCTTTCCAAGGAGCGCGGCGGTGAGTCCCCACGTGATCCCGCTCTCGGTCTGACCGATGACCCCGAGCGGGTTCAGCGCGATGCCGCAGTCCACGACGGTCGTCAGGCGATGGACGCGCAGGTCGGAGAGGTCGTCGGCAACGGACACCTCAGCCACCATCGCGAGATAGCTGCCCGCGTGATAGACATTCGCGGCCACGCCGCGTCCACTGCGGCGTCCGGGTCGGGCAGACGCCGGCGTGCTCCAGCCGGTCCGTTCTCGTGCCTGTTCGAGCACACGTGCCAGACGGGCGCGATCGATGGTGTAAGGCCCGACTTTCCTGGAGTCCCGTGGAAGAAGGTCGAGGCGGAACGCAATCGGGTCTCGTCCCGTCCGGTGCGCGATTTCGTCGAGAAACGACTCGCGCGCGAAGACGGTCGACGGATACTCGACGGCTCGCCACGGCCCCACCGGCACCGCGCTCGTGACGTCGGCGCAGTCGACGCGCAGAGCGGGAAATTCGTAAGGCGTATCGTACGCGCCCCACGGGCTCTGATCCTTCTCGTAGTCGTCGGCGCCCCTGGCGGGCTTGGGCGGCGCCGTCCAGATGTTGCGGCCGTCGTGAATATCGTAGATGGTCAAATCGGATGCGGTCGTCTTGTGGATCAAGGCGGTGAGCGCGCCAGCGGCGTCGAAGCCGGCGGTGAATCGCTCGGCGGTGGCGGGCTGAAAATATCCGCAGCGCATGTCGTCTTCGCGGGTCCAGGTGACCTGCACCGGCCGCACGATCGCTTTCGAGATCTCCACCGCTTCGGCTGCGTAGTCCGCGAACAGCCGCCGGCCGAATCCACCGCCCATCATTACGCAGTGCAGCGTGACCGCCGACTCGGGCAAGCCGGTCACCTTGACGATTTGCGCGATCGTCCGCACGTCGGTTTGCGTCGGCGCCCAGATCTCGGCCCGATCGGCACGCACATCGGCGGTGCAGTTCATCGGTTCCATCGGCGCGTGCGCCTGGAACGGGAACAGGTAGCTCGCGTCGTAGTGTGACGCCGCGGCTTCCATTGCCGCGATCGCATCGCCTTCATGGCGCACCTTGAAGGTGGCGCGATCGCAGGCTGAAGGCAGCGCGGCCAGGTACTGCTCCGACTCGAACGGCGGTCCCGGCCGCGACGCCCACTCAATGGTCAGAGCGGCGCGGCCGCGGAGCGCCGACCAGTTGTCGTCAGCGACGACGGCGACCCCCGGCAGGATTCCTCTCGTGACGGGAACCACGTGGCGAACACCCGGCACGCGCAGCGCCGCGTCTGCATCGAAGCGAACCAGCGCGCCGCCCAGCGTCGGCGCGCGCTCGATCGACGCGAACAGCATTCCCGGCACGCGCACGTCGATCCCGTAGATCGCCCGGCCCGTGACGATGGCCGGTCCGTCGACCCGTTTCATCGGCTTGCCGAGCAAGGTGAAGCTCGCGGGATCCTTCAGCCGTGGCTGCTCCGGCACCGGCTGCTTCGACGCGCTTGCCGCGAGACTGCCGAAACTCCGCCGGCGTCCGGATGGTTCGTGGACGATCCATCCGCGCTCGGCGCGGCAGGACGCCGTCTCAACCGACCACGCTTTGGCTGCTGCGGCGATCAGCATGTCCCTCGCCGCCGCGGCGCTCGTGCGCAAGCGGCGGTACGCGCCGGAACTGCTGCCGCTGCCGCTCGTGTGCAGCTCGATCCCCTTGAAACGGCCGCCGGGCGACGCCTGCTCGATGCGTACCTTCGACCAGTCGGCGCCGAGCTCCTCCGCGAGAATCGTGGGCAGGAGCGTCCGCACGCCTTGTCCCATCTCGAGCCGGGTGACCCACAGGGTGACCTCGCCGCTTCCGTCGACTCGCAGGTAGGCGTTTGGCTCGAGCGCCGTGTCTGTCGCTGGTGCGAACGCCGATAGGGGCACGCCGCTCCACCGCCAGGCGACGATCAGCGCGCCGGCGCTGTCACGCAGGAACTGACGCCGCGTGCTCACTTCGAATACTCCGCGGCGCGATGAACCGCCGCTCGCAGACGCGTATAAGTGCCGCACCGGCAGATGTGGCCGGCGAATGCCGTATCGATGTCAGCAGCGGTCGGCGACGCGTTGGCGCGCAGCAGCGCGGCCGCTGTGATGATCATGCCAGGCTGACAGTAGCCGCATTGCGCGACGTCCTCGTCGATCCACGCACGCTGACACGGATCCGTTCCGCGCGGCGATAGCCCTTCGATCGTCGTGAACGACTGCCCGGCGGCTGCGGCGAGCGTCATCGTGCACGAACGGATCGCCCGATCGCCCTGCAGCACGGTGCACGCACCGCACGCGCCTGCGCCGCAGCCGTACTTCGTACCGGTGAGATTCAATCGATCGCGCAACACCCACAGCAGCGGCATCGCCGGATCCGCATCGACGCGGTGGGTCGTGCCGTTGACGATGATCGTGAAGGCAGCCATGGCGGATCTCGATCGATCCTACGGCGCGCACGAGCGCGATGCATCGAGAATCGTCGATTGTCCGGAGACGAACAGCGCGTCCCGGAACTGGAACGCTGTCGGTAACAAGAAACAGGAGATAAGAAGATCAGGAGATCGACGGTCGTCACGCCGCTTCGCGGCGCCCGCCGAACCGCAGGCTTCGTCACTCGCTTCAATGTTCTGCAATTCGCTGCTCACCCTCCTTAACTTCTGATCTTCTGTGAAAAAGCGTGGGCTCGATCGCAGTGTGGCAGCGGAGGAGATTGTGTACGATCGATTCCAGTGTCCCAATCCAGACGGCGGCCGAGCAGGCAGCAACGCGTTACGGCAAGTGAACCCATGCAAGGCAATGCGGCGGCGAGGCTGGCGTTGCTGATTGTGGCGTTGTCCGCCGTCGTCGGGCTCCATCCGAGCGCCGCGCAGATCCTGACGCCGCCGAGCGCCTCGCTCGATGTACAAGTGCCGGTCGCGCCGATGCCCGGGCGCATCGGCGGGAAACCGCATCTCGCCTACGAGCTGCACATCACCAATTTCAGGTCGACCGATCTCGTCCTGACCGGTGTCGACGTGCTGGGCGCGCGGCCCGACAGTGCAGCCCTCGCCAGCTACCACGATGACGACCTGCACTCCCGCCTGGCGCGGGCGGGCGCCCGACGCGACACTCCCGACACCCACGTGATCCCGAGCGGGATGCGCGCGGTGATGTTCATCTGGCTCGCGCTCGACGAAGGTGCGCCGGTTCCCGAGGTGCTTCGTCACCGCGTGTCGTTCGAGGTGTCAACGGCGACAGGCCGTGAAGCCGGCGCGATCGATGGCGGAGAGATCGCCGTGCGGCGCGAGACGCCAATCGCGCTCGACCCGCCGCTCAGGGGTGGGCCGTGGGGCGCGGTGTACGATCCCGCGAGTGTGGGAGGCCACCGCCGCGCGATCTTCGCCGTCAACGGCCGTGCGCGCATTCCGGCGCGGTTTGCCATCGACTTCGTGAAGCTGTCCGACGACACGCATGGCTACGGCGCCGACGTGCTGGCGGTCGCCGATGCCACGGTTGTCGACGCCGTGGATCGTTTTCCCGAGCCGACCGTGCCGATCACACTCGACAATGCGGCGGGCAATCACGTCACCCTCGATCTCGGTGCGGGACGCTTTGCGTTCTATGAACACCTGCGTCCAGGCAGCATCCGGGTGAGGGTGGGGCAGCACGTGCGATCGGGAG
>DASSGK010000443.1:0-14341 GCA_035693505.1 Vicinamibacterales bacterium
CCGTCCTGCCCGTCCCGCCCGTCCCGCCCGTCCCGCCCGTCCCGCCCGTCCTGCCTATCCTGCCCGTCCTGCCTATCCTGCCCTTCCTGCCTATCCTGCCCTTCCTGCCCGTCCCGCCCTACTTGCCCGGCTTCAGCGTCAGCTTCTGCACGCGCCAGCTGCCCAGCTCGGCGACGAACAGCTCGTTCTCGTTTCGGCAGTCGATCTGATTGACGATGTTGAACTCTTTCGGCACGCGGCCGGCGCGGCCGAACTTGCCGACGATCTTGCCGTCGAGTTCGACCTTGTAGATTTCGCCGTTGTCGAGCGAATCGGTGTCGTTCGAGTTCGAGATGTACATGTACTGATGCGGGCCCGGCGTGATGCAGATGGCCGCGGGCACGAAGCCTGGCGATACCGACGCCTTCACGTTGCCGTCGCCATCGAACACCTGGATGCGCTTGTTGCCGCCGTCAGCCACGTAGACCAGTCCCTTGGCGTCGATCGCGATGCCGCGAAGCGAGTTGAACTCCCCTGGATTAGTGCCGCGCTGTCCCCACGATTTGATGAAGTGCGCGTCCTTGTCGAACTTCGCCACGCGCGCGTTGCCGATCCCCTCGCCCTGACCGTCGGCGACGTAGATGTTCCCTTGGGCGTCCCACGCCACGCCGGCCGTACGCGTGAAGCTGTCGCCCGGAATCCCCGCACCCGCCGGTCCGGCGGGTCCGCGCCCTCCTCCGGCCGGAGCCGCAGCGGGAGCGCCGCCCGGAGGCGGCGGAGCGCCGACGCCTCGGCCTTCCGGCGGCGGACCGCCCCGGCCTTCAGCACCGCCCCTGCCGGCACCGGGCGCCGGCGCGCGCACCGCGATCGCTTCCGGCTTCCGGCTCATGACGAGCTGAATGCGGCCCTCGGGATCGAACTTGATGACCTGCGTCGAGCCGCGATCGACCACCCAGATGTTGTCCTGCGGATCGATCCTCACGGCTTGCGCGTTGTTGAAACCGTACACGCCGACGCCGATTTCACGAACGAACTTGCCGGTCTGATCGAACTCGAACAGGCGCGAGCCCGATTTGTAGAAGGTGCGCGAGGTGCCCACCGTCGCGTGCGCGGCACCGGTCCGCGTGTAGACGAAGATGTGACCTTTCGAATTCGTCGCCACACCGGCGACCTCGCCGAAGTGGGTGTTGTCGGGAAGCTTCAGGAGGTCGGCGTTGGCGTCGTAAGCAATCTCGGGAGCGGTCTGCGCGGCGAGCGAGGCGCCGAGCGCCAGCGCCGCGGCGCCCGTCAACAGTCGGAATGCGCGTCTCATCACGTCTCCTTATCGCCCGCCTGAGCTCTTCATCGCCTGCGGTTTGAGGACGATCTTCTGCACCCGCCAGTCGGTGATCTCGGAGACGAACAGTTCGTTCGGGTTGCGGCAGTCGATTTCGTGGACGGTGCTGAATTCCTTCAAGGCCTTTCCGGCCTTGCCGAACTTGCCGATGATGGTCCCGTCGAGCTCCATCTTGTAGATCTCGCCGGTCTGCGCCGCGGCACGCGAATCACCGTTGTCGGGCACCGAGTTGGAGACGAAGAGGTACTGATGGGGCCCCGGAGAGACGCACACCGCCCACGGGCTGCCGACGTTGTCGAACATGGTCTTGAAATTCAGATCGTTGTCCCAGACCTGCACGCGCGCGTTGCTGCGGTCGCCGATGTAGACGTTGCCGGCGGCATCCATCGCCATCGTATGCGGCAGGCGCAGCTGACCGGGACCGTTGCCGGCCGTCCCGGCCGACTTGATGAACCGCCCGTTCTTGTCGAACTTCACGACGCGATCGTCGCCGTAGCCGTCGGTGACGAAGATGTTGCCCTGCGCGTCCCAGCCGACGTCGGTCGGACGGCTGAACGTGTACGGCTTGTTGGGATGCGGCGCCGATCCCTGGCCGCTCATCGCCGTGAGCTCGTCGACGGCGTCGGGCCGTCGGCCGATGACCATCACCACCCGGCCCGCCGGGTTGAACTTGATGACCATGTTCGACCCTTCGTCGACCGTCCAGATGTTGTCGTCCTTGTCGACCCGGACCGCGTGCGCGAACGTGAAGCCATAGAGGCCCGCACCGATCTCCCGCACGAACGCGCCGTTCTGATCGAACTCGAACAGGCGCGTGTCGCCGCTCCGCGTGTAGACGAACACGTGCCCTTTGGAATTGGTGGCGACGCCGATCCCCTCACCCAGATACAGATTGGCCGGGAACTTGAGGAAATTCGGCACCGATTCGAACGGAATCTCCGGTACGTTCTCCGCCTTGGCCTTGCTCTGCGCAAACAGCGGGCTGGCCGACAGGAGCCCGACGATGACGCCGCTCGCGATGATGAATCGCCTCATATGAAGCCTCCGAAATTGTGGACTCCGCAACTATACGACAGGACCGAATGGTTCCTAAGCCGGCGATTACCCGCGCGTCACCGAGCCGCCGGCCGCGCAGAACGCACCGAGCACGACATCGAGCTGCTCTTTCAAATCCGCGCGAGACAGCCACATGGTGTCGGTCAGGCGCACGGTCGTGACCTTCCGCAGATCGCCGGCGAGATTCTCGAACAGTTGTACCGTCGTCCCGTCAGCCTGCGAATCGAGAAAGCGCATGAACAGCGGCTCGCACGACAGCACGGCCGGTTGACCCGCGCGGAGGAACAGGAAATCGCGGCGTTCAACCTTCACGCGTCATTCCAGACAGCGTGCGCGCGACCACCGCGCGCGTGAGCGGAACCTTGTACCCGTTCTTCGCGAGCGGTCGTGCGCCGCTCACGGCGGCTTCGCCGGCCTTTGCCGCGATGTCCGGCGTCACCCGCTGACCGACCAGCAGTTTCTCGACCTCGGGCAACCGCCACGGAATCGGGGCCACGCCGCCGAGCACCACGCGCGCGCTTCGACACGTGTCCTTCTCCATCTCCAGCAGGATCGCGGCGCTGACCACCGCGTGCGTCCAGGCTTCCCGATCGAGCACCTTGTGATACGTGCTCCGCACGTTCTTGCGCGCGGACGGCAGCGTGATCGAGGCGAGCATCTCGCCATCCTTCAGCACGTTCTCGCGCGAGGCGTCGGCGGTCGGCAGGGTGAAGAACTCGCCGGCGGGCACGTTACGCTCGCCGGCGGGCCCGACAATCCGGAACGTCGCGTCGAGGGCCACGAGCGCCGGTGCCGTGTCGGACGGGTGCACGATATAACTCGGTCCACCTCCGAAAATGGCGTGGAACTCGTTCTCGCCCGTGACGGAATAGCACGTGTTGCCGCCGTTCTTCAGGCACTTGAAGCCGTTGCGGTAGTACCAGCACCAGGGCCGCTGGCAGATGTTGCCGGCGAGCGTGCCGACGTTACGAATCTGTGGCGTGGCCACGCTTTCCGCTGCCTCGGCGAGCACCGTGTAGCGCTCACGAATCACCGCGGCATGCGCCAGCGCATCGAGCGTCATCAGGCCGCCGATCGTGACGCCGCCGCCTGGCGCCGGCTTCACCTGATCCAGACCTGTGATCGACTTGAGGCTGATGAGCACGTCAGGCGTGACGAGCCGTTCCTTCATCATCCCGAGCAGATCGCTGCCGCCGCCGGCGAGGGCGACGGTGTGGTTTGCCTTTCGCGCATCGGTGATGAGCGTCATCGCATGCGACACGTCGCGCGGGCTCGCGTTGGTGAACGCTTTCATGCCCGCACCTCTCGTCCCGCCAGAGCGGCGACAATTTTCTCGCGCGTAATCGGCAGATCCTTCATGCGAACGCCGATCGCATTGAAGACGGCGTTGGCGACCGCGGCGGGCGACGGCACCTTGCTCGCTTCGCCCATGCTCTTCGCCCCGAACGGCCCGAGGCCGTCGTCGCTTTCGATGAAGATGACCTCGATCTCCGGCGCATCACGATGCGTCGCGACCCGGGCGCCGTAGTAACCCGCCGACAGCGGACTGCCGCTGCGGCGGTCGTAAACAAGATCCTCGTGCAGCGCCATCCCAATCCCCATCGTGGCGCCGCCTTTGATCTGGCTTCGCGCGGTCAGCGGGTTCATGATCCGCCCGCAGTCGTGAACCGCGAGGTACTTGGTGACGTGCACGCGTCCGAGCTCGGCATCGACCTCGACTTCGACGAAATGCGCGCCGAAGGTGCTGCGAACCTTGCCCTGCACCGTCGGGTTCGGGTTGGCCGATGCGATGAGCACGTTGTCGCCGGTCGGCAAGCCCTTCTCGGCGATCTGCTTCTTCAGGTCGCGCGCGGCCTCGACGACGGCGTAGCCGGTCATGATGGTCGTGCGGCTGCCGGACTCCCCGACCGAGTACGGGCACCGATCGGTGTCGCCCCAGACCACGTCGAGCCGCGACAGCGGCACGCCCAGTTCCTCGGCGGCGATCAGTCCCATTGTGGTTTTGGCGCCGCCACCGACGTCGGTGACGCCGACGTGCACGGCGTACCGGCCTTTGGCGTCGACGCGAATCACCGCGCTGCTCCGGCCGAGTCCCGCGCGAAATGCCATGAACGACACGCCGGCGCCGCGCTTGATCGGGCCGGAGTCCGATCCCGGCCGCGAACGCCAGCGCTTCTTCCACTCGAAGGCTTCGGCGCCGCGCCGGATACACTCGTCGAGCGAGTACGACGTGTACGGTGTCTGGTCGCCGGCTTTCCGCGTCATGTTCTTCAGGATGAACTCGACGGGATCCATGTTCAGCTTCGCGGCAACGTCGTCCATCATCGACTGGATGCCGAAGAATCCCTGCGGGAATTCCGGACCGCGGAAGTTCGCCGACACCGTTCGGTTGGTGTAGACGGGCGAGATCGACGTCTCGATGTGCGGGCACTGATACAGCTCGACGCCGGCGATGTTCCCGGTGTTCTTCCGGTACGGCCCCATCCCGCTGTAGCCGCGCAACTGGATCGCCTGCAGCGTGCCGTCGCTCTTGACGCCCACCTTGTAGTACTGAGCCGTCGGCCAGCGCCCGTGCACACCGATGAAGTCTTCCTTGCGCGAGAGCTCGAGCTTCACCGGAGCGCCCGCGTTCTTCGCCAGCACCGCGGCAATCAGATCGGCGTCCTGATTCTGGTTCTTGTTGCCGAAGTTGCCGCCCATGTAGCGGCAGACGACGCGAACCTTCTCAGGAGGGATGCCAAGGTCGCGCGCCATGTCGGTGCGGCAGTTCGCGACGCCGCCGGTCGGCGTATACACGGTGAGCTTGTCGGCATCCCAGGCCGCGACGCACACGCGCGGCTCCATCTGCGCGTTGTGCACGAACGAGGTCGAGTAGCGATCCTCGAACACGCGATCGGATGCCGCGAAGCCGTCGTCGACGTTTCCGCGCTTCGCGCCAATCGGGACGTTTTCGTTTCGCGCGTTCGGCGAGAGATTTCCCTCCGGCCAGATTTGGGGAGCGCCGGGCTTGAGCGCCTCCTCGGGATCGAGCACGAACGGCAGCGGCTCGTAGTCGACCGCAATCAGCTGCAACGCCTCTTCGGCCGTATGGCGATCCAGCGCGGCGACGGCCGCTACCGGCTCGCCGACGAACCGAACAGGATTGTTGAATGCATAGCGTCGGTGCTTCGTGATCTTCTTGATCTCTTCGTTGTACTGCGCGCCTCCTGAAATCGAACCGGCGCCCCAGACCACTTTGCAGTTTTCGTTCGACACCACCGCTTTCACGCCGGGCAAGGCCAACGCTTTGGATGCATCGATCCGCACGATGCGCGCGTGCGGGTGAGGGCTGCGGAGGACACGTGCGTAGAGCATGCCGGGGAGCATGACGTCGCCGCTGTAGGTCGCCTTGCCTGTGGTCCGCTCGACCGCGTCGATGCGATGGGTGGCGTGACCAACCGTCGTGAGTGCGCCGATGGTCGAGGTCTGGACGGCGAGGCTTTCAGCGGAGCCGCTCCCGCTCGCCTGAAAGGCTCGCGGTCCACCCGCGTTGTTTCCGGCGGCGACAACCGCGTCGATGTAGTGGTTGTAGCCGGAGCAGCGGCAGATGTTGCCCGTCATCGCGGCTCGGGCCTGGTCGGCGGTCGGGTGCGGTGTCGTGTTCAGGAGTGCCTTCGCGCTCATCAGCTGACCCGACGTGCAGTAGCCGCACTGCGGCGCGTCGTGCGCGACGAATTCACGTTGCAGCGGATCGTTCAGCAGGCCTTCGACAGTTTGAACGGCGCGGCCATCGGCCCAGATCGCCAGCTGACTGCACGAATACACCGGTTTGCCGTCGAGCAGGACCGTGCACGCGCCGCACTCGCCGCGGTCGCACCCGATCTTGGTACCCGTCAGCCCGATGTGATCGCGCAGCGCCTCGACCAGCGTCCAGCGATCTTCGACCTCCAGCGTCCGCTTGCTGCCGTTCACGGTCAGGGTGATCGAGGTCCGCGTCCCTGGCGCGGACGGTAGCGGCTGCGCTCGAAGCGAGGGCGCCACGGCGGCAACCGTCAGCGCGGTCCCGGTCCCCTCGAGAAACTGACGACGTGAGACTCTGCGCGTGGCCATGGAACCTCCGGGCAACCGAGGATGCGCGGATTATACTGACGGCGACCCCCAAACGGTCGCCTACCTCTGAGGCGGGGACCTCTGAGGTAAAACCTCTGAGACGGAACCTCTGAGACGGAACCTCTGAGACGGAACCTCTGAGACGAAACCTCTGAGACGAAACCTCTGAGACGAGACCTCTGAGACGGAACCTCTGAGGTGGGACAAGACAGGGACCCATGGACCGCGCGTTTCTTGATGAACTCAGGCGGATTGTCGGCGACGCGGGAGTCCTCGAGGACGCGCTCGAGCTGCTGACCTACGAGTGCGACGCCTTACCCCATCTCCGGGAAACACCGGCCGCGGTTGCGCTTCCGTCGACGGCGGCTCAGGTACAGGCGATCGTTCGTCTCTGCGCGCGTGCCGGGATCCCGTTCGTCGCGCGCGGCCATGGCACAGGTCTTTCCGGCGGCGCGCTCCCGGTCGCCGGCGGACTGGTGATCGCGCTCGCACGTCTCAACCGCGTCCTCGACATCGACATCCCGAACCAGCGCGTCACGGTCGAACCGGGCGTGACAAACCTTGACATTACAAAAGCCGTGGCGCCGTACGGCTTCTACTACGCGCCTGATCCCTCCAGTCAGCAGGTCTGCTCGATCGGCGGCAACGTCGCGGAGAACTCCGGCGGCGCTCACTGCCTGAAATACGGATTCACTGTCCACCACGTCCTCGGCGTTGAAGCGGTACTGCCGAGCGGCGAGCTCGTGCACCTGGGCGGCTCGCTTGCGGACACGCCGGGCCCCGATCTGCTCGGGCTCATAGTTGGCTCTGAAGGAACCCTCGCCGTCGTCACCAGGGTGACCGTCAGGATCCTGCGGCGTCCCGAAGCCGTACAGACACTGCTCGCTGCGTTCGACAGCATCGACGCCGGCGGCGCCGTCGTGTCCGACATCATCGGAGCCGGCATCATCCCGGCAGCGGTGGAGATGATGGACAGCCTCGCCATCCGCGCGGCCGAGGCTGCCGTGCATCCGAATTTCCCGGACGCCGATACCGTGCTGATCGTCGAGCTCGACGGGCCGGCCGCGGAAGTGCGCGCGCTCTTCGATCGCGTTGAAGGAATGTGCAAGGCGCACGGAGCGACCACCATCGAAGTCGCGCAGACCGACGAGCAACGGATGCGGATCTGGCGCGGACGCAAGGCGGCGTTTGCCGCGATGGGACGCGTCTCGCCGAACTACTACGTCCAGGACGGCGTCGTGCCGCGCACCCGGCTGCCCGAGGTGCTGAACCGCATCCGCGCGCTCGAAGCGCGATCGGGCCTGCGCATCGGCAACGTGTTTCACGCCGGCGACGGCAACCTCCATCCGCTCATCTGCTACGACGAGCGCGTCGCCGGCCAGGCCGACGCAGCGGTCGAAGTGGCCGCGGAAATCCTGTCCTATTGCATCGAAGCGGGCGGCTCGCTCACCGGTGAGCACGGGATCGGCGCCGACAAATCGCGCTACATGCCGACGATGTTCACCGAGGCGGATCTGGGGCTGATGCAGCGCGTACGTGCCGTGTTCGATCCCGGCGGGCTCTGCAATCCCGGCAAAGTGTTCCCGACTCCCCGGTTGTGCGGTGAAGTGCCCGGCCCGTATCGTCAGCATCCTGCCGAAGCCGCGGGACTTGCGGAGCGCATGTGAACCGGACACGCCGTGACCGCTGACGCCGTTGTCATCCGGCCAGGAACCGCAGCTGAAGTCGCAGCGGCGCTGAAGGAGGCCTCCAACGCCGGGCAGTCCCTGATCATTCGCGGCGCCGGCAGCAAGGACGGTTACGGACGCACGCCTTCGCGCATCGATGTGATCCTCGACATGCAGCGGCTCAATCACATCGTCGCGCACGAGCACGGCGACATGACCGCGACCATCGAAGCCGGAGCGAGCCTGCGCCACGTCAACGTCGCGCTCGCGCTCCATGGACAGACGCTGCCGCTCGATCCGCCGTTTGCCGATCGGGCGACGATCGGCGGCCTCCTGGCGACCAACGACAGCGGGCCACTGCGGCATCGCTACGGGACGCCGCGGGATCTCGTGATCGGCGTGCAGCTCGCGACGACCGACGGCACGCTGGCGAAAGCCGGCGGGCAGGTCGTGAAGAACGTCGCCGGGTACGATTTGTCGAAATTGATCGCGGGATCGTTCGGGAGCATCGCCGCGATCGTCAGTGCGACGTTCAAGCTCGCGCCGCGTCCGGCGGCGTCCAAGACGCTTCGACTCCATGTGCGCGACATCGAGGCGCTCTCCGCTGCGATTCGCACGGTGATGGCGAGCCAGCTGGAGCCGGTGGCGTTTGAAGTGCGCGCGGAATCAGTGCCAGATGTAGTGCAGGCCTTCAAGCCTGCCGTCCTCGTCCGCTTCGCGTCGCTTCCAGAGGTGGTGAATGCGCAGGTCGAGCACGCACAGGCAGGCCTGGGGGCCTGCACTACTTCTATGGAGGTGCTCGACGGCGAAGCGGAACGCTCGCTGTGGAAAAGGCATGCAAGCGAGTTGTGGGATTCTCCAGGTGCGATCGTCCGTGCGAGTTGGCTGCCGGCGAACATCGGCTCCGCGCTGGGTGAGTTGGAACAGTCGGCAACGGCCGGGCACGCGGTCGTGTCGCTCGCGGGCCGCGCCGCCGTCGGCGCCGGTCACATCCGCATCGAGGGTGACACGTCAGCGCAGGCCGACGTCGTTCGCCAGCTACGCGCCTCCCGCATCTTCGGCAACATCGTCATCGTGCGTGGCTCCCCCGAGCTGAAGGCCGGCGTCGACGCGTGGGGATCGCAGAGCGACCGTCAGCCGCTGTTCGACTCTTTGAAGCGCGCTCTGGATCCCAACGGCACGCTGAACGCCGGCCGGGGTCCGCTGTGACGCGCCTTCGCTCGTCCGGCGATTCCGCGCGCGTCGGCGCGGCAAGACCGTCAGCCTTCGACGCAAAGCATCGACCCGATCCGGCACTGATCGATACCTGCGTGCACTGCGGGTTCTGTCTGCCGTCGTGTCCGACCTATGTCCTGTGGGGCGAGGAGATGGATTCGCCGCGGGGGCGCATCTACCTGATGAAGGCGGGCATCGAGGGGCGCGCTGAGATGACGCCGGCGTTCGTGAAGCACTTCGACGCGTGCCTTGGCTGCATGGCGTGCGTCACGTCGTGTCCGTCAGGCGTGCAATACGCGCCGCTCATCGAAGCCACGCGCGGACAGATCGAACGGCGGCATCCGCGGCCGGCGCTGGATCGGTTGTTCCGCGGCGCGATCTTCGCGCTGTTTCCGTATCCCAATCGCCTGCGCTTCGTGCTCGCGCCACTCGTGGTGCTCGGGCCCGTGGTGCGCTGGGTTGCTCGCACGTGGACGCCGAACGGAGAACGTCGAACGACGAACGGTGAACGACGAAACACGAACGACAAGCACCCAACGTCGTTCGCTGTTCGTCTCCATTCGCTGCTCGCTCTCGCACCGAAGGTGACGTGGGCGTCGCTGTTTTCGCCTGCGCCCTCGCGAGCCGCCGCCGTCGGCGCTCGCCGGCTGACCGTCGGCCTGTTGACCGGCTGCGTCCAGCGCCTCGTCTTTCCGAAGGTGAACACGGCGACCATGAATGTGCTGAGCGCCGAAGGCTGCGACGTCGTGGCGCCGGAGGAACAAGGCTGCTGCGGGGCGCTGGCGCTTCATGCCGGCCGCCTCGAGGAGGCGCGCGCGTTCGCCCGCCGCACCATCGGCGTCTTCGAGCGAGCCGGCGTCGAGCGTATCGCCGTCAACGCCGCGGGATGCGGATCGTCGATGAAGGAATACGGCCAGCTGCTCGCCGACGACCCGGCGTGGGCGGACCGGGCCCGGGCGTTCTCGGCCCGCGTTCGTGACGTGACCGAAATCGTCTCAGAGCTCGGCGCACCGCGGGCGCCGCGGCATCCGCTCGCGATTCGCGTCGCCTACCACGACGCCTGCCATCTCGCGCACGCCCAGGGCGTGCGCCAGCCGCCGCGCGATCTGCTACGGTCGATCCCGGGCGTCGAGATCCTGCCGTTTGCGGAGCAGGAGATCTGCTGCGGGAGCGCCGGCATCTACAATCTCGTCGAGCCCGAGGCCGCGCATCAGCTCGGCGATCGGAAAGTCGCCCACATCGAGGCGGTCCGTCCCGACGTCATCGCGACCGCCAACCCGGGATGCACGCTCCAGATGACGGCGGCCGCGAGACGACTGGGACGAGTCCGGCGGATTTGCCATCCGATTGAGATCCTCGACGCGTCGATTCGCGGCGAGAAGATCATCTAGCGGCGGCGCGCTCGGCTGAAGCCTTCGCGCTACATGTGTCGACGTCGGTTGAAGCCTTCACGTTACGGGTCGGCGCTCGGCTGAAGCCTTCGGCTGCATGTGTCGGCGCTTGGCTGACGCCTCGGCGCAACATAGGCTTCTTACGGCGAAGGCCTGGCCGACGGTGACGCGTAGCGCGAAGGCTTTAGCCGAGCGACCCCGACCCGATGTCCTCACGACCAGACAACATGTCGTCGGCCGACGACGAATCGGAGGTTCGGCGTCGGTGCGGAGTTCATTGAAGTCGTCTGAACTCTGCGGGATAGCGCGACGGCGATGCGCGGTTGCGGTGGCATCGCGATTGCTCGGTTACAGGGTAGCCAACGCCCAACTTTGCTCGAGGATGTCACGTGCGCGCATATAAACAATTCGTAATGGTCGCCGCGATGACCGCGGTCGTGTTCATGGCATCCGCGGCAGTCAGTTCGGCTCAGCATGTCCACGTGGGCATCGGCGTCGGCGGCTTCTACGCGCCGTACTACCCGTATCCGTGGTACGGCGCCTATCAGTACCCGGTCTATCCTCCGCCGTACGGGTACGCGTATCCGTGGTCGCCTCCGGATGCATCGCTCCGCCTCGAGGTCAAACCGAAAGAAGCGCAGGTCTTCGTGGACGGCTTCTATGCCGGCATCGTCGACGACTTCGACGGCACGTTTCAGCGTTTGAACGTCGCACCGGGCGAGCACGACATCGAGCTGTGGCTCGAAGGCTACAAGGCCGTTCACCAGAAGATCTATCTCCAGGTCAACAACACGTTCAAAGTGAAATACCAGATGGAGAAGCTTGCGGCCGGCGAAGCGCAGGAACCGAAGCCGCTGCCGCCTCCGCCCCCGCAGCAGGATCCGAGAATGCAGCCGCAGCAGCAGCCGATGGGACGCGGGCCGTCGACGCGCCGGATGCCGCCGCCTCCGCCGCAGGATCAGCCGCAGCAGCCGCCGTATCAGCCGGGCGTCAGCGTCGAGCCGCCGCGCGGCGGTGCGCGCAATACGGGCTACGGAACGCTGGCCCTGAGAGTCCAGCCCGGCGACGCCGAGATTTCGA
Source organism: Vicinamibacterales bacterium (assembly GCA_035693505.1). Lineage (GTDB taxonomy): Bacteria > Acidobacteriota > Vicinamibacteria > Vicinamibacterales > CAVVIG01 > CAVQFC01. Next base: position 11,814 of record DASSGK010000443.1, read on the forward strand.
TCGACGGTGAGCCATGGCGCGGCAGTCAGGATCGCCTCACCGTGGACGTCGCGGAGGGCTCGCACACCGTGGAGATTCGAAAGAGCGGCTACCGCACGTACGTGACGCAAATCGACGTGCGCCGCGGACAGACCACGCCGTTGAACGTCAGCCTCCGGGGTGAACAGCAATGAAAGCCAACGTAGTCGGCAGCCTCCTGGCGCTTTGTCTGCTGCCCGTCGCGGCATCCGCACAGACCGCCACGACCGCGCCCGACCTGGAGACTGTTGGGCAGATCACGCAGGGCCCGATGAAGGTCGAGCGGATCCACAACGGGTTCCTCGCAGCGCCGGACTTCAAAGTCACCGATTTCGATCACAAGACCTCAGGCCTCGTGGGCGGATATGCCGGCGTCGTGTTCGCCGATGCATTCTTCATCGGCGGCGGCGGCTACGGCCTGGTCACCGACACGAACAACCGGTCGCTCGGGTACGGCGGGTTGATCATGCAGTGGTTCGGGCGCACCAGCGAGACCGTGGGCTTCAGCGGGAAGATGCTGGTCGGCTGGGGCGAGGCTGACACGACGGAATCGTTTCCGGTCGTGGATAACCGCGGCCGCACGACGATACAGGCGGCGCGCGTGCACCAGGACTTCTACGTGTTCGAGCCGGAGGTCAACGGGCTCGTCCGTTTATCGAGAAACGTGCGGCTCACCGGCGGTGCCGGCTACCGGTTCACCGGGCACGGCTACTACGACTACTACTACGGCTATCCCGGCAACTTCAGCCCGAGCGGCTGGACCGCCAGCGTCGGGGTTCAATTCGGATCCGGCTGGTAGCAGCGAATCCGGTATCATGAGGGCCGCGTGGCCCTCATGAGTTGCCGACGCTTCCTCCCTGCGTTCCTCGCCGCGATTCCCCTTTCTGTCGCCACCGCCGCGCTCGCGCAACTCGGGCAGGAACAGGGGCCGCGACCGCGCATCTGGGTCGGCGGCGGCGGCTACGGGAGGATGAGCCGCGAAGCGCCGAAGTGGGTGACTCGCGAGGACTTCGACGGCCGCTTCAACTTCTGCCGCGGCTACTACACCAGCAACCGCTTCGAAGACGGCGGCCAGGGCTGGCGCACCGACTATCCAGGCGCCGACAACAACTTCTCCGTTCGCCTCGGCGAGCTGTCGTTCGTGCGTCTCAAGATGAAGGCCGACGGCCAGCCGGACAACGTCGTTATCAACCTCACCGATCCGCTGCTCTTCCACTGCCCGTTCCTCTACATGGAGGACGTCGGCACCGCGCGCTTCAGCGATGCTGAAGTCGAGAAGCTGCGCGCCTATCTGCTGAAAGGCGGCTTCCTGGAAGTCGACGACTTCTGGGGCAGCAAGGCGTGGGATCAGTGGGTGGAGGAAATCGGCCGCGTGCTGCCGCCAGACCGGTATCCCATCTTCGACATCCCGCCCGATCATGCCGTGCTGCATTCGCTCTACGACGTGAAAGAAGTCGAGCAGGTGTCGAACATCCGTTTCTGGATGCAGACCGGCAGCGTGTCCGAGCGCGCGTTCATGAACGACAGCCCCCGCGTGAACTTCCGCGGGATCCAGGATGAGCGCGGGCGCCTGATGGTGGTGATGGCGCACAACACGGACATTCCCGACACGTGGGAGCGCGAGGGCGAGAGCAAGGAGTACTTCGATCGCTTCTCGCCGAACGGCTATGCGGTCGGCGTCAACATCATGATCTACGCGATGACGCACTGACCGCGTCGGCTCTCCACGTGAGACTCTGCACTCGCACTGGATCGAGAACAAGGAGATGACGTCATAGCGGACACCGGCATCACCGAGGTGGTCGAGGCCGAGGGCCACCTCATCGACTCTCAGCTGATGAACGCCATGTTCGACACCGTCGTCCGTCACGACGCGGCATTCGACGTGCTCGAGTTCCGCATCGGCCGCACGAACGACGAGCCGTCGTTCGTCTCGATGCGCGTGACGGCGAAGGCCCCGACCGCGCTGACGGAAGTCCTCGAGGAACTCGTCGCGCTCGGCTGCCGCGTGGCGAGGGTCGAAGACGTGCACGTGGCCACCGCCGATCGTGATGGCTGCGCGCCTGAGGACTTCTACTCCACGACGAACCATCAGACATCCGTGCGGCTGGCCGGTCAATGGGTCCGCGTCGAGCGGCAGCGGATGGATGCCGCGATAGTCGTAGACGGTTCACGGGCCACGTGTCGGAAGCTGCGCGACATCCGCCGCGGCGATGCGATCGTGTGCGGCATCAACGGCATCAAGATCGTGCCGGAATTCCAGGAGCGCGATCGCCACGGCTTTGCGTTCATGGCGAACGAGATTTCGTCCGAGCGCCGCGTCGAGGTCGGCGTGTCGCGCATCGCGGCGATGATGCGCGCGACCCGGCAGGCGGGCGATCGCATCGCCTTCGTCGCGGGGCCGGTCGTCGTTCATACCGGCGGCGGCGCGTACTTCCGCGATCTGATCAGGGGCGGCTACGTCGACGTCCTCCTCGCCGGCAACGCCCTCGCGGTGCACGACGTCGAGC
>DASSGK010000444.1:0-5048 GCA_035693505.1 Vicinamibacterales bacterium
GAACGGCGCAGTGAGCGGACCGGTTTTGAAAGATCGCCTCTGGTTCTTCGTCAACGCGCGCACGATCGGGACCTATCAGGACTCGCCAAATCTGTACGGCAACCTCAACGCCGGCAATCCGAACGCATGGACGTATCTCCGCGACGACAGCGTCAAGGTCAGAAACGCGACGTCGAAGAAGATCCTCGCCGGACGTCTGACGTGGCAGGCGACACCGAAGAACAAAATCGGTTTCTATCTCGATTACACCAAGAACTGCTCGGGATCGTCGGTTTCGACCGACAGCTCGCAGTGCCGCCAGCCCGAGGCAGGCTGGACCGCGGCCGGCCCGGGCATCGGCCCCGGAGTACCCACGACGTCGCCCGAGTCGGGGACGATCTGGGACGCGCCGGCGAAGATCCTCCAGGCGACCTACTCGTCCACGATCTCGAGCCGCATGCTCGTCGAGGGTGGCTTCTCGTCCTTCTGGACGCAGTGGGGCGACATCCGTCCGCAGGGCGCGGCGGTGACACAAATTCCGGTGACCGAACAGTCGACGACAGCGGGTACGCCGACCTCGAACTTCATCTATCACGGCTGGCCGGCGACCGGCGGCACCGACCAGCAGAACGCGCAGTACCGCGCGTCGATTTCGTACGTGACCGGCTCGCACAGCGTGAAGGCCGGGTATCAGGGCGCCTTCATGTCTGCGCAGACGCCGACGTTCGTCGGCCAGCAGCTCGCGTACCGTTTCAACGGCGGCGTGCCGAACCAGCTGACCCAGCGGCTCGGTCCGCAGATGACGAGCAGCCGCACGCGGCCAGACGCCTTGTTCGTGCAGGACCAGTGGACGCGCAGCCGTCTGACGCTGCAGGGCGGTCTCCGCTACGAGCACGTGGCGAGCTATTTTCCGGGGGGAGAGAACGGCGTAACCGAGGCGCACCGCTTCGGCCCGGCGTTTACGTTCCCGCGCACCGATGGCGTGACGGGGTACAACGACATCACGCCGCGAATGGGAGCGTCCTACGACGTGTTCGGCACTGGCAAGACAGCCGTAAAGGTCAGCTTTAGTAAGTACCTGCAGGCGGCGTACAGCGGCGACATCTACACAATCAACAACCCCGGCGTGACACTTGTCGCGTCGACGAGCCGCGGATGGACCGACACCAACAACAATCGCGTTGCGGACTGCGATTACATGAACCCGGCGACCAGTGGCGAGTGCGGGCCATGGGCGAACCTCAATTGGGGCCTTCCGGTGCAGACGACGACCGTCAATCCCGGCGTCATGTCCGGCTGGAACAAGCGCAACTGGGACTGGCAGTTCAGCGCCGGTGTTCAGCAGGAGATCGTTCCGCGTATCTCCGTGGACATCGCGTACAGCCGCCGGTGGTGGGGCAACTTCTACGTGACGCAGAATCGCGCGCTGACTGCTGCTGATTACGACGAGGTGACGCTGCGCGCTCCGGTCGATCCGAGGCTCCCCGGTGGCGGCGGCTATCCCGTGACATTTCTGACGCGCAACAACCGTTCGGTGCTCGGCGCGACCGATTCGTACTTCACGTCCGACACCGATTACGGCGACGAAACCCATTATTGGCAGGGCTTCGATGTCACACTGAACGCGCGGACGGCCAACGGCCTGACGGTGCAGGGCGGCACCAGCACCGGCCACGGCGTCAACGACACGTGCAACGTGCTGATCGGCCGCTTTGGACGTCCGATGGCGCCGAGCACGGCAACGGTCGCCGCCTCCGGTGTAGTCAACGGCCAGCCGACGTGCAATGCGTCGGAGCCGTGGCAGACGTCGGCTCGCGCTCTCGTCTCCTACACGATTCCCAAGATCGACGTCCTGGTGAGCGCCATTCTGCGTTCTCAGCCAAACGTCCAGCCCGGCGGCGACGTCGCAACCAACGGCGCGTCGAGAGCGGCGAACTACCTCATGACCGCCGCTCAATTCCAAGCGGCTACCGGCAAATCGCTGCGTGCCGGCGTCACGAGCGAAACCGTGAACATCCTGCTGCCCGGCGCGATCTACGGCGACCGCGTCAACAACCTCGACATGAGGTTCGCCAAGATCTTGAAGTTTGGAAGGATCCGGACGAACGTCGGCGTCGATTTCTACAATCTGACGAACTCGAACACAGGGACGACGTTCGAAGCGACTTACGATCCGGCATCTGCGGGGGCGCGATGGCTGCTGCCGACGGCGGTCGTGCAGCCGAGATTCGTGCGATTCAACGTGCAGGTCAACTTCTGAGGTGGCCACGATGAAGTCAATGGCGACACTGTTTCTCGCCGGTGTGTGCGTCGCAGCCGTTGGATCTTCAAGCCTCCAAGGCCTCGTGCAGCCCGCCTCGCCGCCGAGCGGCGATAACCGCATTGCGACCGAAGCCAATTGCAGTGCGCCGTCGTTGGTGGCGACGATCGCGCCAGGAGAGATCGGCGAGCCGGTGCGAAGCGTCACGCTTCAGGCCGCGTGGGTCGCGGCCACCGACGCAGTGCCCGCCCACTGCCGCGTCGACGGCGTGTTCGCGCCTGTCGACACCGCGCCCACCGCGCGCGTCATCAATTTTCGCGTGATCCTGCCGGCTTCGTGGAATCGACGAGGGGCGCAGATGGGTGGCGGCGGGATCAACGGCGTCATCCCGAACCTCACTGGCGGCGAGTTCGGCGCGAATGGACCGACGCTGCTGCAGCGCGGATTTGCCACGTACGGGAGCGACTCGGGTCACCAACTGCCGGCCTTCGGCCGCCGCGGCGGTCCGCCACCGGCGCCGCCCGATCAGGAGTGGGCGCTCAACGACGAAGCGATCCGGAACTTCGGGTACGCGCAGATGAAGAAGACGCACGATGCCGCGATGGTCCTGATCCAGCGGATGTACGGCGAGCGTCCGCGCTTCAACTACTACATCGGCACATCACAAGGCGGTCGCGAAGGGCTGACCGTCGCGCAGCGGTATCCCGCCGACTACGACGGCGTCGCGGCCAACGTGCCAATCGTGAACTTCTCGTCGCTGATGCTCGCGCCTGAGCTCATTCGCATCCACGAGAAGCCGCGCGCCAACTGGGTGACGCCGGCGAAGATCAAAGCGATCCGCGGCGAGTTCATGCGTCAGTGCGACGCGCTCGACGGCCTTGCGGACGGCATCATGAACAACTACATGGCGTGCCGCGCGATCTTCGACTTGAGCCGAGGCGCGCCCAACCGCCATCCATGGGCTGCGAAGCGTTGTCCGAACAACGTAGACCCCGATCCATCCGACACGAGCGCGAACGCGTGTCTCACCGACGGCCAGATCTCGACGCTCGAGTTCGTGTACTCGCATTACAAGTTCGCGACGCCGCTCGCGAATGGCGTTCGCGAGTTCGGCATGTGGTTACCCAATACAGATCCATCGGGCAGCGGGCTGTTTTTGCCGGCACGCTTCCAAGGGCAGGAAGGCGCGGCGGCCGACGCGCCTATGCACTCGCATCTCGGTGTCCTTGGCGTGACCGGGTTCCTCATGAAGGACGTCAAGGCCAACCCGCTCGACTACGTCGAAGGCGGTTCGCTGAATGCACGGCGGAAGGAGCTGTCGGCGGTCCTCGACTCGACGAACCCCGACCTCGGTGCGTTTGCGCGGCGCGGAGGGAAGCTCATCGTCGCCATCGGGACGAACGACACGCTCGCGTCGCCAGGCGCGCAGCTCGATTACTACCAGTCGGTCATCGACAAGATGGGCCGAAAGCAAGTGGACAGCTTCGCGCGGTTCTTCGTGATGCCGCAGACGGGGCATGGACTGAGCGGGACCAACTACGCTACAAGCGGCGACGGAAAGACGCTCGCAGTCGCGCCTGTGCCCAACGGCTGGGATCGTCTTACGTTGCTCTTCGACTGGGTCGAACGCGGAGTCGCACCTGGGATGTCGATTACCGTCACCGCCGGCGAGAAGAGCCTGCCGCTGTGCTCGTATCCCACGTATCCGAAGTACCAGAGCGGGCCGACGAGTTCGGCGTCGTCGTACCAGTGCAGCCAATGACCTATCGGCGAGGCTGATGCCTCGCATCCGAACAGCGCGTTGATTGTCTCGTGTCCGCCGGCCGCATAATACGCCGGCATTCAGGAGAGACCATGCGGACACGAGGGATTCTCGCGCTGACGGTCGCCGGTCTCGCGGCCTTCGGTGCGTCGCACCTACATCTCGGCGCCCAGTCATCGCAGCAGCCCGACCCGTTCGTCGCGCGGGCAGCCGAGGCGCTCGGCGGCGCCGCGCGCATTCGCGCGATCAGGAACATCACGATCTCGGGCTACGCAGAGACCGCGTACATGAACGGCGGAGGCAACATCTCCGCTTCGCCCGATGCACCGCAAAAGTGGGTGAGCGTCCCGGAGTACGAAAAGACGATCGATCTCGATCACGGCCGCATGCGGGTCCGGCAGCGCAACCATCAGAACTTCGTGTTCGCCGGCGTCGCCGGTTATCTTGGCGCGGCCAATCTCGCCGCGACGTACCTCGACGGCGACGTCGCCTGGAATGCGGCGCAGAACAACCGGTCCGTTCGCGCCAACGAACAGGCCGTGCATGCGCGTCGTATCGACATGTTCAACAATCCGGTAGCCCTCGTGCGGGCGGCGTTGGACACCGCGCCGGCGATCAGCAACATCCGTCGCGATGGCTCGCGGCAAGCCGCCGATCTGAAGTTCGCGACCGGTGAGACCCTGACGCTGGCGATCGACGCGACGGGTTTGCCGGCATGGGTACGCTGGTCGGCGCACGATGAGAATCTTGGCGACGTCACCTTCCAGACCGCCTTCACCGGTTACCTGCCAGTGAAAGGCGTGCTGCTGCCGATGGGCTACGCCACCACCATGGATTTCCGGAACGTCGTCCAGAACAAGTTGTACGTCGACAAGAACGCGGTGGATGAATCCATGGACGATCTCGCCGCGCCCGCTGACGTCCGATCCGCACCGCTTGCGCCGCCGCGGACGCTCGGGGCTGACGCGACGCCGGTCACTCGCGGTGTCTGGTTGGTCCACGGCCAGGGCGGCGCCAATTCCATCCTGTTCGAGTTCGCCGATCACC
>DASSGK010000445.1:0-3079 GCA_035693505.1 Vicinamibacterales bacterium
CACAAAGCCATCCTGCCGGCGGCGGTCGCCGAGGAGAAACGCCGCGTGATCAACGCGGCTCGCGGCGTCGAGTGGACCGACCCCGACCCGCGCGGGCTCGACAGCATCGGCGGGCTCGACCTCCTCAAGACCTGGCTCCTCTCGCGCAAGGAGGGCTTCTCGTCCGAGGCGCGCGCGTTCGGGCTGCCGTCGCCCAAGGGCGTGCTCCTGGTAGGCGTGTCCGGCACGGGCAAGTCGCTGACCGCCAAGGCGGCGGCCACGGCGTTCGAGTGCCCGCTCCTCCGTCTCGACCTGGGCGCCGCGCAGTCCAAGTGGGTGGGCGAGTCGCAGGCCAACATCCGCGGTGCGCTCTCGGTCGCCGAGACGGTGGGCCGCTGCGTCCTGTGGATCGACGAGATCGAGAAGGCACTCGCCGGTGCCATCGGTGGCACAAACGACGGTGGGGTGAGCGCGGACGCGCTCGGGACGCTGCTCTCCTGGATGCAGGATCGCAAGGGCCAGGTGTTCGTCATCGCCACAGCGAACGACGTGTCCAAGCTCCCGCCGGAGCTGCTGCGCAAGCAGCGGTGGGACGACCTGTTCTTCGTCGACCTGCCGACAACGAAGGAGCGCCGCGAGATCATGCACGTCGCCGCGCTCCACTACGGGCGCGTGCTGGGAAGCAGCGAGCTGGATGCTGTGGCGAGCGCCACGGAGCGCTTCTCCGGCGCCGAGATCGATGCGCTCATGTCTCCGGCGCTCTACGCGGCTTTCGCCGACGGCAGGCGCGAGCTACGCGTGGCGGACCTCCTCGTCGCCGCGAAAGAGACCGTGCCGCTGGCCGACACCGCGAGGGCGAAGATCGAGGAGCTGCGCTCGTGGGCGCACGGGCGGGCGCGGCGGGCGTCGAGCTTGGAGGAAGTGCTCGCGCCAGTGAGTGACGGAAACCGCGTGGTCGACATCGACCAGAACTAGGAGAACGACATGCCCCAGCAGCGAAACGCTCGCATGGTGAAACTGGACGAATGGCTTTTCGAAAAGATGGACGCCGTCTGCTCTTGGCAAGAGGTCACGAGCGAACGCACCATCGAATGTTTCCTCATCAAAGGTCTTCCCTGCATCGTTATCCGTCACCACGGGCGGCACGAAGGCTTCGACATTTTCATGTCAGCTTCACCTTCCAACAGCATCGACGAAACCTTCGCCGCCGTCGAGCGGCGCATCAAAGAACGGTAAGGAGCACTCGCATGACCAAATCCACTATGACTCTCAAGCCCGGCATCCTCGTCTCCCTCAAGACCGCGAAGCGCGGCGGCATCGAGTACAAGCGCAAGAACCTGGACGCCGACGGCGAGACCGCAGCGCAGCCGGCCTGCGGCGAGTGCAACAGCCCGGTCGACAAGGTGACCCTCGCCGACTCGGAGGTCGAGGTCTACCGCTGCACCAACCCCGCGTGCAAGACCGAGCGCCCGGCCGACGCCCACACCAAGGTCGAGAAGTGGGAGACGACCAAGATCGTCGCCGACAAGAAGGCCAACGATGCAGCGACCAGGGTACGCAACCAGGCCGGCGCCCTCATCCGCGCCGTGTGCTCGCAGTCGGCCTTCGGGCTCATCTGCCCCGAGAGCAAGGAGTCGACCCTCAACGAGGCCATCGCCGAGGCCCGCACGAGGGTCTCCATCTTCAACGCGTCCGACCACGGCAAGACCTGCCAGATCAACCTGTACGTGCTCAAGGGTCGCATCGCCTCCACCGACGAGGAGGCGGTCAAGGCCATCCGCTCGGAGCTGCTGGAGCTGATGGACGAGATGCGCGACGGCATCGGCGCCGGCAACGTCGAGGCGGCCCGCGACGCCGCCGACCGCGCCCGCAAGATGGGCGACATGCTCGACTCCGAGACGTCCAAGAAGGTCGCCGCTGCCATCGCCGAGGTGCGCGAAACCGCCTCGGCGGTGCTCAAGCGCATGGGCAAGGGCGAGGCCGCGGCCGAGATCGTCCGCGATATTCGTCTCAAGGCGGTCGAGGAGGCGCGCTCGCGCTTCGCCCATCTCGACATGGACGCCCCACGCGAGGTCGCGCCGTTGCCGACTGTGGCGACTCGCGCCGCCGAGCTGGACGAGGACGAGGGGTCGGTCGACCGCGAGGCCGAGACGCAGCCCGGTCGTCGCTTCGATGACTCGGACGAGAACGGCAAGGGCGCTTCGGCGTGAGCGGTTGGTTGCTCGTCGCCACGATCGCAGCGATGCTGTGGGTCGCCTTCGACTGCTACAACGATCGATAGGAGAAGCAAGCATGAGCGACGATACCGCGCAGAGAAAGGCGGTCCGCCTGTTCGGCTACCGCGGCGCCACCGCCAAGCCGTGCGAGGGCGCGCTCCACCCCATCTACGAAGTCGGTCGCCTGTACTATCTGCCGCACGGCGGCGCGCGCTTCGTCACTCGCGGACGAGGGCGCAGCTGGCACGCCGCTTTCCTCAGCATCAAAATTTCTTAGAAAGGCCAATCATGACCGACGAGAAAAGCGTCCACAGAACCCTCGACGCCTCCACTGCTCACGTCCCGCCCGACGAGCGCGACTACATGATGGGCGTATTCAGCGTCAACGAATACGACGAGGGCTTCTGGCTGTGGGTGTCCCCGGAAGACAGCCTGCCGGAAGGCTCCGAGGAGTTCCCCGCCGTCCTCGCGTTGCTAGACTACGCACGAGGTCTCAACTGCCGCTGGGTCAACCTGGACCGCGACGGAGACCTTCTGGAAGGGCTGCCGGCGTACGAAGAAGAGCCGTGCGAGGCGGAAGACTGCCCCAACTATCCTCTCTGGGGTGAGAACTTCTGCGAAGAGCACAACGACGCCGAGGCGCACGACGTGCTCTTGGCCGAGCAAGGCGTCATCAGTCCCGGCCCCGAGCCGGTCAAAGAATAACTTGGCCGACAAGAAGCCTACAATTCTGTTATTAAACACGCCGCAACTCCGCTCTTTAAACGCTGCGTCGTCGCTATGGCACCGCGAGGAGAAAATGATGAGCAACGACAAACCGAAAACAGTCATGGTGTCCTCACCTCAAGAAGATACGGCCAGAGCTATGGCTGCCGCCCATCACG
>DASSGK010000446.1:0-15005 GCA_035693505.1 Vicinamibacterales bacterium
GCCCCCGACGGAACGAATCAGCACAAGCTGACCTGGGGCGCCTTCGACGATCGCGAGCCGGCCTGGTCGCACGACGGCACGCACGTCGCGTTCTCCTCCGATCGCGGCAGCGCCCTCGGCAGCGACTACAACATCTGGACGCTCGACGTGCGAAGCGGCGAGCTGAAGCAAGTCACCAGCGATCCGGCCGACGACTACATGCCGACCTGGTCGCCCGACGACAAGGAGATCGCGTTTGCGTCGACGCGCGACGACGGCCGGCTGGTGAGAGTGGTGAACGTCGCCACCGGCGCCGAGCGCAGCATCGCCCGCACCGGCGCCGGCCGGGTCGACGCGCCATCATGGGGAGCCGGCGGCGAGATCGTCTATCACGTGACCACCGGAGGCCGAGGTGCGGCGCCGGGCGCCACGGAAGCCTCGCGGTATCAGATCGGCGAGCAGACGATTACCGACAACGAGAACGTGTTCGCGTTCCGCGCATCGTGGGCGTCGCCGACGACGTTCTACTACGTGTCCGACGGGAAGATCCGCAAACGCGGCGTCAAGGCCGCCGCGCCGGAGACGATTCCGTTCAGTGCGACCATGCAGGTGACGCGCGCCGCCACGACGTACGCGCGGCGCAAACGCGATTTCACGTCGGTCGCGCCGAAGCAGGTGCTCGGCGTGGTCTCGCCGAAGATTTCTCCGGACGGCAAGCAGATCGCCTTTGCGGCGCTGGGCGACATCTACGTGATGCCGGTCGGCGGGAAACCCGTCAATCTCACTAAGGACGCCGCACTCGACACCGAGCCGGCCTGGTCGCCCGACGGCTCGCAGCTGGCCTACGCGTCGGACAAGGACAGCGAGCACCTGCAGCTGTGGGTGCGGGACATGAAGTCCGGGCGCAGCCGCCGCCTGACCGAGTTGACCACCCAGCCGCAGGGCGCGGCCTGGTCGCCCGACGGCACGCGAATCGCCTTCTTCAACGTGGACGGGATGTGGCGCGTCGCGCAGATGTCGGTCATTGACGTCGCCACTGGCAAAGTCACCAAGGTTCACGACTCCCTGCCCCAGCCCGGCGCGCCGGTCTGGTCGCCGGATGGCAAGCGGCTCGCCATCGCCGGCATCGCGCCGATGACGAAGCGCTTCCGCGAGGGCACCAACCAGATCCTGATAATGTCGTCGACGCAGCTGAACGACGACAAGTGGTTCGCGCCGCAGCCGATGATGTCGATCGACTCGCGCGGCGGCTGTGGTCCGGCGTGGTCACCCGACGGCACCAAGATGGCCGCGATCTACGAAGGGGTGCTCGCCGTGTGGCCGGTATCGCCTTCCGGCGAACCGCTGGGTCCGCCGCGGCGCATCACCAACGAGAGCTCGCACGCGCCGAGCTGGGTCGGCGACTCGCGCCACATCCTCTACCAGGCGATGGACAAGCTGCGCATCGTCGACGTCGAAACGGGCGACGTTCGCACGGTGCCATTCGACCTGAAGTACACGCCGGCGATCCCCACCACGCGCCTGGTCGTGCACGCCGGCAGGATCGTCGACATGAAAAGCGCCGCGTCTCGCGCCGACGTCGACATCGTGATTACCGGCAACAAGATCACGAGCGTCGTCCCGCACGCGGATGCGAATCACACAGGGCAGGTCGTCGACGCCTCGAACCTGACGGTGATGCCCGGACTGATCGAGTTCCACTCCCATCTGCAGCCGGACTTCGGCGAATCGGCCGGCCGCGCGTGGCTGGCCTTCGGGATCACGACCGTGCGCAGCCCGGGGAACACGCCGTACGAGCCGGTGGAGGAGCGTGAGGCGAGCGAGGCCAACGTCCGCATCGGCCCGCGCGTCTACGGCACCGGCAACCTGATGGAATGGCAGCGCGTGTACTACAAGATGGGCATCGCCATCTCCAGCGTGGCGCATTTCGAGATGGAGCTGCAGCGCGCCAAGGTGCTGCAGTACGACATGCTGAAGAGCTACGTGCGCCTTCCCGACCTGCAGCAGAAGCGCATGGTCGAATTCGCGCACAGCATCGGCATACCCGTCGCGACGCATGAGATCTTCCCGGCCTCGTTCGTCGGCGTGGACAACACCGAGCACACCTCTGCCACCAGCCGCCGCGGCTACTCGCCGAAGATGGCGACGCTGCAGCGAAGCTACGAGGACGTCATCCAACTATTCGGCAAGAGCGGCCGTTACCTGACGCCGACGATGTTCGGCGCGGGGCGCCAGGTGTTCGAGAAGGATCCGGCGCTGAAGGACGATCCGCGCTTCAAGCTGTATCCCGAGTGGATGCAGCAGCAGACGGCGCAGATGGCGAACCTGGCGACGCCCAACCAGGGAATCGATCCGAGCGGCAACGGCAAGATGGTGATGGACGTCATGCATGCCGGCGGCATCATCGTCGCCGGCACCGATACGCCGAACGCCATCAATCTGCACGGCGAGCTGGCCGCGTACGTGGCCGCCGGCATGACGCCGTACGAAGCGCTGAAGGCGGCGACGGTCAACCCGGCGCACGCGCTCGCGCTCGACGCCGGCACGATCGAAGCCGGCAAACTCGCCGACCTCGTCCTCGTCGACGGCGATCCGCTGGTGAACGTCGGCAACGCGCACAAGGTGCGGCGCGTGATCGCCAACGGACGCGTCTACGAATTGGAGCAGTTGATCAGATCGGGATCCTCGCCGAAGGCGTCGACTCAAGCAGCTCGTTAACCTCGAAGGAGGGTGGCCCTGTGAGTAGGTTGCGCATCGTGGTCCTTGTCGCTCTCGTGTCGCTCGTCGGCTCCGCTGCGTACGCGCAGCAGGCCTCCATCGTCGGAACCGCGATGGACGAATCGAAAGCCGTGCTGCCGGGCGTCAACGTGACGGCCACCGATCAGGCGACCGGCCGTCAGATCGTCGGTGTGACGAACGAAAAAGGTGAATACCGGCTGCAGAACATTCCGCCCGGCAAGTACGCCGTGCAGGCGGAGCTTTCAGGGTTCGCGACGGTCATGTTCAAGGACGTCGAGCTGCTGGTTGGCCAGAACGCGACGATCCCGTTCACCCTCAAGCTCGCTTCCGTGACCGAGACCCTGACCGTCATCGGCGAGACGCCGCTCGTCGACACGACCTCGTCGCAGGTGGCCGGCAACGTGGACCGCCGACAGATGGAACAGCTGCCGCTCCAGGGCCGCAACTGGATGGAGTTGTCAAAGCTGGTCAAGGGTGTGACGGCCAACGACGTCGGCAACAGCATCGGTACGGGCGCGATGGACGATTTGTGGCAGCTCAATCTCGACGGCCAGCAGATCACGCAGAAGGTGGCGGGCTCGGGGTTCGGTCAACCGAAGTTCAGCCGCGAGTCGATCGCCGAGTTCCAGATCGTCACCAACATGTTCGACATCACGCAGGGACGGTCGGCCGGCATGGAAATCCAGGCGATTTCCAAGTCGGGCACGAACAACTTCACCGGCAGCACCTACGGCTACTTCCGCAGCGACTCGCTCAACAGCGCGGATCTGGTGGCGTTGAAAGTGCTGCCCTACTCCAACCAGCAGATCGGCGCGACGCTGGGCGGGCCCATCGTGAAGGACAAGGTTCATTTCTTCGGTTCGTATGAGTACGAACGCGAGCCGGGCACGATCTTCTCGAATCCCTCGTCGCTGCCCACCGAGAGCTTCAGCATCCCGTATCAGAACGGGCAGCGCAGCTTCCTGGTGCGCCTCGACGATCAGCTCTCGCTGAACAACCGCCTCTCGATTCGCGGATCGCGCTGGGGCTGGGAGAACCCCGAGGTCCTCGCGGCCGGCGGCCATCCGTCGGCGGCGTCGGATCAGACGAAAGACGCGACCAACGTCCTCGGCACCTGGTCGCGCGTCATGCAGGGCGGCAACCGGATCCTCGAGATCAAGGGCGGCTACAACGGCTTCCACTGGACCAACGCGCCGCAGGATTCGATGCTGGGCACGCCGGAGTACCGCGTGCCGGGCTTGACCTTCGGTGCGCCGTACAACTACCCGCAGACGCTGAACCAGAACAACTGGACCGGACGCGCCGACTTCAGCATCCACAAGGAAAAGCACGATCTGAAGATGGGCGCCGAGTACATCCACGTGCACAACGGCGGCCCGTGGTTCATCCAGCGCGCCGGATTCTTCACGTTCAACAGCGCTCCTGCGAACCTTGCAACGGTGCTGCCCGCCGGCCAGGAATTGAATCCGGCCGCGTGGAACCTGGCGCCGCTCAACCCGCTCGCGCGCGACTACCAGGTGAACTTTGCCAGGAACGAGAGCGACTGGACGATCGACGTGCCGCGCCCGACGTACGCGATCTGGCTGGGCGACAACTGGCGCGTGCGTTCGGACCTGACGATCAATCTGGGAATCCGCTGGGACGCCGATCCCAACCAGGCATCGCCGCCCAACATCGTCACGAACAGCATCCTGATCAACAGCGGGATTCCGACGAGCTATAACCACCAGCTCGCCGGGACGAACGACTACGGCTACAAGACCGACATCCGCGACTGGAAGAACATCGCGCCGCGCGGCGGCTTCACCTACAACGTGGGCGGCGGCAACGATCTCGTGATCCGCGGCGGGTCGGGCCTCTACTTCGCGTCGCCGGTGTCGAACGTTACGTTCAGCCCGCAGTTCTACAGCCACCTGGTTGCGGCGACGTTCGTCAACAACGGCAGGTCCGACTT
Organism: Vicinamibacterales bacterium; assembly: GCA_035693505.1. Taxonomy (GTDB): domain Bacteria; phylum Acidobacteriota; class Vicinamibacteria; order Vicinamibacterales; family CAVVIG01; genus CAVQFC01. The sequence continues at coordinate 4,673 of DASSGK010000446.1, forward strand.
CATCACCAACCCGACCAACGGCGTCACGGCCGACAAAGTCTTCTCCGGCGCCGTGCCGCTTCCCGCGCAGACGGTCCGCACGATCGCGCCCGACTTCAAGTCGCCGTACACGTGGCAGAGCAGCATCGGCTTCCAGAAGCAGATCAACGCCGTGACCGGCTTCGACGTCGACCTGACGCACTGGGACGAATACCGCGACACGCGGACGATCGACGCGAACCTGGCGTACAACCCGGCCACCGGGTACAACCTCGCGAACGGCTCGGCGCCGATCCGTCCGAACCCGGGGTACGGCGGCGTGTTCCAGTTCACGTCGGACGGCAAGCGCGACCAGACCGCGATCGCGTCCAGCCTCACGCGCCGGTTGAAGAACAAGATGCAGGCCGGCGTCACCTGGACGGTGATGCTCGAGATGAAGGACAACGGCACAATCGGCTACGGCACGCAGCCGGCGAACAATCCGTTCGACTATCTCGACGGCGAGTGGGCGACCTCCCAGGACTTCCAGCGCAACACGATCCGCATGTGGGGTCTGATGCAGCTGCCGTGGGGCGTCAACACCAGCGTCACCTACTTCTACGGGTCGGGCAACCGGTTCCCGGACAGCATTGCGACGGCGCCGTACGGGAAACCCGGCACGAATCGCCTGAATTTGTCGGCCACTGGCGGTCCATCGCCGGCTATCACGATCCCGGCTTCCGTGCTGGATCGGTGGGACGGGCCGGCGGTGATCAACTCGGGCGACGTCATCCCGCGCAACGCGCTCTCAGGGTTGCCGCTGCACAAGGTCGACCTGCACGTCACCAAAGACATCAGGCTGGGCGGCACCGCCAAGGTGCAGCTCGTGGCCGAAGTGTTCAATCTCTTCAACCACGGAAATTTCGGCAGCTATAACACGTCGTTGAGCCCGACGTCGGCCGCGACCACGGCGCTGTTCGGCACGCCGAACCAGAACACCGGCACGGCCTACGTGTCACGCCAGGGACAGCTCGGGTTCAAGGTGCAGTTCTAACCCCGACTGGAAGGGCAGGACGGGCGGGATAGGCAGGAAGGGCAGGATAGACGGGAGAGTTCAAAATCTTTCCTGCCTCTCCTGCCGATCCTGCCCATCCTGCCTGTCCCCTCCGCCCATCCAGCCTACCCCGCCCATCCCGCCTCCGTCGGTGTGATAGCGTTCGGCCGTCCTTCCTGGGAGGCCCCGATGGTGCTGCGCCGCAACTGTTGCCTTGTCGTTCTAATCGCGTGTGTGTGCGCGGCCGCGCTGCGGGCGCAAGCGCCGGACTCTTACGCAGCCCTGAAGTGGCGGTACATCGGCCCGGTGGGCAACCGTGTCATCGCCGTTGCCGGCGTGCCGGGGGACGCGAACATCTACTACATCGGTGCGGCGTCCGGCGGGATTTTCAAGACGACGGACAGCGGCGCGCACTGGCAGGCGATCTTCGATGACAAGCCGGTGTCGTCGATCGGCTCGCTGGCAGTTGCCGCTTCGGATCCGAACGTTGTCTGGGCCGGCACGGGCGAAGCGTTCATCCGCAGCAACATCTCGATCGGCAACGGCATCTATCGCTCGATTGACGCCGGCCGCACGTGGGAACATCGCGGTCTTGATCTCACCGGGCGCATCGGCCGGGTGTTGATCGATCCAAGGGATCCCGACGTCGTGTTCGCGTGTGCACTCGGCCACGCGTACGGTCCGCAGCAGGAGCGTGGTGTTTTTCGGACAAGCGACGGCGGCAAGACCTGGCAGCGGACGCTCTTTGTCGACGAGAACACGGGCTGCTCCGACATCGCGATGGATGCGCGCAATCCGCGGATCCTGTTCGCCGGGATGTGGCAGCTCGAGATTCACACGTGGGGACGGGTCAGCGGCGGCGCCGGCAGCGGCCTGTACAAATCAGTCGACGGCGGCGTCACATGGAAACGCCTCGAGGGTCACGGGCTGCCCAAACCGCCCGTGGGAAAGATTTCGCCGCAGGTTGCGCGCAACAATTCCAGCCGCGTCTACGCGCTGATCGAGACCGGTGACGGCCTGCCCGGCACCGACGGCACGCCGACGCAAAGCGGATCGCTCTGGCGGAGCGACGACAGCGGCGAGAACTGGGAGCTCGTCAGCTCCGATCGCCGGCTGCGGGGACGTACCCACTACTACACGCGCTTCGCGATCGAACCGGACAACGAGAACGAGGCGTACTTCCTGTCGGCGGAGTTCACCAAGACGCTGGATGGCGGCAAGACGAGCATCGATCTTACGGGGCGCCTGGCGCCGATCGGCGACAACCACGACATGTGGATCGATCCGCTCAACGGCGATCGGTTCATCGTCGCCCACGACGACGGCCTCAGCGTGTCGGTCAACCGGGGCAAGAGCTGGCACCAGATGCAGTTGCCCGTGGCGCAGATGTATCACGTCGCCACCGACAACCAGATTCCCTACAACGTGTACGGCAACCGGCAGGACGGTCCGTCCACCCGCGGCCCGAGCAACAGCCGTCTCGCAAAGCAATCGGACGAAGAGATCTCCGGACCGATTCCGCGCGGCATGTGGCATTCGGTGGCCGGCGGCGAGAGCGGATGGGCGATTCCCGATCCCTCCGACAACAACATCGTCTGGGCGAGCGGGACCGGATTCGGCAGCGTCGGGGGAACCGTCGAGCGCTACGACGAGCGAACGCGGCAGGCGCGCGAAGTCGAAATCTGGCCGGAGTCGACGATCGGCACGCCCGCCGGCGACGTGAAGTACCGCTTCAACTGGACGTTCCCCGTGGCGATTTCGCCGCATGATCACAACACGGTGTACGCGGGATCGCAGCACGTGCATCGCACCACCGACGGCGGCCAGACATGGCAGGTGATCAGCCCCGACCTGACGCTCAACGATCGGTCACGCCAGCAGCGCTCGGGCGGGTTGACGCCGGACAACGTCGGCGTCGAATACGCCGGCGTCGTCTTCGCGATCGCGGAGTCGCCGCGCGAGAAAGGCGTCATCTGGGCCGGCACCAACGACGGGCTGCTGCAGGTGACTCGCGACGCCGGCGCCCACTGGACCAACGTCACCGCGAATATTCCGGGCCTGCCTCCCTGGGGGACGGTGAGCAACGTCGAGCCCTCTCGTTTCGACAACGGTGCCGCGTACGTCACGTTCGATCTGCATCAGTCGAACAACCGCGACCCGTTCGTCTTCAAGACCACTGACTACGGGCGCACGTGGCGATCGGTGGCCGGCGACATCCCGAAGAGCGTCCACAGCTACGCGCACTGCGTCCGCGAGGACCCGGTCAAGCGCGGTCTCTTGTACCTGGGCACCGAGAACGGGGTCTACTTCTCGCCCGATGATGGCCAGCACTGGCTGGCGCTGCAATCGGGCCTGCCGCACGCACCGGCCCACTGGTTGACGATCCAGGAGCACTTCAACGATCTCGTGGTCGCCACGTACGGCCGCGGATTCTGGATTCTGGACGACGTGACGCCGCTTCGATCGTTGTCGCCGGCTGCGTTGAACGAGGCCGCGCATCTCTTCGCGCCGCGTCCGACTTACCGGTTCCGCACGATCACCGATCCGATGATGATGCCCGACGATGCGACCGAAGGACGGAATCCGCCGTACGGCGCGGCGATCACGTTCTCCTTGAAGTCCGCTCCGCGCGACGAGGAGCGCGCGGCCACGAAGATCGTCATCAGCGACGCCGCCGGCAAGGTCGTTCGGACCCTCGAGGTCGGGAAAGACGCGACGGCCGGCGTCAACCGCGTCTGGTGGGATCTGCGGACCGACGACTCGCAGGCGATCACGTTGCGCACAAGCCCGCGGTTCGCCGCCGACTATCGCGTCGGAGCCGATGGCACACGCAAGTTTCCGACCGGCGGTCCGATGTCCGTGCTGGTGCAGCCGGGCACCTATTCGGTGAAGCTCGTGGCCGCAGGCGTCGAACGGGTCGAGCCGGTCGTGGTCCTCAAAGACCCGAACACGTCCGGCACCGAGGCCGACGTCGCGGCGCAAACGAAAGTCCTGCTGCAGATTCGCGACAACATGAGCGTCGCCGCCAAGGCCATCAACGATGCCGAGCTCGTGCGGGCGCAGCTCGTCGCGCTGAAGACGGTGATCGGCGACGGCGACGCGCAGAAGGCGGTGTTGAAGGCGGCGGCGGATCTCGACGCAAAGATCGCCGACGTCGAGGCGCGCCTGTTCAACATCACGTCGACGGGACGCGGGCAGGACATGCTCCGGACGCCGAGTCAGATGGTCGAGAAGCTGAGCCACCTCGCCGACGTCGTGTCGTACGCCGATTTCGCGCCGACGGCTTCTCAGCTCGAGGTGAACAGCGCGTTGACGCAGCAGCTCTCGCACGATCAGGAACAGATCACGGGGCTGCTTGCGAAAGACGTCGCCATCTTCAACGCGATGCTGCAGGAGCGCAAGCTGGGCGCGATCGTCGTGCCCGCACGATAGGCGCCGGACATGGAGCGCGAAGGCTTTAGCCGAGCGGCAACGTCGCGGGCCGCTTTCTCAGCAGGAGACAGGTTGATGCGAGCCGTCCAGGTTCTCGGGGTCGTCATCGCGGTTCATATCGTCTGGATCGTCGGTGCGGCATCCCCGAGAGCTCAAGAAAGATCGGCCGCCCCTCCAGCCGTCACCGTCATCAAAGCCGCGCGCCTCATCGACGGACGGGGCGGCGCACCGATTGCCCCGGCGATGGTGCGCATCGACGGCGAGCGGATTGCGGCGGTCGGGTCGACGTTTCCTGTGCCGCAAGGAGCGTCAGTGATCGATCTCGGGACCGCGACGCTTCTGCCAGGGATGATCGATCTGCACACCCACCTGATGGGCCAGCGCAGCATCCATTGGGAAGACGTGCTGACGAAGACGACGCCCGGACATGATGCGTTGTGGGGCGCGCGGAATGCGCTGGTCACGCTGCGGGCTGGCTTCACGAGCGTACGTGACATGGGACCGACATGGCCGTTCGTCGACGTCGACTTGCGCGACGCGATCGAAGCCGGCGCCGTTCAGGGCCCCCGCATGATGGTGGCCGGCGCTTACGTCTCGTCAACCGGTGGCGCGGGTGACGCGCGGCAATTCTCGATTTACGTCGACGTCCCCATGGTCAGGAACCTCGCGGACGGCCCTGACGAAATCGTCAAGGCCGTGCGCACCAACCTCAAGAACGGCGCCGACTTCATCAAGATCCTCGCGACGGGGGCGGTGCTCTCGAAAGGGATCTCGCCGGGTGCGCAGCAATACTCGGATGCGGAGATTCAGGCCGCCGTCACCGAAGCGACGCGCTGGGGACGACAGGTCGCCTCGCACGCACACGGGGCGAGCGGCATCATCGCGTCGATCAAGGCCGGCGTGCGCACCGTCGATCACGGGTCCTTCTTGAACGACGAGGCGATCGCGCTGCTGAAAGCCTCGAATCGCCGCGTGTTCTACGTGCCCACGCTGTACACGGCCGTCGCCATCGAAGAGGAGGGGGCGGCCAACGGCATACCGGCATCCGAGCGCGAGCGCAATCGCCAGATTCAGGAAACCGAGTACGGCGGGTTCAAGCGCGCGCTCGCCGCCGGCATTCCAATCGGCTTCGCGACCGACGCCATGGTGATCGAGCATGGCCAGAACGCGAAGGAGTGCGAGGTCCGCCATCAGCTCGGCGAATCGCCGATGGCGTGCATCGTCGCGGCCACGAGCCTGAACGCCGAGATCATGGGCTGGAGCGACCGCGTCGGGAGCGTGGAACGCGGAAAGCTCGCGGATCTCGTGGCCGTCCCCGGCGATCCGCTGCAGGACATCACGCAGCTGCAGAAGGTCGGGTTCGTGATGAAGGGCGGGCAGATCGTCCGCGGCGATCTGGTCAGGCGTTAGCGGCCGGATGCTGGCAGTCGGATGTGGCGCAGCCTTCAGCCCTGTGTGATGCCGCCACTCGGTAGCATGTCGCCAATCCGGTAGTGTCCGGCTTTAGCCGGACCAACAGCTTGACTTAGTCGGCTGAGCGCCGAGGCGGGTCCTGTCCGCGAACAGCCCACTCGGGTGTTCGGCGAAACGCCGTGGCACCTGCGCTAAATCGCCTGCGCGCCCGAGCGGGCGCCCGTTCGCGGCCACCCGCGACTGGCGCCGCACAGACAGCTACACATCATGGTTCGTGTTGCGGCTGCGGTTGTGTCCTGCTTCCGTCGACCGACACCTTAACGTGTCAGCTCCGCAACAAAGCCGAGTTCTGGCCGCGAACGTAAGAGCCCGCAGCGCACAAGGGCGAGGATGTGACCGGAAGTTCTGTTCAGATGCCTGCGGCGTCAGGTTTTGTGGAAAAGGCGAAGGGCGACAGCCAACGACGTGTGAGGGACTAGGCGAATTCGTTTTACAACAGGCGGCGTCAGCGCCAGAAAGCATTTCCAACAGAATGGTGCCGAATTGTTGCTGTGCTCGCATCCGGAAGCTTCCATTCAGCCGATGAAGCGGCCTATCTCGATGAGGCTGGAAGATGTCTGACGGTTCAATGCCATCGGGCGGCTGTCATGATGTTGTGGACGGCTGCGATCGCCCGATTTCATTCCGCTATTACCCTAAAAGGCTTCGCTGCCTTCAACGCCGCGGTGGACGCAGCCATCGCAAAGAAGGGCCAGCCATTCAACCGAATCAAGGACGGCGAGCTGTTCGGGTATGACCTGCAAATCTACCAAGAGCCTGGACAGGCTTCTCGGCACGCGCAACGACTCGGCGCATCCGGGCATGGCGCAACCCGGCGTTTTGGATGTTCAGCAGTTTGCGAACAAGGTGAATAGCCACGTGTTTCAGATCGTGAAGGTGTAGTCGGACGCATTGCGCGAACATTCAGAAAGTGCCGGTTCTGGCGTGTGGTGTGCCCTGCGTCGTCGCGGTTTGGCGGACGAGCGAGCGGCGTTTCGGCGAGCACCCGAATGGTCTGCTTGCCGCATGTTCTTAGCGGGGTTTGCGGACGGGCTGCCTCGGCGCTCGGCGATAGCGTCACGCCGTCGGTCCGGCTAAAGCCGGACACTACCGTAGTGACAGCATCATGCTTGGTCGTATGCGGATATGCAGCGCCGATCGCGGGTGGAAGGGGCGCCCACGCGGGCATGCAGTCGATTTAGCGGAGGTGCCCGAGCTCGATTTGGCGCTCGGCGACCGCGTCACACCGGAACAGCAGCGACGTCTCTACGCTAGTCCGATTCGTTTTCGATCACGCTTACGTGTCGCGACGCCCTTGCCAATCGAACCCGGCGCCGAACGCTACTCGATTCGCAGCGCCGCCGTGGGTTCGAGGCGCGTCGCGCGATGCGCCGGCACAATGGACGCCAGCAGGGCAACAGTCGCGAGGAGCGCAACGGTCACGATCAGCGTCACGACGTCGCGCGCCTCGGTGCCCACGAACGTGTTCTGCAGCATTCGGCCGACCACGATCGCGGCAGGAACGCCGAGTGCCACGCCGCCGACGATGATCCAGGCGCCCGTTTCGAGGAACAGCCAGCGCACCTGCGCAGCGCGGGCGCCGAGCGCCATCCTGACCGCAATCTCCTGCGTGCGGCGTCTCACGGCGTACGCCATCGCCGAGTAGAGTCCCACTCCAGAGAAGACGAGCGCAAGGCCGCCGATCGTGGCGAAGTGCGTCGCCAGGCCGGCCGTGCCGGCCCTCGAACGATCGCGGAGCTCGTCGAGAGTTCTCACGGCGCCCAGCGCGAGATCCGGGTCGATGGCATTCACGGCCTCGCGGACGGCGGGCACGACGGAGCCCAACCCGTTCGAGCCGCGCACGATCAACGCGACCGCGGGCGGCGCCTCCGCGCGAAGCGGGAGATACACCACGGGCACCGCGTCATAGACCTGTCGAATGTCGGGAGCCACTCCGATGATCGCCACCGACACAGGCGGCGCCGGAGTATCGGCTTCTCTCAAGTAGGTCCGCTGCGCCGTCGGCTGACGGATCTCGAGTCGGCGGCCGATCGGATTTCCGGGACCAAGGTACACGCTGGCGAACCGCTGGTTGACGATCGCCGCCTCGTGACCAGGCGTGCCGTGCAACTCGGAGAACGACTCGCCGAGGACGAGGCCGCGGGCGACTGTTTGAAAGTAGGCCGGCTCTACGAGCACAGTCATGACGTCCGGAGGCGGATCGGTGGTGGATCGTCCATCGATCGACGTGAGCTGACGCCTCCCTGCCGGCGAGAACGGCGCCGCGCTGGCGACCGTGGTCGCTGCCACTCCCGGCACCAACTGCAGACGCGCCTTCAGCTGATCGTGAAAGGCGATGCGCTGATCGCGCGTCCTATACGTCTGCGCTGGCAGCCGAACCAGTGTGGTCACCGCGTCCGACGTCTGGACGTTGCGATCGAGCGTGTAGAAATCGTAGAACCGCCTGGCAGTCAGTCCGGCGCCGTTCAGGAGCGCCAGCGTCACGGCGAACTGCCCGACGAGCAGCGCGTAGGTCCAGCGCCGTACTTTCGGCGGTGTGCTCAGACGACCGCCTTCCTTGAGCCCGTCGGCGGTGGCCCGGCGCGAGGCATAGATGGCCGGCGCAAGGCCGAAGAGTCCGGTGGTGACGAGCGCGATCGCGGCCAGCGTGCCGAGCAGGCGAGCGTCCATCTTGATGCGCCAATAGGGCAGGTGCGGAGCGGTGTGCGACGCGGCGTTCGTCAAGACGAGCCATGAGCCGCCGACCGCCAGGAGCCACGCGATGGCCGCCAGCAGCAGGCTCTCGATCAACAACCCGCGCACGATCCGCCACTGCGTGGCGCCGATGGCGAGCCGGATGGCGATCTCGCGCGATCGATAGGCCGCGCGCGCCAGCAGCAAATTCGCCAGATTGGCGGCGGCGATGAGCAGCACGAACGTGGCGGCCAGCAGCGGCATGAAGATCGCTGAATTGGTGAGCGTCATGCCGCCGTTGTACGCCTCGACAAGCGTGTTCACGAGAGGTCGGATGTCCTTGTTCGTCTCCGGATGCGCAACGGCGAGGTTCGCGGCGATGGGCGAGAGATCGGCCCGGACGCGGTCGAGCGTGGCGCCGTCAGTGAGCCGGCCGATCATCATCAGCGGCCGTGTGTCGCGCCGCTGCGCAGCCAGGCCGGGCATCTGCGCCAGCGGCAGCCAGACATCGGTGAAGTCGATGAAGCGGATGCCGTCCGGCATCACACCGATGATCGTCGCGGGCACGGCTGCGTTCACGGAGACCTTGCGCCCCAGCACGTCGCGGCTTGCCGCGTAGCGGCTCTTCCAGATGTTGCTGGAAATGATTACCACGGCTTCGGCGCCAGGACGATCGTCGGCCGCCGAGAAGTCGCGGCCGAGCATCGGCTTGACCCGGAGGACGGAGAACGTGTCGGCCGACACGTACAGTCCCTCGAATTGCTCGGGCGTGGCACCGTCTCGGCCCAGGCTGATGGCGCCGATCGCAAAGGCGGCGGACGGGCCGTCGAAGACCCGCGCGTCGCGCCGCCAATCCTGGTAGTCGGCAAACGAGAGGCCGGCCTCCCGGCCGCGCGCGTCGGCCGTTCGCATGATCGCGATGCGGTCCGGGCGCTCGAACGGAAAGTCACGCCACAAGTCGGCATACGTGCCGATGAACGTCGTGTTCGCCACACCCATCGCGAGCGCGAGCGTGACGATGGCGCCGGCCGTGGCCCATCCATTCCTGGCGAGGATGCGCCAGGCAAATCGCGCGTCTCCCGCCACATCGGTCAGGGCTGGCGGCCGATGGACGTCGCGGCATGCTTCCTTGACCTGATCGAGACCACCGGACGTCAACCGCATCTGGCGTCGCACGTCCGCCTCGGATGCGCCGGCGCGGACGCCCGCCGCGACCTCGCGCTCGATGTGGTCGCGCAGTTCGGCATCGAGATCGCGCTCGAGCGCGTCGCGCCGGAGCAGGCGCCGCCACAGGGTCATAAAGACCCACCCGCGGCCTTGAGAATCAGCGCGATCGCTTCGGTCAGCCGCAGCCAGCTGGCGGCTTCCTCCTTGAGCTGCTTTCGCCCCTTCCGGGTGAGTCGATAGAACTTCGAGTCGCGTCCGGTGTCCGACGTCTTCCAGTCGGCGGTCAGCAGCCCGCGGTTTTCGAGGCGGTGCAGGGCCGGATACAGCGAACCTTGCGGCACCTGCACCACGTCGCGTGAGATCAGCTGAAGGCGCTGTGCGATGGCGTAGCCGTGAATCGGTCCCGCGGCGACGACCTGCAGGATCAGCAGATCGAGCGTGCCCTGGGGGAGATCGGATTTGTCCGGCACCTCACACCTCGTGCTTCTACCTATACCGCAGTACGTGTAGAAGCACAAGGCATGGAGGCCGACGCCGTCCGGCTTCCGCCTTCGCCGCGACGGCTTCGGCGGGACA
>DASSGK010000447.1:0-2315 GCA_035693505.1 Vicinamibacterales bacterium
TTCGTGCGTCTTCGTGGCCTTCCGTGGCTTCGTGGAGGATGCGGTTATATCGCCGCGAACGCGAGGCAGGCCCAGCCGGCGAGGAACAGCAGGCCGCCGATAGGCGTGACGGCGCCGAGGATCGTGACGCCGGTCACGGCGAGCAGGTAGAGACTTCCCGAAAAGAAGACGATGCCTGCGACGAAGCACCAGCCGGCCGTCTGAATCAGCCAGCCGCTCAAGTGGCCCATGATGGCCCCCACCAGCAGGATCGCCAGCGCGTGCGCCAGGTGATACTGCACGCCGGTCTGAAAGACGCTCATCATCTCGGGTGACAGCCGTCCGCGGAGTCCGTGCGCCCCGAACGCGCCGAGGGCGACGGCCAGGAACCCGGCAATCGCGCCCAGCAGCAGGAAGTTCTTGTCCATAGCCAACCATTCTAGTCTGCGGCCCGTCTATGCCCTTGGAGGATATATCCACAGTGGCTATAGTTGAGGACATGCTGCCTCCCGCAACCTTCCACATCCTGCTCGCCCTGGCCGACGACGACCGACACGGTTACGCCATCATCCAGGACATCGCCGCTCGGACCGGTGGCGAGCTGAAGCTGAGCGCGGGCACGCTGTATCGCTCCATTCAGCGCATGCTCGAACAGGGCCTCATCACCGAAACGCGCGAGCGGCCACGGCCCGAGGACGACGATGAGCGCCGTCGTTACTATCGAATCACCCCTGACGGGACGGCGGCCGCGAAGGCGGAAGCGCGGCGGCTGGGACAGTTGGTCAAGATGGCACGCGCCGCCGGCTTCGCGCCGGGGAAGGCCTAGCCATGTACGGCCTGCTGCTGCATCTGTATCCCGCATCGTTTCGCAACGAGTACGGCGGCGAGATGCGCGCCGTGTTCGAACGCCGCCGGCAGGCCACGAGCGCCGCGGGCGCCATCGGCCTCTGGCTCGAAACGATTCCCGAGATGATCGGCAACGCCCTGCTCGTGCATTTCGAACTCCTGCGGCAGGATTTGAGCTACACCGGGCGGATGGTGCGCCGCTCTCCAGGCTTCGCAATCACCGCAGCCATCATCGTCGCGATCGGCATCGGCGCCACTACCGCCGCCTTCTCGGTCACCGATTTCGTACTGCTTCGCCCGCTGCCGTTCCCCGAACCGGATCGGCTGGTGAAACTGTGGGAGCGCACGCCGGGCTACGGCCACATGGAGCTGTCCGCCGCAAACTACCGCGACTGGAAACAGGGCAGCACGGTCTTCGAGAGCCTCGGGCTGTATCACAGCGCGGCGGGGAATCTCGTGGGTCCGAACGAACCGTTGCGGGTGGAGGGCGCGGCGGTGTCCGCCGATCTGTTCCCGACCCTGGGCGTGCAGCCGATGATTGGGCGATCGTTCACCGCGGAGGACGATCGCGACGGCGCGCCGGGCACGCTGGTCCTCAGCTATCGATTGTGGCGATCGCAGTATGGCGGCGACCCCGGCGTCGTCGGCCGTCAGGTGCTGATGGACTCGGAGTCGTACACGATTCTGGGCGTAATGCCGCCCGACTTCAGGTTCCCGTCGAGCGACACGCAATTCTGGTCGGCGGTCCGCTTCAACGAGCAGGCGTACACGGATCGCAACGACAACTGGCATTACGGGATCGGGCGCCTCAAGGCCGGCGTGACGTTTCAGCAGGCCCGAGCGGAGATGGACGTGCTGGCCGCTCGCTCGAAGCAGCAATATCCCGCGGACAACAAGGACGTCGGTGCGCTCGTCGAGCACCTGAGCGATAGCGTCTCGGCGCAGTCGAAGCTCCTGCTGTACGCGCTCTGCGGCGCCGCGGCGTGCGTGCTGCTGATCGCGTGCGCCAACCTCGCCAACCTGTTACTCGCCCGCGCGCTCGAGCGCCGGCGGGAGCTCGCCGTGCGGACGGCGATGGGCGCCGGACGCGAGCGCATGGTCCGGCAGCTCATGACGGAAAGCCTGCTGCTGGCGCTCGGCGGCGGCGCGCTCGGCGTGGCGATCGCCTATGCCGCGGTGCCGCTGCTGAACCGTCTCGTGCCGACGACCCTGCCGCTGGCGAGCGCTCCGACGGTGGATCTGCGCGTCCTCGTGTTCGCCCTCGCGCTCACCGTCATGACCGGTATGGTATTCGGACTCGCGCCGCTGCTTCGCGTGGGCGCAGAGGCCGACCTGGGCGGTCTGCGTGAAGGCGCACGCTCCGGGGGCGGACAGAAGGAAGGCATGCGCTCGACCCTCGTCGTCGTCGAGATCGTCGCCTCGGTGGTCCTGCTGGTGTCCGCGGGTTTGTTGATGCGCGCGCTCTGGACGATTCAGATGACCGATCCCGG
>DASSGK010000448.1:0-3018 GCA_035693505.1 Vicinamibacterales bacterium
TCCCGCGCACGGCGTACTTGATGTCCCGGCCGACCGACTCGAGCACCGGAAACAACCCGTTGATCATCTGGAGAACCGCTAGGGTTCCAGCGTGCCGCGCGGCGCCTCGACGAGGATGCACGTCGTCGTGCCGTGCGCGCAAAGCTTGCCGCTCGCATCCACGATCCGGCCTTCCGAGGTCGCCGTGCGTCCACCGACGTGAACGACCGAGGCTTCGCATCGCAGCAGACCCGATTGCTTGGTGATCGGGCGTGTCAGGTTGACCTTGAGTTCGAGCGTCGTGAAGCGCCGCCCTGCCGGCATCGCCGAGTTGACGGCACACCCGAGCGCGGTGTCGAGCAGCGTGGCGGCGAATCCTCCATGCGCAACGCCGGTGCCGTTGTAGAAACGCTCCTCGCACGTGGCGGTAAAGACGACGCGACCTGCCTCGACTTCGGCGATCCGGATTCCCAGCAGATCGATCATCGGCGGCGGCGGCATCTCGCCGGCGAGCATGCGCTGGAAGAACTCGAGGCCGCTCATCGTGCGGCGCGCTTCGACGTGAGTCATCACTTTACGACGCCGGCGTGTTCATCGCGGAGGACGCGATAGAGAATCTTGCCGACGGCGCTCATCGGGAGCGTGTCGCGGATCTCGATCTGGCGCGGAACCTTGTACTCAGTGAGCCCCTCGCGGCAGTGCGCGATGATCTCGTCGCTCGTCGCGGACGTTCCAGGCTTCAGCGCGATGCACGCCTTTACCGTTTCGCCGTGATAGGCGTCCGGTATGCCGATGACCGCCGCCAGCCGGACCGCGGGATGTGCGTAGAGGACCGACTCCACGTCCGACGGATAGACGTTGAACCCGTCCACGATGATCATGTCCTTCTTGCGCTGCACGATCGACGTGTATCCGTCCTCGTCCATGCGCGCCACGTCGCCGGTGTGGAACCAGATCCGGCCGCCCTCATCCGTTCGCAGGACGTTGGCGCTTTCCTCGGGCTTGTTCCAGTAGCCCTTCATGACCTGCGGACCCGACACGCACAGTTCCCCGACCTCGCCGATCGGCAACTCGTGCTCGCCCGTCTCGACGTCCACGATCTTGGTATCAGTATCGGGAAACGGCAGCCCGACGGTTCCCATTTTGCGGAACGCGAGCTGCGGCGTGGAGTGCGTCACCGGAGAGGTTTCCGACAACCCGTACCCCTCGTTCAGCGGGCGCCCGGTGCGCCGTTCGAACTCCTCCATGACCTCCACCGGGCACGGCGCGCCGCCGCTGTTGAACAGTCGGACGTGCTCCAGCCCGTATTCGCCGACTTTCGGGTGATTGAGCAGCGACACGAACACCGTCGGCACCGCCGGAAAGTACGTCGGGCGGAGATCTCTAATCGAGGCCAGCACCGCCTCCGGCTCGTACTTCGGATGGATGATTTGCAGGGCGCCGATCCGCAGTCCCATCATCATGCACACCGAGAACGCATAGATGTGGAAGTACGGAATGACGACGAGATAGCGCTCGTTGCCGCTGAAGATGTACGCCGGGTTGGTCCAGCTCTCCGTCTGCACGATGTTGGCCCAGATGCTGGCGTGGGTCAGCATCGCGCCCTTCGGCGTGCCGGTCGTCCCTCCCGTGTATTGCAGCACCGCGATGTCGTGCGGATCCATGGCCGGGTGCGGCACATCGGCCGGCACGACCGGCGCCAGCAGGTCGGCCATCGTGTGCGTCCCCTCGACGCGCGGGGGATCTGCCGCCGCGGCCGAGTACTCGGCCAGTGACGTCACGATGAGGGCTTCGATGCTCGTTTGCGCCCGCACGCCCAGCAGGAGCGGCGCGAGCACGTCCACCGTGATCACCAGCCGAACGCCGGAGTCCGCCGCCACCGTGAGCACTTCGCGCGCGGTGTAGCTCGGATTGATGTTCACGACGATGGCGCCCAGGCGCAGCACGGCGAACGCGGAAAAGATGTACTGCGGGCAGTTGGGCAGCATGATGCCGACGCGGTCGCCCTTGACGATGCCGAGGCGCGCGAGCGAGACGGCGAGCGAATCGGCCCGTTTCTTCAGGTCGAGAAACGTCAGCTCCGCACCGAGAAACTGCGTCGCCGGACGATCCGGCCGCTCGAGCGCGCTGATGTTCAACACGTCGCTCAACGGCCGTCCCGGATAGGACAGGTTCGAGCGCACCCAGTAGTCGTAGTGGCGCAGCCAGGGCCGCGCGGCGGATGGTGTCCCGGTGGTCACGCGATTGTGCGCCCTCCATCCACGACGATTGTCTGACCGGTGATGTAATTGGAGGCGTCGGCAGCCAGGAAGACGGCGACGCCTTTGAGCTCGCCGGCGTCGCCCACGCGGGGAATCGGGCTCGACGCTTTGATCGACGCCTCGTTCATCGCGATGGCGCCGTCGGCGAGTCGCGAGTGAAAGAAGCCGGGAGCGATGGCGTTGACGCGGATGCCCTTGCGGGCCCACGACACCGCCAGCTCGCGCGTCAATCCGATCAGCCCCGCTTTGGTCGCCGCGTAGGGCGCGTAGTGCGGTCCCTGCACCGACGCATGCATCCCCGCGATCGACGCGATGTTGATGATGCGCCCCCACTGACGCGTCAGCATGTCGCGGCCGGCGGCCTGGGCGAAGAGAAAGGCGCCGGTCAGGTTGATATCGACGACTCTCTGCCACTGCGCCAGCGTCATGTCTTCCGGTTCGGCGGCCCACGTGACGCCCGCATTGTTCACGAGAATGTCGACGCGGCCGTACGCCGCGATCGTCTGGTCCACGACCGACTGGACGTCGGCGGCCTTGGCGACGTCGCACAGCGCGCCTTCGACGGTGAATCCGCGCGCGCGCATGGCCGCGACGGTCGGCGTGAGCCATTCCGCCCGGCGGGCGCACAGCATGAGCGAGGCGCCGGCTTCCGCGAGCCCTTCCGCCATCTCGAGGCCGATGCCGCGCGAGCCGCCCGTCACGATCGCGATGCGGCCATCGAGCTTGAACAATTCGTTGATGCTTGGCACGTTGTCAGGCTTATACTTCCGACCCGCTG
>DASSGK010000449.1:0-9361 GCA_035693505.1 Vicinamibacterales bacterium
TCCGCGTTCTGAGCACTCAGCCCAGGCCGCGCGGATGGCGTCGATCATTTCATGCCCCGCCTGAACCTTGCCGAAGAAGCCATAGGCCCCCGCCGCCACTGCTTCGTCCGCCATTCCGCGATCGAGCATGGCCGTCATGAGGATCACCTTCGCGCCAGGATTCGTCTGCAGGATCCGGCGGCACAGTTCCAGGCCGTCGACGTGGGGCAGGTTCAAGTCGACCACGGTCACGACCGGCTGAAGCCGCGCCGCGGCCTCGACGACATCGTTGCCGTCGGCGACGACTCCGACGATGTCGCAGTGGATCGACAGCACGCGGCTCAACGCCTTCACCAGGCCGGGATGATCATCCGCGATCAGGACGCGGGGCCGTATCGGCATCAGGGCTTCGCCGGATCGCCGGCGCCGCCCGACGCCTGGACGGCCAGCAGGTGCTCGATCAACCTCTGCGTGTCCGTGCCCTTGACGAAGAATCCGTGCGCCCCCGCCTCCTCGATCGCGTGAGCGGCTACGCTTCGAGGCTGCATCGACAAACCGAGAATCCGGATGTCGGGGAGCTCGGCGCGAATGCGCCGCGTGGCTTCGATGCCGTCCATCTGAGGCATCGCGATGTCCATGAGGATGACATCCGGTCTCAGCGCATGCGCCTGCGCGATCGCCTCGATGCCGTCCGCTGCGGCGCCGACCACCGATAACTGCGGCCGTTCGTTCAGAAGATGGCCAATCGCGCTCCGGACGCCGGCGTGATCGTCGACGACGAGGATCCGGAGGGTGCCGGTAGGCGAACGCCTGCCGCCGGCTGTTGATGGCACGCCTCTCGAAGCATAGACGGGCACCGGCGGGCTGTCGGCGACAACCTGCGCATGTCGCGGCGCCACGAGCCGTACGCGCGTCCCGATGCCAGGCGAGCTCTCGATCTCGAAGCGGCCATTGAGGAGCGTCAGCCGTTCGCGGATGCTGAACAGTCCCCACCCGACCTGACCGGCCATCGACCGATCCTGGAGACCCGCTGGCTCGAACCCGATGCCCTCGTCCGACACGCTGATGCACAGGTGGTCGTCGGCGTCGAGCGTCAACTCGAGCAGGACCCGATCCGCTTGCGCGTGCTTCACGACGTTGAACAACAGCTCCCGCACCGACTCGAACAGCAGTGTCCGGACGTCCTTTCGACCGGAATCCGCTCGCGGGTCGGCAATCAGCTGAACGTCCACCTTGTACTTGTCCCGCGTCCAGTGTGCGAGCCACGCGAGCGCCGCAGGCAGGCCGGCCTGCTGCAGCACCGGCGGAAACAGCTCGAAGTTCAGAGAGCGTGCGGCGGTGATCGCCTCGTCGATCTGCTGCTTGGCCTCCGCGATCAGCTCGCTCGGCGTCGAGCCAGCCTCGCTGTCGCGTTTCACCTGCTGCTCGAGGTTCAATGCCGCAATGACCAGCAGCTGCTGAAGCCCGTCATGGAGCGTCCTGGCGATCTGCTCGCGTGCGCGCTGCTCGGCGAGCGTCAGGTCCGACGCCATGCGGCTCAGTTGCGTCGTCCGCTTCTCGAGTTCGGCGGTGCGCTCCTGCAGCACGGAGGCGGCGCGCTGGCGATCGGTGATGTCGGTCACGAACGCGAACGCGCGTTCGCCGCGGGGCGTCGACACGTGGTTCACGCTGACTTCAATCGGAAACTTCGAGCCGTCTCTGCGAATACCGACAAGGTGCAGCCCGCCGCGACGTGTGTAGCCGTCGCGAAACGCCGACGGCATCAGCACCTCGATCCGCTGGCCGATCAGCTCGCTGGACGCCCAACCGAACATCGTTTCGAGCGCGTGATTCGCGGTGACAATCACCCCCTGCGGATCCACCGACACGATTCCTTCGGTCGCGGTCTGCAGGAGCGTCCACAGGGCGCGATCGTGCTCCTCTTCCCGGCGCGCCTGGCGCGCCTCCTCCGTCCGGCGGTGCTCGTTGAAGTCCAGATCGAGACCGGTGAGCCGCGTGACGCGCCCCTCGCCGTCGCGATCCGCGCGCCCGCGGCTCTGAACCCAGATCGTGACGCCGTCGGGCCGCACGAAACGGAAGGTGCTCTGCCAGGAATCCTTCTCTTTCGAGGTGAGCACTTCATTGAGCAGCGCGTTCAACCGCGGCCGATCGTCCTCGTGCACACCCGACATCCAGGCCTCGGACGTCGCGGGCTCGTCGGGACCGAAACCATAGAGCGACCGGAATCGCTCATCCCAGTCGACCCGATTCGTGACGGCGCTCCAGGTCCACGAGCCGCCGG
Source organism: Vicinamibacterales bacterium (assembly GCA_035693505.1). Taxonomy (GTDB): domain Bacteria; phylum Acidobacteriota; class Vicinamibacteria; order Vicinamibacterales; family CAVVIG01; genus CAVQFC01. The sequence goes on from DASSGK010000449.1 coordinate 2,261, forward strand.
CCGACGCTTCGAGCGCCATGCGGAGCCGTTGTTCCTGTTCGCGGAGCGCCGCATCGGCACGGGTGCGCTCGACGGCGTCCCAGGTTCGTTCGGCGACGTCGCGAACGAGGGTGATCTCCGATTCGGTCCAGATGCGCGGGGTCACGTTGTTGGCGCCAAAGGCGGCGACCATGCGTCCGTCTTTGAATAACGTCGTCCCGATCAATGCCCGGATTTGGGGCGCCTCGAACGTGGCCCGGTCAGCGTCGCTCAACCGCGGATCGGTCTGGGTATCGTTGATGGCGATCGTTTCGCCGCGGCGGGATCTCTCGCGCAGCTCGTCGCCGATCGAAATGCTTGTCGACCGTCCAACCAGTCGCGGGACGCCGTGCGTGTACTCGCGGTAAATCTGGTACTCGCCGCCGCTCATTTCCGCGTAGCCGACGCGACTGGCACCGAGATGTTCTCCAAGAAGCCGCGCGGCCGTCTCCTGGACGTCGCCCGGATCGCTCAGCGGCCGGAGCGCGTCGTTGAGCTGAAGCAGGAACGCGAGCCGCTCTTCGTTGGCGCGCAGGCGTGCCTCAGCGCGGCGATATTCCAACGTTGCCCAGGTCCGATCGGCCACATCCTCCACCAGCGCGACCTGCTCTGGCGTCCACACGCGCGGCTCGCGGCTGTGCACGCCGAAGAACGCGACGAACCGCCCGTCTTTGACGAGCAGCGGACACACGTACGCCCCGATGCCCGCGGCCCGCAGGCTGTCGCGCTCGGCCGGCGTGTGCGGCCCGGATGAAACGTCATTCGAGATCAACGTGCCGCTTTTCACGGTTTCGACTTTGCGGCTAGCGCCCAGATCCGTCCAGCGGAAACGGCCGGCGATCGAGGAAACGCCGTCCACGTAATCGTCGAGGACGGCGCAATCGTCGCCGTCCACCTCTGCGTAAGCGACGCGGTTGACGTGCAGGTGGGTCCCGAGCAAGCGACAAGTTTCCCGGAGAATCCGCGCAGGGTCCGCGATCTCCCTGATCGCCTCATTGAGTTCGGAGAGGAAAGCCTGCCGGTCCTGTCTCGAATTCACACGGCATCTTAATTCTTTTCACGCTCAATTCGTCCGCAGCGCGTCGAGTGGGGCCAGGCCGATGCAACGCCGAGCCGGAACATACGACGCGACCGTCCCGACGAGCACCAGGAGCAGCGCGGTCGCGCTGAACGTCCATGGATCGAACGGTCCGACTTCGAACAACAACCGCGCGAGGAGCCGCGTCAATGCGGCCGCGGCGGCGAGACCTGTCGCCACCCCGATCGCCACGAGCTGCACCGCCTGACCGAGAACAAGGCGCAGGACGGATGGCGCCGTCGCACCCAGGGCGATGCGCACGCCTATCTCCTGCGTGCGCTGCCTTACGGAGTACGCCGTCACTCCGTAGACCCCGACCGCCGCAAGCGCGAGCGCGGCGAGCGCGAAGACTCCCACGAGCCACGACAGCGCGCGTGGTCGCGCAATCGTGCTCCCCACGGCGTCCTCGAGCGTGAGCGACTGAACCGGCGCGTCAGCTTCCATCGAGCGAATCAGTCGCGTCGCGGCCGGCGCAAGCATCGCCGGGTCCTGCGCGCTGCGGATGAAGAACCTGACGCTGTTGCTGGGACGCTGCGTCCTCGGAATGTAGATCGTTTGCTTCACGGGTCCGTCGAGCGTCGAGCGCGTGTTGCCGACCACGCCAACGATCGTCCACTCCACATCTTCGCGGCCGTTCGCGTGATCGACGTTGACGCGAAGGCGGCGGCCCAGCGGATTCTCGTCCGCGAACTGCTGCCGCGCGAGCGACTCGCTGACGATCGCGACGGGCACCGACGTCACCGTGTCCGACTCGGAGAAGTCGCGTCCCGCGATCTGCGGGATGCCGATCGTCTTGAACAGGTCTGGCGTGATCGGCCGGACTTCACCGGAGGGGAGCTGGCCGTCCGTCGGTCTTGGCCGGTCGACGCGCCAGAAGCTGGTACCGATGCAGGCAAACGGCACCGGCAAACAGGTCGCACCGGCTGACTGCTGGACTCCCGGCAGCGTGGCCAGGCGTGAGAGCGACTCGCGGTAGAAGGCGATCGACTGTGAGTGATCGTACCGGTTCACCGGCAGCTGGACGCCGAGCGTGAGCACGCCGTCGCTCCGGAAACCGGGATCGACCTGCTGCAGCTTGACGAAGCTGCGCATCAGCAGGCCTGCGCCGGCCAGCAGGACGAGCGACAGCGCGACTTCGGCCACGACGAGCGCGCGGAGCACGAAGTGCAGGCGCCGGCTACCGCCGTGACGACCGTCTTCACGGATCACGTCGTTCAATCGGCTGGTCGACATCCAGGCTGGAACAACGCCAAACACGATGCCGGTCCCGAGCGCGACCAGCATCGTGAACATCACCACCCGCCAATCGAACGACAGTTGTTCGAGGCGGGGCACCGGAATGCGGTCGCCGACGAGCGCCAGCAGGCCCCGATGGCAGAGCGCCGCGACAACCAGTCCCGCGGCGCCTCCGGCCGCCGCGAGCAGCAGGCTTTCGATCAGCATCTGCCGCATCAACCGGCTGCGTGGGGCGCCGAGCGCGGACCGAAGCCCGAACTCGCGGGCGCGCGCGGCGCTTCGCGCCAGCAGCAGGTTCGCGACGTTCACGCACGCCACCAGCAGCACGAGCAGCACCGCACCGGTCAACGCGAGCAGTGCGGGCCGGACGTCCCCCACCATCTGCTCCTGCACGTGAAACATCATCACCGTTCGCCGCGCGTTGAGCTGCGGCTCTTCCCGTTCGAGCTGGGCGAAGATGCCGCGCATCTCGGCAAACGCCTGCTCGAACGACACGCCCTCGCGCAGGCGCGCGAGCGCGTACGAACTGCCGCGGCCGCGCTCCGCGCGCAGCTGCTCGGTTGATTGGCCGTACGGAATCAGAAAGTCGACCTTCTGACCAGCAACAGTAAACGCCGGAGGCATGACGCCGACGATCGTCCGCGGACCTTCGTCGGTCGTCAGGTTCAGATCGATCACATCGTGGCGTCCGCCCAGTCTCGCTTGCCAGAATTCGTGGCTGACGACGATGACGGCGCGACTGGTGTCTTCCTCGACCGTGTAGGCCCGGCCTAGAGCAGGCTGGGCTCCGAGCGTCTGCAGCACGTCGGAGGAACAGAAGAGCCCTGCGTCCCGCTCAGCCTGTCCGTTGACGACCAGGGTCAGCGTGGTCGGGCCGACCATCCCGAGATGCTCGAGCGTGTGCGTGCGCTCGCGCCAGGCGACGAAGTTGGCCGACGCGATCACGTTCCGGCTCGTGCCTCCGCGGACCGTCTCCCACACCGTGACGATCCGATCGGGATCCCGGTATGGGAGCGGTTCGATCAGCACCGTGCGCACGACGCTGAAGATGGCAGACGTCGCGCCGATGCCAAGCGCCAGTGTCGCGACGGCGGCGGCGGCAAAACCGGGCGCCGCACGAAACAGCCGGAGCGCGTGGCGGCCGTCGCGCAGTGAATCCCGCAGCCATCTCATGATGCTCATTCGCGATTCGACGGTCGCCTCCCCGAGAAGGTTGATCCTACGCCCAGAGTTGAAAGTCGAGTAACCGTCCCGTAACCGCGCGACCGCCTCTGAATGCAATTCCGAGGCAAACCCCGCGGCACGTGAATTGCCGCGGTGGACCCGTTGTGCCAAGGCGCGTCATCAAGGTTCCGCCAATCAAGACGGGCCGTCGCGTTCACCTGACGTTCGAGGTGTCGGCTGACGTCGGCACGGAGGGCGGCAATCGAGCAGGAAAGAAGCCGAAGCACCGCCGTCGGACGAAAACGAGCACGAAGAAGGCGCGAGCGTCGAGAGTCCATCGCAAACCACTGGCGTCGCCCGAGCTCGCGCAAGACGCGGCGCCGCCACTCAGCCTGGAAAGGACTGCTGCTGCCATGACGGCGTTTCACGACGACTCTGTTGAACCGACGACGCCGGCACCCGCGGAGCCCGCCGCCGCGTCTGCGCCGCAAGAGACCGTCACTCAGGCAATGGAAGTCCGCACCGAACCCATCGCGTCAGTGGCGGAGGTTCGCACCGAACCTGTCGTTCCGGCAGCGGCCGCTCAATCAGCGCGCCGCCCAGCGGCGCCAGCGCGAACGACGCCGATGCGCTCGATCGCACTGGCCGCCACGGCATTCATCGTGATCGCGCTGCTCGCGTTCCCGCGTCCGCCGTCGGCCCCCGCGACGGAAGAGGGCGCGACGGCCTCGAAACCAGAGGTCCCCTTACCGGCTGCCGATCTCGCGGCACCGGCTCCGACGACAGCGGCTGCCGCGCCACGCCCGTCGATCGCGCCATCGAAGAAGAGCATCACGCCGAAGCCGGAGACCGCTCGGACCGCGAAATCTTCCAGGTCCGTGGCGCCGATCGCGCCCGTCACGTCGGTCGCCACTGTGTCGCTCACCGAGGACGTCGCGGCGAAGCTGCCCGGATCGGAAGCACTCCCTCCCCCGCCGATGGCCACGGCCTCGAGCGGCACGATTGGCGTCGCCCCGGTGACGATCACCGGCTGCCTCGAAGTCAGCGTGTCGCAGGACGAATACCGTCTCACCGACACCGAGGGCATCGACGCGCCGAAGTCGCGGAGTTGGAAAACGGGCTTCCTGAAGCGGCGGGCCGCTCCGGTGTCGCTCATCGAACCGTCCGATCGGACGACGCTGCGCAAGGCCGTCGGGCGGCGCGTTGCCGCGACCGGCACGCTGAACAGCCACGATCTGAAAGTCAGCGCGGTGCGCGTCGTCGGGCCGTCCTGCAATTGACTCTCGCTCCTGGATTGCAGGCCTGAAGGCCTGCACAACGACACCATCCCGCGTGCAGGGACCTGCACGACGACACCATTCCGCGTGTAGGATCGGCGCGGGAGGGTGACGTGGAGCTCAACCGCAGACAGTTCGTCGAACTGGCGTCTGGCGCGGCGGCGCTGCTGCAGACGAATACGGGACCGACGGCAGGCGACGTGCGGGACCCGCTTGGCGTCCGCCACGATTTCCCCGCCGCGCGCGAAGGGCTGTACCTGAACTCGGCGTACATCGCGCCGATCCCCCTGCCCGTCGCTGAGGCCGCCCGTACCTTTGCCGAGCGCAAAGCCACCAGGCCGTTCCGCCTCGACGAAATGGTGAAGACGACCGATCAGGTTCGAGCGCAATTCGCGCGTCTCATCGGCGCGGAGGCGGAAGAGATCGGGTTCCTGTACGCCACCAGCGAAGGCGAGAACATCGTGGCGTCGGCCCTCGACTTGAAACCCAGCGACAACGTCGTCATCGACGAGCTCCACTACGAAACCAGCTTCGTCCTGTACCGCCACCTCGAGGAGTCGCGCGGGATCGCTCTGAGGATCGTGCCCCATCATGACGGTCGCGTTGCGGCCGACGACTTCGCCAGTGCGGTCGACGGTCGAACCCGGCTCGTCTCGGTCGCATGGGTCTCACACCAGAACGGGTTGCGCCACGACATGCGGCCGATTGCCGACGTGGCGCACGCGCACGGCGCCTTGTTCTATGCCGATGCCGTGCAGGCGCTCGGCATGTTTCCCGTCGACGTCCGAGCCGCGGGCGTGGATTGCCTGACCAGCGGCACTTACAAGTGGCTGCTGGGCGGGTTCGGGGTTGCGCCCTTCTTTGTCCGGCGCGAGCTCCTCGAACGGATTCGCACGGATCGGATGGGCGCGCTGCACGTCGAGAAGCAACTCGACGATCATCGGTTCCAGATTTACCGGACGGCGAAGAAGTTCGAGTATGCGACGCTGCCCTTCGCCGAAATCTATCAGCTCGGCGCCGCGCTGACCTATCTCGACAAGGTTGGCGTCGATCGGATCGAGCGGCACACTGTGGCGCTCGCCGCCGAACTCCGTGAGGGTCTCGTGCAACTGGGCTTCCGGTTGTTCACGCCCGCCGGCAACCAGTCGTCGATCGTCACCGTGCATCTCGACAGAAACCAGTCGCGGGCGCGCGAGGTGCTGGACGGCGCCGGCGTGCAGGTCAGCTTCCGAGAAGGAGGATCGCTGGTGCGCGTGTCGCCGGCCTTGTTCAACACGCGCGAAGAGATTCAGCAGTTCCTGGGTCTCGCCAAAAAGTTTGCGTAGAGCGCTTCCGGTGTCACGTCAGCCGCACAGGCGCTACTTGAACTGCACGCTCTTGACCATCGCGTCGTACGCCGGCTGGAGACGGGCGAAGTCCGCTTCCGGCGCGATGAAGATCATGAAGATCATCGAGCCATCATTTCGGGGCACCGTCACGAGCCAGTCCCGCTCCACCAGCGGTTGGCCCTCGCCGTCAGGAAACGGCGAATGCGATCGCAAGAACGTCGATCGGCCCTCCAGGCCGCCGACCGTGATCGGCTGCGGCTTGTTGATCTGCTCCAGCTGATTGTTCTGCTGGATGGCGGCGATCAGCGCGTTCGTCATGTCATCCACGCTCATGCGCTGGCTTGGCGCCGGGGCACCGTTGAGCATCACGCCGTAGCCCACGCCATTCTTGGTCACCCCTGCCTTCGGAGCGATCATGACGAATTGCCCCTGTTGTTCGGGAAGCGTCACCGGCCAGTTGTCGGGGCGATTGATTCTTATCGGGCCCAGATCGTGGGTCACCATTTTCTGGGCGGGCGTGACGTCCTTGAGCGCGACGGCCGCCGGTGTGGCGAGCGCCTCCGCCTCAGCCCGCGTCGGAAACGAGCTCGCGCCCCGGGTATTCAGGCCCGCGCCGTTCTGCTGATTGAGCGCGGCCCACTGGCCTGACTTCGCGCCCTGCGCGATTTCCGCGGCGCTGTACGCTCGCACCTGCGTCGCGTGTTGTCGAACGTTGGAGAAATCGGCGCTGTCGCCCGAGTAGCTCGCGGCCGGCCAGTTCGTGATCTGCTTTTGAATTGCCTGCTGGCGATTCTTTGGATTCGGGTGAGAACTGAAAAACTCCGGCGGAGCCTCGCCGCCCTGCGATCCCATCGTCTGGAAGAAGTCCGCCATGCTTTGCGGGTTGTAGCCGGCCTTGTACAGGATGACCGTGCCGACTTCGTCGGCCTGTGATTCATCGTTCCGCGAGTACTTCATCATCAGGCTTTCGGCGCCCATCTGAATGCCCATCTGCCCGAGT